>JASLXP010000407.1 GCA_030740295.1 Planctomycetota bacterium
GGCGTGAGCTTCGGACAGACCTCCCCGCGGGCGAGGAGGATGGAGAGGATATGCGGAACTGGACGGCTATGTTTGCGTCATGTGTACGATGCCTTGGTTTGGTTTTTTATGAATTGGAATGTGTCGAGGAAGATTCCCGTCCAGTCGTTCCAGGAGAGGAACCGATGGATGAGCTTTCGCGCGGTTTTGATGATCTGAGCTGGGACAAACACCATGGCATGGATGTAGCGCTTAAATTCCATTTTGAGAAGTTGCGATTGCTCTCGCTTGGGTTCGACGTGGAATGCATGCCAGATTTTCATGTTCCACGCGAGCGAGGCCATTACCATGTACGCCCAATTGGAGGTGAGGTCTCCCGATGGCATGCGCATGGCATGGACTCCGTTCTTGAGTTGCTCGATGAGATTCTCCTGATGACACCGGTCATTGGATTCGAAGACAATCTCTTCCGCTGATTTGTCTTCGAGGTTGCTGATGTAAAAGAAGAACCGTTCTTGTGGGAAGAGTTCCGTCTGGCCCTGGGTGACTTTTATTATTTTCTTGAGGACGATCATGCGGTAGGTCTTTTTGCATGCAGTCGGGCTGTACGGGAATTCGGCAATCCACTCTTCTTCGAGTTGCAGGTTTTTGTATTCTTTTTTGATGACGACCTGTTCTTTAATATTGTCCGGGCGCTCTCTTGGTTTAGTCTTGATCTTGTGCTTTTCACGCCGTTCGAGAGGCTTCCATGCGTCTTCGGGCAGAGCCTCGGCGAGCCCGACGAGGTTCTGCTTTGCATCCATTCCGAAAACAAAGTGCACGCCGCGGTCAGCCCATCTGTCGAGATGAGTGCATTGGCTGAAGTCCGTATCTCCACGAAGCAAAACCGTGTCGAAACACTGGAGCACTAAATCGATGGCCTTATCGATCCAGACGTGGGCGCCTTCCGCCGACCCGCTGTTGCCGGGACGGTTGACGAGGAATAACGGCTCCATCGTATTGGCCAGGGAAACGACCAGCGGCATGTATCCCCAGACGCCTTTGTAGGAAAGACTCATCCCTTCTTTGCATTCGCCGGTTGTGCCGACGATGGTTCCATCAGAGTCAATGACGGCCTGGCGGCGCTGCAACTTGGGGAGAAACCGTTTCCAGACCTTCAGCCGCACTTCATTGAATACTTCCATCAACGTGACCACGTCCTCCTGCTCAAAACGACGGGTGAAGTCGCCGCTGGTGGTCGGGTCGGGAATACGTTTGGCCTGTAGCGCATCAAGAACGGCTTCGCACTTGCGGAGATTTTCGATGTCCTCCAGGCAAGTTCCCCCGCAAAGAATATTAATCGCTATCGTTAATACATGGTCGGATTCGAAATAAGGTTTTCGGACCTTGAACAATCGGAGCTTCGAGTTGATGGCATCGACGAGCCCCAAAGTGTTCGCCAAGTGCACGAAAGCTCCGATGCCACCAGGAGCAATGGCCTGGCTCTTGTCCGACAGCTCGTAGTGAACATTACCACTTTGAATCACCGGCTGAGACGACACCCGATCTCCACGATGATCAAGACGCCTCTCGCGTTTTCGCTTCTTTTTATTGAATTTCTTTCTATCCTTCTTCTTCATCTGAAAAGCCTCCGTTCATCTATTGATCAGCCTGATCAAAAAACGATCAAAAACGCCGCCAGAGACAACCTGGCGGCGTTACGGAGGCTTTAAACAAAACTCATGCCAAGCCTATCGCGCTTGTACTGGGACTAGTTTCGTGAGTTGCCCCAGCTCTGGGGGAACGCTCGTCAGTTGATTGCCGGACAGCTCGAGCCTCTGCAGATTCGTGAGCTGGGTCAATTCCGGGGGAAAGATCGGCCGGGACCGTGAAGTGGGCCTGCTCGAGGAGCGATGGGAACAGGCAGCGGAAGGGATGGGCCAGATCGTGCTGCTCATCGGCGAAGCAGGGCTTGGCAAATCTCGACTGGTCCACGTGATGAAAGAGCATGTGACCCAACAGAGCACTGAAGACGGGGATCCCATTATTGAATGGCGCACAACACCGCACCATCAAAACAGCAGCTTCTATCCACCGACGGAGTGCTTTGAACGAATCCTCGGCCTGGGTGGGCACTCGCCCGGCCAAAAGCTCGACAAACTGGCGGCTCACCTGGAAGAGCTAAACCTTGACGGTGATGAGGAGATCGGGCTGCTGGCGTCACTCCTCTCGGTCCCGCTCGACGGCCGCTATCCGCCATTGAAGCTCAACCCGCAGCTTCAGAAAGAAAAAACGTTCGACCTCCTCGTGGACTGGCTGAAAGAATGCTCGTACCGGCAGCCGGTACTTTTTATCGTAGAGGATTTGCACTGGGTCGATCCCACGACACTCGAATTCCTGGAATTGCTGGTGGACCAGGGATTCAGCGACAGCATCCTGACGCTGCTCACGTTCCGGCCGGAATTCGAGACCCCCTGGAAGAGCAAAGCGCATCAGACACAGGTGGCCCTCAACCGTCTGACCAAACGCCAGCTTGGAGAAATGATGGTCCTGAAGTCCGGTATAAAGAAGATCCCGCAAAACGTGATCGATCTGGTGGTTGAGCGCACGGATGGTGTCCCGCTGTTCGTCGAGGAATTCACCACCATGGTGCTCGAGCAGGGCAGTATCCGAGAGGTGGATGGTGAGATGCACATGTCGGAGAGCTTCCCCGTTCACGAAATACCCGCCACGCTCCAAGACCTGCTGATGGCCCGTCTGGACCGCATGGCAAGCGACATCGAGGTCGTCCAGCTTGGGGCGGCCGTCGGCCGGGAATTCTCGCACGAACTGATTCAGGCCGTCTCCCCTCTTCAGGAACGGGAGCTCCAATCTGAGCTGGAAAAACTTGTCGAGGCGGAGCTGCTCTTCCAGCGAGGGCGGGGGCACCGATCGCGCTACATCTTCAAGCACGCTCTGATTCAGGATGCGGCTTACCAGTCACTCCTGAAGAAGAAACGGCAGCAGTTCCATCAACAGATTGCAGAAGTTCTGGAAAAGCAGTTTCCGGATACGGCCAGTAATCAGCCAGAGCTTCTGGCGCATCATTTCACGGAGGCGAGCCTTGCGCAGCAGGCAGTGGAGTACTGGGGACGGGCAGGAACTCGGGCTCTGGGCCGCTGCGCGCACATCGAGGCCATTGGCCATCTCAACCGGGGGATCGATGATTACGACGCAGGGGATCGGACCCCCGCCATGAAAAAGCTGCCAGTCGAGGAATGGGCCCAGGCAGTGGAAAAGTGAGATAGCAAGCATGTCCGTCGTCCACCATCTGCACGCGAGGGCAAGGCACACCGACGACGGCCTGATGGTCAGGCTGGGACAGTTCCTCGACGAAGCCTGCCTGCACGACTTGGTCAAGAAAAAAGGCGATCTCGTCGCTGTCAAAATTGACGTCGGGGAATTGGGCGCCCTCAGCTATCCCCGCCCCCCCATGGTCAGGGCCGTGGTGGAGAAGATCGTGGAACTTGGCGGCGACCCGTTGATCATGGACACCACACGGCTCAATAACTCGGCGCGCAGTATTGGATGGAATTGGATGGAGGCCGCGACCATCAACGGCTATACCACCGCGTCCCTCGGCCGGGCCGTCGTCCTGGGTGACGGCTACACGGGCGAAGAGGGCGAGCTCCTGCCCATTGACGGCGATGAATTGGGTGGCGTCGAGGTGGCTCGAAGCATTACTGAGTACGCTGCACTCATCGTCATTTCCCATGTAACCGGCCATCCCTTTGCCGGCCTCTCCGGAGCCCTCCTCAATTTCGGTCTGGGATGCAGCGCGCAGAGGGGCAAGTGGCGAATTCACGGGCCCCTTAAGCCTCAGGTTACGGACACATGCGATGGCTGCGGTCTATGTGTCGATCGCTGCATAGGCCAAGCCATCAGCCTGGATAATTCTGTTGCCGAGATCGACAAGGAGCTGTGCCGCGGCTGCGCTTATTACTGCATGGCCGCCTGCCCATGCGACGCCATCACGGTGGACAGCGAAAGTACCGCACGTTTCCAGAAAAGAGTGGTTGAAGCAGCAAGCGCCGTCCATGTCGCGGCACAGGGCAAGGTCCACTTCTTTAACTTATTGATGGACATCGTTCCTTACCCCGATTACTACCCGTTCTCCGACGTAGCCGTGGCGCCGGACGCGGGACTGTTGTCCTCGCGGGACCCGGTGGCCATTGACCAGGCCAGCGTGGACCTTATTGACGCATCGCCCGGCCTGCCCAATTCCGCGGCCGAGGAGCGCGGCGCCATGGAACCAGGTAAGGGCAAGCTGGCCCGCATTACAGGAGTTGATCCTCTGGCAATGCTCGACTACGCGTCTAACTACGGCTTGGGAAGCCGCCGATACGAGCTGAGTGTTTCTCAATCCAAGCAGGAGAATTCCAATGGATCGTCAGGCCGAGTTTGATGAACTGAAGCGGAAAGCCCGAGAAGAACTGCTCGCCCAACACGGGCCCATTGCCAAAGCACTCAAGGGAGTGAGACACCGGGTGGCCATCTTCAGCGGCAAGGGTGGCGTCGGCAAGACCTGCGCAACGGTAAACCTCGGGGCCGCTTTGCACGAAGCCGGCTACAAAGTTGCCATCTTCGACGCGGATGTGCATGGGCCCGGTGTGCCCAAGACGCTCGGCATCCTCGGACGGGTGGACGTGGCCCCGGGACACGATGGCGGGCACCAGGGCCTGCGGTTCGAGCTGATGGATTCGGAACACGGGCTGAAGGTTATTTCTGTGGCCTCCATCTGGCCCGGCGACGAAGTGCCCATTATGTGGAAGGGGCCTCACAAGATGCGAGCCCTTCGCCAATTCCTGTGCGCCGTTAACTGGGGCAATCTGGATTTTCTGTTGGCCGACCTGCCCCCCGGCACCGGGGACGAAGTGCAGACCATCATGGGCTCCATCCCGGATCTTGACGGCATGCTGGTCATCACCACCCCACAGGGACTGTCGACCATGGTCTGCAGCAAGGCCATCAACGCCGCACGCGAAATGAACGTTCCTATTCTCGGTCTGATCGAAAACATGAGTGTCTATGCATGTCCCCATTGCGGCGAGAAAGCTCATCTTTTCGGCCGGGAAAAAGGCGAGCGCCTTGCCAGAATGATGGACGTTCCTTTCTGGGGGCACATTCCCTTCGGGGTCGAGATGGGAGAATCTATGGACGCCGGCGTGCCGGTAGTCAAAGGATGCCCGGACTCACCAGTCACGGCCTCCTTTCGAGAGATGGCCCAGCAGTTGTTAACCAGACTGGAGATAGAAGGCCCTGTCGCCGAATCCGAGAAGGAAGACCCCCCTTCTCCTGAAGACGACCATCCGCACCACCATCATCACCGCCATCCACACCGCCATCACCATCACTGAGACAGAGCGAGGAAACGTGCCGGTCGAAACAGAGCTGACCAGGAAAGAAGAGTTGAATCACCTTACGACAGAGCTGGGAGAACGAGCCCTGGCCCTGTTCCGGCAATTCACAAGTGAGAAGGCCTCAGCAATCGAACTGCAGGCTCGATTGAGAGAGCTCGATACCGGGCCCATCATGACCCGATTCTGGGACGTCCTGACCAGCGATATGGAAAGCGCGCCTTGCTTCGAGGTCCTGCAACTGCTCAGTTCCCTTGAAAGCGAGATGGATTACCAGATCCAGCGTTACGGTGAAAGCTCCCTGTGGGACGACCTGACCGAACTGGAAAGCGCAGTAAGACGGATCAGAAAATCAGGCACTTGTTAAGTGCTGAGGATTTGAAGACGACTGGACCAGATCCTCAAACCGGCTGAAGTCTCTCCTTACGTACCAAATTTCACACCATGAAAAACACCGACAATGCGACCATCAAATCCGTCCTCCTTTGGGAGAACCAGCGACGTTACATTCGGGAGGCATTCAACGCGGGAACACTCAAGGGGGCCATCGTCCCCACCGGCAGTACCGAACAGCACAACGAACATCTGGCCATGGAGCACGATACCGCCAGCGCATTGAGTGTCTCAAAGTTGGCGGCTGAGAAACTTTTCCCTGAGGCAATCGTGACGACGCCCATTGCACTTGGTGTTGCCGAACACTGGATGCATCACAAAGGTACGCTGACGCTGCGTCCGGAAATATTCGGAGAAGTCCTTTACGACGTCTGCGACAGCCTGCGCCGTCATGGAATCAAGAACGTGCTCATCATCAACGGACACGCTGGCAACAACGGTCCGGCTCGTGAGCGCATCGATGGTTTTCGTGAGCGGCTTGGCATCAACCTCCTGTTCCATTCCTACTGGGACGCGTATACACAAGAGTTCATCGAAGAACATCTGGACTCCGGCCACTATCCCGGCCACGCAGCGGAATTCGAGACATCGATCGCCATGGCCGCTTTCCCGGAGAACGTCGATTGGGACGGCGTGGATTACGACGCAGCCGATCTGCCCTCCGCGCATCAAACCGACTCAGAGCATGATCGCACCTATCACCAGGAAGCAAAACTGGCGACTGCTGCTAAAGGAAAGCTCCTGATCGATGTTGCCGTGGACTGGGTGGCGGATAAGTTGCAGCAGATGATCTCTGAATCAGAGAACTGAGGGGAAACGGACACAGTAATTCGGGACAGGTTGATTGAAGCAACGGTTATTCTGTTCGAAATTACTCTGTCTTTTGTCAGTCATCATTAATCAGAGGAATGCACAATGTCGTACTTCAATGTCAAACAACGCGGGAAACTCACCTATTACTACAAGGGAGATGCGCCCACCCTCTCGTGCCTTGTGACCGAGGAGCAGCCGGATGGTGATTTGAAGGTCTACTTTGCAGGGCTCACCGGAGGATATTCTGCGAAGGGCGTGCTCGGCCTGGAAGAACTGACGACCATGGAACCGGAGATCGAGATTCCGCTTGTCTTCCGTTCCTGGGAGCTCTGGCTGAAAGAAGCGGGCCTCTGCGAATCGCTGGAAGATGTGGATTTCATCGAAGTGCACGCCTTCGGCGCCCAGCCCAAATCACCCAGCCCGCTCTCCGATCCCGATGGGTACGCGGCCGAGCAGAAGCGACTCTACGCGGCGTACTCGAAAGCCTATTCAGGCTTCTTCAAAGAACAGCTCCCCGAGCACGGTCTTCCCGCCCGTTTTACAGTGCATCTGGTGGATTTCCCGGATAAGGCAGCGTCGTACGAGCTCTATTCGGTAGGTCTGCTTCAGCGGAACAGGTGAGAATCAGATTGGTCTTTGAGGCGGCTTTGCGATCAGTGAGTTCCAAGACACAATCAATCGAATTGCGGGCTCGATGCCTCGAGATTCTCTGAATCCATTCACTCATCAAGACCTTCATCGTCATCATCCATTTCGACGACGTCTTCATCGATCTCGACGACATCGTGTGGCAGCAGGCGGCTGACCAGATCATCCGAGAGGCCAGCGTCCTGAATCTTCTGGATGGTGGGCGATGAATCGTATTCCACGCGATGGAATTGGACCGTCATCGCCTCCGAATCGTAAATAACATAGGTGGGCCGCCGGTCGTCGCCGCGGGGCTGGCCCACAGAGCCGACGTTGATGAGATAGAGATTGCTGGAATCGAGCTCGACGAATTCCTCATGGGTCGAGCTCACCTCGCCCATGATGATGATGCTGCCGCCGTAGGACATGCGTTCCTCCGCGGGAAGGCTCCAGACAACCGGGAAGTGGGTGTGCGCATGGAAACAGATCTTCACGTTGTCCATGGTGTTCGACTCGAAGACCTTGAGCGCACTCTGATCGTCCCGGATGTATTCAAATGAGACATCCCGCGGCGAGGCATGGACGCTGATAACGCCCTCCATTATCTCGATACGTTCTTCGAGCCGGGTGGAGAGGAATTCGCGAGTGGTATCGGTCATCCGTTCGACGGTCCAGTTGATGGTCTCTTCGGCATCGGCTTTGACCGGGATGTACTTGCGGGTCTCCTGGTTTTTGTATGCCTGGATGATCTCGAGCTGGCTGGCAAACTCGCCTTCCTCCATCACCCGTGCAAGGGTTTGCTGGTTGCGAATGTTAACGAATTCACAAACACCAATTGCCGCTGCATCGTGGTTTCCGATGTTGTGCCGCATCTCGATGCCGCCCTCTTCCATGGCCAGGAGCAATTCGATAGTCTCATTGGGGTTCGGCCCGTACCCGACATAATCGCCAAGGCAATAGGCCCGATCGAATTCTTCCTCTTTCAGCCTCTCGGCAACGGCTTCGAGGGCCTCAATGTTTCCGTGGATGTCAGATATCAGAAGGATGCGGGGCATGGGAGCGTTATAAATAATTGTGGGAGCAACAGGCAGATGTACCTCAGGCTGCGGCCTTACCTCGGAATCAATGTCTGATCAAACGGTCGCCCTGCTACGGGCATCGCACCTTCAGTATCCAATATCCGTCCTGAATCCGCCGCTCAGATTGAGCCGGCCTGTGCGGATAAACTTACTCATTACGCATTACTCTTCACTTCTGCGGCACCATCTCTCTCCTGGAATTCAGGTACCCCATGAGCATGTGGCCTTGGGAAACGGAGGTATTGACGAGGACGTGCTCGACTCGGTTTGCGTCGCAGTTTCGGCGGAGGGTGTCGATGAAGTTGTTCATCTTGTCGAGGTAGTCCTGGCGAATGTTTTCGGGCTGGGTCAGGTGGTCGCCGGCAGTTTCCAGGCCGATAAAGCGAGTCATGCCTTCGAACGGGAACGTCAGTTCCGAGTCGTCGAGGATATGGAACAGCACGACCTCGTGATTATCGTAGCGGAGCCGCTGGATGCCTCGCATGAGGGAATCGTGATCACCGAAAAAATCGGACATGATAATGACGATGCCGCGGCGTCCAATGCGGCGGGCGTAGTCGGTCAGAACTTCGCCGATGCCGGTCTTGCTCGCCGGCTGCAGGTTTTCGAAGAGCTCGGCGATCTGGAAGACCTGGCTCATGGATGTTAATGGCGGAAGTACGTCGACCAGTTGTTCATCAAAAGTTCCCAATCCCACGGCGTCCGCCCTTCTCACGATCAGGTAGGTCAGGCAGGTGGCGAGGTGCTTGGCGTATTCGAGTTTAGTCATCTCGGTCGAACCAAACTGCATCGACTCGCTCTTGTCGATCAACAGGTGGCAGATAAAGTTCGTCTCCTGTTCGTATTGCTTGATGGCGAGTCGTTCGGTCTTGAAATAGACGCGCCAGTCCAAATGCTTGATGTCGTCGCCCGGCACGTATTCGCGGTGTCCTGCAAACTCGACGGCAAACCCGTAGAAAGGCGAGCGATGCTGCCCCGCGTAATGCCCTTCCACAAGATATTTCGCCGACATCTTGGCGTGGAGCAGTTGTGAGAGCGTCCGGGGATCTAGGTACTTGCTGAGCGTGGAAGACATTCGTAGAGCGTAGTTTGTAATTCGTGATGCGTAATTCGTAATTCGTAATCAGAAAGTGTCCGAGGCGATCTGAGGCTCACTCATTCGCATTAAGGATGATGGGTTTTTCTGGTTACGGATTACGGATTACGGATTACGAATTAGGCGGTATCTCCTCCAACACCATATCCACAATCTTGTCGGCCGAGTAGCCTTCGGCCTGGGCGGCGAAATTCGGGATCACGCGGTGTCGTAGGACCGGGTGAGCAATGGCCTGGATGTCGTCGACGGAGACGTGAAGGTTGCCGTTAAGCACGGCACGAGTCTTGGCGGCTTTGACCAGATTGATGGATGCGCGAGGCCCCCGGCCGGAGGGCGCGCACCACTTTCCACGAATAGCGGACCACGTGATCCGGCACAGGAATCTTCACCAGCAGGTTCTGGATGGAAATGATTTCCTCGCCCGATAAGACCGGCTCGATCTCTCCCATCGATTCCGAGGTGACTGTCTTGATGATGTTCATTTCGTCTTCGCCTTCCGGATAATCCACCCACACCAGGAATAGGAAACGATCCTGCTGGGCTTCCGGGAGCGGGTAAGTGCCCTCCTGTTCGATTGGGTTCTGCGTTGCCAGCACAAAAAACGGTGGCGGCAGAGGGCGAGTAGTCTGGCCGATGGTCACCTGCCGTTCCTGCATGGATTCCAGGAGCGCGGCCTGTGTCTTGGGCGGGGTCCGGTTGATCTCATCGGCGAGAATAATGTTGGCGAAGATCGGGCCCTGCAAAAACTCGAAGCGCCTCTCACGGGTCTCCGGGTCTTCCTGGATGATGTCCGTGCCGGTGATGTCGCTGGGCATCAGGTCGGGCGTGAACTGAATCCGCTTGAAGCTCAGCTTCATCGTCTCCGCCAGCGACTGAACCAGGAGCGTCTTGGCAAGCCCCGGAACGCCGACCATCAGGCAATGGCCGTTCGAAAAGATCGAGATAAGAAGCTGCTCGACCACTTCGTTCTGGCCGATGATCTTTTTGTGAAGCTCGGCAAGAACTTTGTCGTAGGTGTCCTTGATGGCCGCTACCTCGGTCGGGTCGACCTGGTCAACCTGGTTTTCAGTGTCTTCGCTCACAGGTGAAATCTCTTTGGAGAAAGGCGTAATGCGTAGTGTTTATACCAAGTGCGTTGAGGGTTCCTGATTACGTGTTACGAATTGCGTGTCCTTCCGGCAATTCTTTCCTCTCTTGAACCCACGTAAACATCCACTTTAATAGCCGCGTTTGGTGGATAGTCCATACGGCGAATCAGCCATGACCAAATCAAACTCCCGTTTCACTTGGCTAATCGCGATTCTGTTCGGGGTCTCAATTTCGAGTTTGATTGCGGCCCCCCCCGCACATCAAAGAGCCTCCGCCGCCGCCGAAGAAGTCTCCTCGCGCCCCGCGTCCTCCAGCGCCCGCGCAGCCGAGGAAGAAGGCTGCAGAGGTCATGATTCCTCTGCCCGGGCCGGGGCCGGTGCAGGCCCGCCAGGAAAAGAAACGCCCGCCCGGCTCATCTGGAAACTCATTCCCCTCCCCGCCGGCGAAGATTCTCATCACCAAGATGACGTACGGGAAGGACGTCCAGGCCACCACGAAAGACGGCCGCAAATTCTCGTTTCCGCGCTGGTGGGGCAACCCAAACGATCTCTACGAGCTGATGCGACGCATGAACCGGCGAGTGCCCATGGGTTTCATGCCGCGCTATACCTCCACCCCGCTTCCCAAATTCAGCTTCAACCCGGATGAGGTCCCTGTGCTCTACATCACTGGCCATTACGAATGGTCACTTTCTGATAAAGAGGTGGACAAGATTCGCAAGTACGTGCTTTCCGGCGGCTTTCTTTTCATCAATCCCTGTTGCGGCAACGAATCGTTCCGAAAATCCGCTGACCGCCAGATACCGAAAATCTTTCCCGCCCGTCCCCCTGAACGCCTTGCGGCCGACCATCCGCTCTTTCGCAGCTACTATCCCGTCAAGAAAGTCAAGTACCTGCTGGAGAAGAAGGATGCCTACGAAGAATCACCTGTGCTTTTTGGCATCGACGTCGGCTGTCGGACGGCGGTCATTTATTCTCCGTTCGATCTTGGCTGCGCCTGGAACGGCCACTGCGATTGGGTGACCGAAAAAGGCCACTACGGCCAGCACATCATGGGGGAAGGGGCCATCCAACTCGGCGTCAACATCATGGCCTACACGCAGGGCTCGCACCGCCTCGGCCGTTACCTGGGCGGCGAGCTGCCAACGTTCCACGAGCGTAAAGCTCCGGGCGCGCCGTTCGTCTTTACCCAGCTCAAACGGAAACAACTCGATTGGGATTGCGACCCGACCGCCGCCACTGTCCTCCTGCAATCGCTTGCAGATAACCTGAAGATGAATCCTGATTTCAAACGCAACGTGGTTGGTCTGGATGATCCCAAACTTCTCGAACAGCCGATCGCTTACATGACCGGTCATAGCGATTTCAAATGGAACGCGAAGGAGGTTAACAACCTTAAGGAGTTCGTGTCCCGGGGCGGAGTGCTGCTTTCGGACAGTTGCTGTGGCAAACATGCATTCGACGCTGCATTCCGGCGGGAGATCAAGGCCGCCTTCCCCGATCTGGGGCTGAAAACACTTCCCTCCGACCACGTCATTTACACGCACCAGTTTTATCCACTTAAGGAAATCCGCTACAACGAGACGCTCAACCGCGAACAGCCGGACCTGAAGTCTCCGCCGCTTGAAGGCATTCAGCAGGCCGGCCGGCTGGTCGTTATCTACTCCAAGTATGATCTTCTCGGCGGGCCAAAAGAAGGGCGGTGTCCTTATCGCCGCGGCGTCGAAGTGGAGGACAGCTTCAAACTGGCCGCGAACATCATCGGTTACGTCCTCGCTCACTGAAGCGGAAGTCACTCAGGCTTCCTCGCCACGACAACAAATCCATTGGCCCTGAATTTCCTGAAGGTCACTGGTGGGAGTTCACCGGAACGGTCCGCATTCAGGTAGCCCAGATATTCGATCCGAAAACCGGCATCGGCGGCCATGCGGCGTATTTCTCCTGGTCTGAAGGTGTGCACGTACATGTCTTTTATCGTCCGATATTCGCCGATGATTTTATCGCCGACTTCATACCCGCGGGAAGCGAGCAGACAGGAATGAATCCATTCACGCCAGGTATCTACGCTAAGCCCGCGATACAGGAAATTGTGGCAGTGGAAGACAAAGAGCCCCTGCGGCTTCAACACTCGGAATACCTCGTGCATGCAGGACATCCGGTTCTTTATCCCGCGCACCATACCCAACGTGCTGAACATGCATATGACCGCGTCAAAGGTCGAGTCTGCGAGCTCAGGCATGCTGCAGATGTCACTTTTCAACAGCGAAGCCGATTGCCGCGCATCGACCAGTTTCTCTTCAACGATTCTGAGCATGGCATCTGAAAGGTCCACGCCGGTAACATCGAATCCCCTCGCGGCAAAATGCACAAGGTGGCGCCCTGTTCCGCAGCCAAGGTCGAGGAGCTTGCACGGTTGTTGAAGCATTCGGTCGAGAAAGCCCGTATCGAATTTGAACAGAGCATTCAGCGCGAAGTAATCATCGTAGTCCTCGGCCACCCAAAGAGATTTAATGTACTGTTGTGTGCTTGGGTCCATTCCGGTCTTGTTCAGTGGCATGCGTGGCCGGTATCTGATATCGGATGGCTATACCGGGAATCCGAAATCTATAACAGTCTGCAGTTCAGTTACACTTGAAACATGCGCCGTTCAATCGAAGAAATTCAGCATACCCTGGATGAGTTGAGCTATGAAGACGCGCCTCGTGTCGAATTGACCAGCGACTTGCCCTCATGCCGGAAACTGTGTGTCCTCGATTCTTCATTCAATCCGCCGACCAGGGCTCACGTTCGGATGCTGGAACTGGCAAATCAGAAGGGAACATTCGACCTGAATCTGCTCCTGCTCGCGAAACAGAATGTGGACAAGAAGGTGTTTGGCGAAACCCTCGCACATCGCGTTCTGATGATGGAATGCCTTGCGGATTCCATACCGGCCACTTCTGTCGGAGTGACGGCACACGGCAGGTTTGTCGATAAGGCGAAGGCGCTCAAAGAACTGTTCGGCAGCAAATGCGAAGTCCATTTTCTCCTCGGTTTCGATACCGTGATTCGGCTCTTCGATCCAAAGTATTACGACGATATGGACGCCGCGCTGCAGGAACTCTTTGCACTCGCTTCCGTCTTCTTTTTCAACAGGCAGGGAAGCTCTCCAACAGACACTCAGGAGTTTCTTCAATCGCCGGAAGCCCGAGGGTTCTCGCAGTCGCTGGTATTCATGGAGTTGGAAGATGAATACGCGGCGATGTCATCGACCAAGGCTCGAAAAGCCCTTGAATTAAAACAGCCTTCTGAAGCACTGATTCCAAATTGCGTGCTGGAATTGATTCGGGAGCGAGGATTCTACAGACAGGTGATCACGTGATGAGATTCTTTACGACCGTTTTCCTCTTGGCTGCCTGCCTTCATGCCGAAGATCGGCTGAACGTCATCTTCATTTTCATCGATGACATGGGCTATGCCGACCCGAGCTGTTTCGGCAACCCGGTCGTCAAGACTCCAAACATTGACAAGCTCGCGGCAGACGGAATGCGCTTCACGCAGTTCTACGTGAACTCGCCTATCTGCTCGCCATCCCGTGTCGCGGTGACTACCGGACAGTATCCAGCCAGGCATCTGATTCATTCTTACCTCGCGGCTCGTACTAAAAACCGCAGCCGCGGCATGACCGATTTTCTGTGTCCAGGTGTTTTCACCATCGGTGACGCATTCAAGAATGCGGGCTATGCAACCGCGCACTTTGGCAAGTGGCACATGGGCGGCGGACGGGACGTCCGGAATGCGCCGACACCTCAGGAATACGGATTTGATGAATCGCTGGTGAACTTCGAAGGCATGGGCGAACGCATCAAAGCACCCAAGCACGAATGGACGAAGATTTATGTGGATCGAACGATCGATTTCATAAACCGAAACAAGGAGAAGCCCTTCTTTGTCCGCCTCTTCCCGAACGATGTGCATGACCGGCATGTGCCTCCGCCAGGCAACGAGAAGAAGTGGGAAACAGTCACGAAGAATCCATTCGAAAGGCTTTTCTTCGCAGTGCTCGAAGAAATGGATCGACAGCTCGGCCGCGTCTTCAATGAGATCGAAAAGCTCGGGCTCGAAGACCGCACGGTCATCCTCTTTACCAGCGACAACGGCCCGACCGATTGGCCCAGCTACTACAGGAAAGGCTGGAATCCTCCGGGCTTTGCCGGACCGTTCAATGGCCGCAAATGGTCGCTCTACGAAGGCGGCATCCATATGCCGTTCATTGTGAAATGCGGCGGCAAAATCCCTGCGGGCAAAGCAGACGATACTTCCGTATTCGCGGGAATCGATCTCCTTCCCACCCTCTGCAGCCTGACTGGCATCCCCGTTCCGAAGGGCCTGGATGGCATTGACGTAAGCCAGGCGTGGCTGGGAAAACCGATCACTCGTGAGTTCCCCATCTTCTGGGAATACGGGCGAAGAAAGGGATACCTGAAAGGCGGCGTTGAGAAACACCAGAGCCCGTCCCTGGCCGTCCGGGATAAAAACTGGAAGCTGCTGATGGACCAGGACGGCAGCCGCGTCGAGCTTTACGACTTGGCCGCCGACCAGAAAGAGGAAACAAACCTGGCGGCGAAGCATCCGGAACTCGTGGCGGCCCTGAAAACCAGGCTTATGAAATGGCGTTCAAGTCTGCCTGAGCTGCCTCCCGATCAGGAAGCAATGAGGGCGACAACCATCGGATACGATCCCGGGAACGGCTTTATCAGGCTTGGCCCGGGTCCAGCTCCAAAGGCGGCGAAGAAGGTAAGACTCGACATGCCGGGCCTGGCAAAGCGGTGTCAAAACCACGATGTGAAGATCACGAAGGAAGGCAAGACCTCCATGTGGAAACTTGAAGAAGGGGCATACCTGGACATGCCAAAGAAAAGCGTCATCAAAGTCGCCGGTGCAGCCATCAGCATAAACGCCCGGATCCAAACGAAAGGTGCAAACGGGGTGATCCTCGCCCATGGCGGAGACAAGAGCGGCTACAGTCTTTTTATCAAGGACGGTAAGCCCACGTTTTCTGTTTGCGTGAATTGGAAGCGAACCACAATCGCCTCCGATCACCCACTGAGCGAGGGCGCATCCACCATCGCTGCCAATCTCGGCCGCGACGGAAGAATGCAGCTTTCAATCAATGGGAAACCTGCTGCAACGGGCAAGGCCGCAAGTAGTCTGCGTGCGGATCCAGGTGATTCCCTCCAGGTTGGTGCAGACCTGATCAAACCGGTCGGTGATTACGAGGCGGGCAATTTCTTCGAAGGGAAGATCCTCGAACTGAAGCTGCAGGTCGATTAACGCGGGAACGTCTTCGTTCTACGAATGGCTGCACGAAATCCGTCATCTAACTTGACGCAGATTCAAAGACTTCCGCCGTCTCAACTGCAATGGTTTCGAGGGCGGAACGAAAACCGGCCTCTCGGCACATGCTCAGCATCTCCCTGTATTTCAGACCTCGTGCTGTTGTGCTCAGCCCTGGGTCGCACTCAAACCCGTCGGGCCCATTGGTCAGCTCGAGCTCATCGAGGAGCCGGGCATTACGGATTCGCTGATATCGTCGATTCTCAGCCAACACGTTCATCAGCAGAGATTCCAGCTTCGGCCTCCAACCTTCAGGAAAACTCTCGGCAAGCTTTCCACAGGGCTCGGTACACCGCATGTAATGGGCCTGAACAGTTTGGACAGGAGTCGCGACCACGGACTCCATGAGCGATGGCCAATCCACAGCAAGTTCGCCGATTCCGATTTCATGAAATGTGAACAGATCCTGTATGGGGCGGTTCTCTGGCGTGTAGGTGCCGTTCAGCAGGTACAGGTCCAGCCCGGGCTGGAATGACTTGATCATGCTGTCCCCAACCAAGTGGCTCATGAAGCCGAGCACATACGCCTGTCCGGAAGCACTGTCCGTATCGGCGAGACAGGCCCCAAGAAATTCAGGCAGGTCGTCCCATTTCAGACTCAGGTGCTTGTCCTGCTGCCAACCGAATATGAGATGCGTTCGGCCGTAGAAAATGTTGTGGATCTCGACGGACGGATAAATCTCCTCCTTGTGTTCGAGAGAATACGGAGTCAGCGGAGAGCCATCATCAGGACAATCCTTCGGTATCGACGCGCAATACCCCCACTCCTGTCCGCATTCCGGGCATGCGCCGCCGGGCAGCGTCATGATGTCCGCGCCGAGATATGCGCCGGAGAGATAGTGTCCCAAATGTTGAGATATGATTGCGGCACATCGCAGCTGCCGTTCCAGAGCTTTGCGGTGACTGAGTAGTGCGTAAGTAAGGTGGCCGACTATTCCGCTCATGTTGTTTAGGTGTGAACGACCAGGCGCTCAGGGTCTGTCACGAAATAAGTGTGTCAGCAGAAACTTATCTGCCTCATCTGATACTGGATTCTGGATTCTGGATTCTGGCTATTCCGATTCGCTCATGACCCCGGTCTCAGATCAAACGCATGCAGCGAGCATCCAGCATCCAGTATCCCCACGATTAATGTTGCCCGAAGATCCATTTTTCGTAGTCCAAAAAAAGCGAATGCGGATTGCCTGGAGTTTTCTGTAAGATGAGTGAAGCGTAGACCACGCGAAGCCACAACATTCAGCTATCTGCACTATTCCATATAGAGAGGAACACACCATGAGCACATCCAATCACTTTGACTTGACTGGTCGTGTCGCGCTTATCACCGGCGGAAGCAAAGGTCTGGGAAAATCCATGGCCCGGGGCTTCGCTGAGCACGGCGCAGACATCATGATCTGCTCTCGGACGGAAGAAGAATTGAAAAATGCGGCCAGTGAGATCAGCGATGGCCTCGATGTCAGGGTCGAGTATCGAGTCACCGATATGACGGATCGCGAAGAGGTCAAGGCCCTGGCGGACGAAACTATCAGCAAACTTGGCAAGGTGGATATTCTCGTGAACAACGCCGGTTCGAATGTCCCTCAGCCCATCGACGAGATCCAGGACGAAGACTGGGATCGCATTCTTGAGCTGAATCTCAGCAGCATCATGGCGCTGAGCCGGGCCGTCGCCCCTGGTATGAAGGAACGGAAATGGGGCCGCATCATTCACATCTCGTCCGTACTTGGTGTGGGTGGCAAGGAGGCCCGCAATGGATACTGCGCCACCAAGTCCGCCCTAATCGGCCTCTCTCAGGCCTCCGCGCTCGACCTCGGGCCTTTCAATATCACGGTCAACTGCATCGCCCCCGGCCCGTTCCTGACCGACCTGCCGATGAACCTTCTGAGCGATGAACAGAAACAGGCATTTGCCGCCTGCACGGCAGTCGGACGCTGGGGCGACCCGAAAGAAATCGCCGGCCCGGCCCTCCTCCTCGCCAGCGAAGCCGGCAGCTACATCACCGGCTCGACACTGCTGGTGGATGGTGGAACGTTCGCACGCAGGCTGTGATCAATTGGCCGGGCCCTACAGACAGATGGCTCAATCCCAAAACTCAACATCCAAACCAGGAACTTGAGCAAAATCACGTCGATTGCACGAAATAAGCGTTGCTCTTCGTGAAACGCAAATGGCGGCTATTCGAAGGTCCCGGGTTGAGATACGAATCTTCTGCTTACGCCACTGATTGAATAAGGCGTCACAGTCGGACTCGTAATGAAGAATCTGAAGAAAACGCAGGTCATTTACCGCCTCTGCAAATAGCTCATAAGCACGTTCGAGAGTAACTTTCGCGCGGCCAGACTCGGCCTGTCTGATAGTGTTGAGACGCCCTCGAAGAATCTCTTCCACCACGACGACCGGGATCCCGTGCTCATCGGGCATCTTTGACACTCGTTCGATGTAGGCCGCATTGCCCCGCAAGATGCCAGTCAATACATCCGTATCAAAGGCTTTCATTCAGAATCACGATCCCGATTACGATCCGCGTATGCCTGCTCGCATATTTCCACCAGGGTCGAATCGTCTGCGTATTTTCCGGCGAGATTGAGAACGCCGCCCGATGGCTGGACATCGAGAGCGTCGAGTTCTCCCAACTGGATTCGCCTCGCCAACTCACCTTGAAGTGACTTCAACACGTCGGGCCGGCTTGGGCCTGAAACTCTCACATCAGGCACGCCAGCCAGCGATGCGACAATCTGATCATCAACTGTTTCTATGACGATTGGAAAGGTCATAAGTATCTCCTTTGGAGATCATCTTAACTGGCAGCATTGCTCCTTCAATGCCCATACGGCGAATTGGCTACCTGAACTGAAGCCAACGCAACCCGCAATGACCACATTTCATTTCGCCAGCTTACCCACTCGCTTCACCAGAGAGTCCGGAAGCTTTGCCGGCAGGTCCACCTTGGCGTTATTGAGTGCGGCAAGGTAGGTGGCCATCATCAGTTCCGAATTCTTGGCGGCGAGTTCGACGCGGGTTGGGAATTCCTGCCATGTGCCTGCGTGAATACGGTCGCGGATTTCCCTGTAAAGACCGGACTGCGCCTGGCCGTCGTTCTTCCCCCAGTCGGTCTTGCCCCTGGCAAACTTTCCGTTCTTCCAGAGAGTCCAACCCTGGTTGAGTGTGACCCATAGTCGCCCCTTTGTGCCGACGACATCGACCTGGATGTGGTACCAGAAAACCTGTTCGCCCGGAACCTCCGGTGCCGTGTTGCCGTGGTTGACGAAGAGCCGGGCGTTTCCGAGCCCTGCGATGGCCGTGACGTCGCCCGGGACGGGGATGTCGCCGTGATAGGCAACGCCCGTTGCGCCGGCAATGACCCACTCGGGATCGGGGAGGCCTGAAATGCGTGCGGCCTTCATTGCGAGATCGAGAGTGTGCGGTCCCTGCTCGAGGATGTCCGCTTTCGTGCCTGCGCGAATATAGAGGATGTCGCCCAGTTCCTTCCTGGCGAGCATCTCCCAGAAACGCTGCCAGTGCGGCATCCACTGGTATTGGGTGTTGACTGCGATGAGACGTTCTTTGCCGAGTTCGACGAGTTTGCGGCTTTCCGAAGGTTTCAGCGCGATTGGCTTTTCGATGAGGATATGCGGGGCGCCGGCCTTGATGGCCGGCTCGACGATGCTCGTCCTGATGGTCGGCGGAGTGCAGATGTCGACGAATTCCGGTTCTTCAGTGCCGATTGCTTCATCCATGCTGGTGTAGAGTCTCTCGACGCCGAATTTTTCTCCGGCGGCTTTGAGCCTTGCCTCATCGAGGTCGCAGACGGCGACGAGATCGATGGCCTTGCTGGCGAGCATAGCGGCCATGTGGGCTTGGGCGCGCCCGCCGCAACCTATCATGACAGTTCTGAGTTTTCGTGGTCGGGCTGCTTTCTTAGCCACGTGTAAATCCTCCTTGGGGAAAGTATGGAAGTTTGGGTGGATGAGTGTGAGTGGGGTGAGTCAGTGTCTTAACAGAAGGTTCTTTTGAATCTCATTCCGTCTGTGCAAGACGGCCCTTTTACAGAAAGATCGCCGTCACACAAACAACTGTGCCGCAAGTTTGACCCATGCAGACCTGTGGAAGGGCTGCCCGTGATCCGGCCGCGCTGTGTCTCGAATGAGCTGTCTGCCTGTCTGCTGCATTCTTGGTTCTCTGGCAAAGACGCGCTGTTTCAGTAAATCCATCCGGTCATCAGTCTGCCAGGAAACCGTCTTGACGAGCCTGGGGTTCTTCCCTATTGTCACTCGAGCCAGAATATGGAGCAGGGAGCTTGGGGCTTGGGATGGCTGTAAGACTTTCAGGGGCCGGCAGTCTCCCCTCCCTGTTCCAACAACGGCGTTGCAGCAAGCTTACAGAGCATGCCGTGGGCTGGTTCCGGATTCGTCCGTGAAAAGTCGCTGATAGGGTCAGAACAGAGTACCCCACCACTACGACACAAAGTCCTCTCCCTCCATCTCGACCAGTCGATCCAGCTCCGATTGCAGTTCATCGAGTTTCTGCTGCATTTCCTCTTTGCTGCAACCGGAAGACACGGACAGGGGTTGTGCAAAACGAATGACACACTTTGAGAAGGGCAGGGGAATGCGCAGCCGATCCCAGCTCTTCAATTCTTTGAATCGTGTGCATGACCAGGTGCATGGGACGACCTTTGCCCCCGAAAGTTTGGCGAGATGAATAGCGCCCATCTTCGCTTTCATTGCAGGGCCTTTCGGGCCATCCGGAGCGATGACGACATCGGTGCCTTCCTTCAGTACTTCGGACTGGGTTTTCAGTGCGCCTACCGCTCCTCTAGAGCTTGAACCGCGTGTGGCTTTGAAGCCCATGAGTTCAATGGACCTGGTGAGGATCTCTCCGTCTCGGCTCTGACTGGCCATAACATTTGCGCCTAGCCCCCGGTATCGGTAGACGCCCAACAGCAGCCTTGAATGCCACACCACGTAAACGATGGCTTCACTGCGATTCTCACGGTCGGGCAGAAGAGTGCTGTCTCCATCGATTCGAATTCGAAGCGTCATCCCAATCAAGCGCAACAGGAGCGTTGCGGCAAATGGAACGATGGAGACGAGCAATCGGTGCTTGAGCAACATGAATGCAGGATGCGGGATGCGGAGAAAAGCCGCTCCGAGTTGACCTCTTGTTGGCTGAGTGCACATGGTACTCAGGCTGTGCGCCACTGCCTGCGGATATACCCAGGCGGTTGCGGTACTCGAATAGTCCGGTAAGCCATTCGCTCCATGTATGGCACATTTGAAAGTACCCACTGAGGAGACATCACATTGCAGGCTTTCGTCACGGGCGGCACTGGATTTCTCGGCTCAAGTGTGGTGAGGAAACTCCTCGACAGAGGAGCCAAGGTGAAGGCCCTCGCACGCGCCAGCA
>JASLXP010000408.1 GCA_030740295.1 Planctomycetota bacterium
AATCCGCCTTCGACTTCCGGGGGCATCCCTTCCTTCACCCATCGCTCCTTCGTCTGCTGCCAGAGAGCGATCTCCATGATTGGGACGTGATCTACCGGCTCGAACTTCAGAGTGTTAACGAAGCGTTCTCTGGGTGTCATGATATTAATGCCTAAATTGAGCGATTCTTAATTAAGACCCCAACGAGCTCGCCAGCTCGCCTCGTTGGGGAATGAGGTATTAAGCTAACAGAACATGCGTACCGCTAACTTGATGGGTAACCGGGCAAACACAGTCTCTTCACGTTTCAGGTGAAGAGATTGTGTTTGCCCGGTTACCCATCAAGTTTATTTTCAGTTGGCTCTTTTAGCTTAAAACCTCATTCACCACCGGGATAAACCCGGGTGGGGTCTTAAGAATCGCTCAATTTAGGTTTCAGTATGATTTGATAGAGGATGCTTCTACACTGAATGGATGAAAATGAAAAACACATGTGTCCCCACAATCATCGTGCACACCGCCGTCTGCCTCGTCTCGGTTGCTGCGGAAGAAACGAAAGCACGCCTGCCTGAAGGTAACGCTGGCATTGCTGTGAAGTACATCGGTGATACCGGTATCGAAAAAGACTCGGATGTGATTTTCACCGAGAGTTTCGATGCCGTCTCTCTTGATGCTCTGGCCAAGAGATGGGACAACGTCAAGGCAAAGCAGATCATGACGTTCAGCGAAGACGTACCGGATGCCAGCGCAGACAAGAAGTCGCTGCTGATGACCCACGTGGGAGGACAAGGCACAGGCGGACACTTTTACCGGCGACTATTGCCCGGCCACAAAAAGGTCTTTGCGCGGTTCTACGTGAAGTTCGATCCGGGCTGCGCAGAGATTCATCATTTCGGAACACACCTTGGCGGGTTCAATCCGGCCACCCGGTGGCCACAGGGCGGAGCTGGGCAACGTCCTCGCGGCGACAGGCGCTTTACCTCTGGTGTCGAACCTTACGGCAAGAGCTGGCATTGGGCTTTCTATACTTACTGGCAGGGAATGCATGTACACGGTGACGGGAAATACTGGGGCACGCCGTTTCATGTCGGAAGCCCAACGCCGAAGGTAGAAAAGGGGAAGTGGATCTGCGTCGAGATGATGGTGAAGGTCAACGATCCGGTCAGCGAACAGAACGGAGAACAGGCTTTCTGGATCGATGGCAAGCTATGGCGTTCGGGCGGACAGGTATTGAGCCACCTTGGGCCGGGTTTCCCAAAGGGACGCTGGACCGGCGGATGGTGGCGGCCCGACCCGAATGGCAAAACGACTTTCGAAGGTTTCCGCTGGCGCACTTCGCCCAGGTTGGCGGTCAACTATGTCTGGGCCTATCTCTATATCACCAGGGCCAGGCCCGATCATGTGAGCAAAGTCTGGTTCGATAACATCGTGATCGCAAAGTCATATATCGGGCCCATCCAGCCAGAAAAATGAGGCAACAGAAAGCAACGCTTCTGATTCGTCTTGGTGCTGACGGATTTGCTCTCGGTGTCGAATGACAAACACTTCCCCTGGACCCATTGATGACAGTCCTGCTGGCATATCTGAATTCTCTTTTCTCGGTCGCGTGCGCGGAGCCTGCCTATCGACCCAATGTCATGGCGGAGGGCATCTACGTGCGAGAATCAGAAGACCAGGATTGGCACGTTCGCATTGCGGGCGAGATTCCTTCGCAATGTGGGGCGTACGTTATTGTCCATGACGTGAACGGTAAGAGCGTCTTCCATGGTGTCATTCCAAATGGCAAGTATTCGGCGGACAATCCGCATCTGGTAAAGATCAAGAAAGATGGCGTTGCCGGGGATTACCGGATCGTCATGGTTGGCCATCAGTATGACAAGATGGGCGTGTTGGCACCGTGGACAGATCTGCCGCTGGAAGTCTACGGGGGCGGTAACTTCAGTGTTGGGCATGACCCGATTAAAGTCTTCTTCCAAGCGCCGCCCGGGGTGACCGAGATGCATCTGGGAGCATACAAAGGACAGCTACAGATCCATGACGCTGAGGGCAAGCTTGTAGCCGACACCAGGAAGGGAAAGCCGCACGGGCGTTACGATAACGGGATTCAGTTCAAAGTGGAACAGGGCAAAACCTACAGAATGGCCAGGCAGTGTTTTTACTTTCGGAGCTACATCGCGAATTCGCTGTTCATCGCTTTCGATGCGGTCAAATGGTTTGTGCCGGATGCGAGGCTGAATGAGGTGAAGTGGTGGGAGATCCCGATTGAGAGGGCGAAATAAAGTGGAACGCCTGTTACCTTTTCATCAGGAATGCGAACAGGTCACGTAATTCCTGGGTGGTCAGGTTGTTGAGCAGGCCCTCTGGCATGATGGAGGTACTCATCTCCTGGTGAGATTTGATGTTGGGTTTCCGGACAGTGAATTCTCTACCGTCGAGCCCCAGGTAGGCTTCAGCATTGCCGCCCTTGCGGCGAGGGAGACCGATGAGTGTCTTCCCGTCGTTGGTGATGACCTGCCACGGTGTGAACTGCGGGGGGATTTCCTTTGAGGGCTGCAGGATGGATTCGAGGAGCCAACGTTGCCCGTCTTTACCCGAAGAGGAAAGACGCCGATGCAGTCTCGAAAGATCGGGACCGACTGCTCGACCGCGTCCTTCGTACTGGTGACAGAGCGAACAGGTGCCCACCTTCGTGCCCATGAAAATCCGCTCGCCGGCACTTGGGTTTCCTTTGCCAGAGGTGACCACCGCAAGCCAGGCATCCGTTTGGTCTGGCTGGGGACGCGATGGGAGAGCGCCCTGCAGCCGGTTTACCGCTTCCTTCGCTGCGATGCGTCGGCCAGAGAGTTTTGCGAGTTTCTCTTTCTGTGCCGCCTCAAGCCTGATGCCTGTCAGCGACCGTAATGCCTCGTCTCGCAGTTCGTCACTCTGGTTCATCGCCAGTTGGATGAGCGTGTCAGCATATTTGTCTGCAGCGGCTGCGAGGCCGGCAACGGCTTCGGCCCGTACGGCATCCGATTGCTTCTCATCTGCGGCGACCTTTGCCAACACATCGGGAATGCCTGCTCCTGATCGATCCGACAGCGTTCGGATGGCTTCGATCCGAACTCCAACCTCGGGGTGTTTGAGGAATCTTGTCAGTCGCTCAGTCTTCAGTGCTTTGTGGTTTGGATCGATAAGGCGCAGGACCAGTCTGAGGAGCGGAGCAGGCGATTCAGCCGCAGTCAGCTTGCTGACAAGGAAAGCCGGTGATGGGCGATCGCTCGGCTTTTTGCCGTCCAGATAATCGAGAGCAGCAATGGCGGCGCGGTAGGTGCGGAGATCTATGTTGGGATTGGGGGCTTCGACCAGTTTCTGGATTCTGGCACGAAACTGAACCGCTTTAGTGTCGGCAATCCACTTGATCATTGTGAAGCGAACATCGGGGTCCGCTGAACCCAGGAATCCGGCAACGGTCGTAAGGGACGGCGCCTGGCTGGATTTTCTTTTTTCAGCCAACAGCACTGCAAGAGGATGCGCCTGCGCGAAAGCACGAGAGACATTTCCCTCTGTGATGGCCGCTACCGCCACGTGATGCAGTAAAGGGTCACCATGGTTGAGTGCCGCACTAATCCTTGATTCAGTGCTCTCGACGGTCAGCGAAGCCGCCAGTATCGGCACGGTAGATGAGGTCTTAGTCCAGGTCGGTTGGTTGCCGAGATTTCGATTCAAGGCAATGACTCGGTTAGGAGGATACGCATCGTGACGCGCGATATCGTGAGGCTTTTCGTCTGCGGTACCGCTTGCGATCAGGGCATGCATGGCGGCTGCGCGCACTCGAGGATCCTCGTGCTTCAGCATCTGCCCTCGCAGAAACTCACGACCTCCCGCCGATCCTGACAGTTTTCTGGCTGCCGATTCCCGGCTGGCTCTGTGCCTGGAAAAAAGAACCTTTTCTGTCGAGGTGGAGCGAACGACATCCTTTGATCCTTTCGAGCGTATCCGCCAGACGCGGCCCTTTCTGTGGAGTTTGTAGGAACTCGAAACCCAGTCGCTGACGTACACACTGCCGTCAGGCGCGATTGCCAATCCGACTGGACGAAACTCATTACTTCCTTCGAAGAGGGCGGCGCGGGTGGCATTGACGAGTCCGGCATCGGCTGGCTGCTCGATCCTGTAATACTCGATGCGATGGTCTGCCCAGGAAGCGACAAGCAGGTGGCCTAGATATTCCTGGGGCAGTCCGTCTGATTCGTAGGCGATAACCGCGCATGGGGCTTCGCCAGTGCCGGCGATCATTGGGAGGGTACCGGGGATGTCCCCCGTCCACGTCACCAGTGGATGCAG
>JASLXP010000409.1 GCA_030740295.1 Planctomycetota bacterium
GGGAGTTCACTGCCGCATGACTTCGTGAGTCTGGTAGCGAAAGTGGGATTCGACCTTGGCTTGGATCCGGACTGGTTGAATCTCGGCCCCAAAGATGTCCTGGAAATTTATGGGATCCCGGAAGGGATGATGGACCGGTCGGAGCGGCGTGAGTATGGCCCCTCGCTGGCCATTTATTTCATTCATCGGCTTGACCAGATTCATCTGAAACTTCTCGCGGCCGCGGACCCCAAAGCTCAGCCGCACCATATGGAAGATTTGATGCAATGGCTGAAGCCATCGGAAGAGGAGTTGCAGGCCGCGGTCGATTGGCTGCTGAGCCGGAAAACTTCGTCCTGGTTTCGCTGTCAGGTGCGTTATGTAGCTTTGAGATTGGGCTATGAACAGATCGCTGAGAAAACTCCGGAATGAGTTCAGACAAGGCCTGCTGAATTTCATCTGGCGCCAGTGGCAGAAGATGGGAGTTGCCGGTTCTCTGCGCGGCCATGATGGCTGGTTCATTGATCCGGAACCGGTCCTGGCCTTCACATCGGAGATCGGCCGTCAAGATGCACGCGTCTTTGATGAAGTGCTCGATTGGCTTCGCTGCAACGGTGAATGGGTGAACACGCAGAGATTAACCACGATCCTCAATGCTGATGATGTTGGCTGCAGACCCGCGATGGGTGCCATAGCCTCATGGCTGGCTGAGCTTGACAAGTCAACAAAATGGCGCGGGCTGGCTCGCAAAATGGAGTCTTGCGAGCCCGTCGAAGCCCTCTTCAACTCTCAACGGAACAGCAGGCAGGCCGCTTTCAAACAGCGAGACAAACACTTCGATCGTTACGGTTTGCTGAGAAGGCCCATCAAGACCCGCGGGATGACCCAACCGGTAAACATGTCCTCACCGGTAAACGCAGTGTTCAAGTGCCGGGCCGTATTTGGTATCGGCATACGCGCTGACGTGATCCTTTTTCTACTCTCGACAGACGGAGGACACGCCAGACGAATCGCCAATCTGCTGGGCTATAATCACATGCGCGTTCGGGAACTGCTGATAGGGCTGGCCGACGCTGAAGTCTTGACCATGCGACAGGCCGGCCGCACCAAACACTATTTCATCGACAAAGAGAAGTGGGGCTCAGTACTACTGGGGAATTCGGAGAATCCCCGTTGGATTGATTGGCGCGCGCTGGTCCGTGGGCTGACCGTTTTGTGGCGTAAAGTCTGGTCAATCGACGAGGAGCGAGCGGACGACTACATTTTTTCGGCAGAGATGAGGGAAGCAATCCGCGCGGCACGCGATGACCTCCTCGCCAGCGGCCTGGGTATCGAGATCCGAGAAGACCGCAGGTACTTGGCAGAAGACTACCTGCCGGTATTCCTCGCAGATATGACTCAGATGCTCCAGACTCTCAACGGAGCAAAGTGATCGGAGCCCCGAAAGGGCGCCTATGTCCGTGGAGACTCGACTGGGACACGAAAGGAAGGAAGGAGACATGGGACCGGAGTGCGGCCGCCAGTGGCCCCGAAGGGCATTCGGACGTGGCTATGAGTTTCTGCCAGCCTTGCTGGTGTCTATTGGATGGATACCCATGCCTTGTGCAGGTGAAGCCGGGGCGAAACGGTAGTCGCCGCCTTCTGCGTTTAAGAAAAGCGGATCGGCGATGACCGTTCCGTCGCGCATTTCCAGGGGAGACCGATCCTTTGCGGCATGCTTCTCAGTGGTCTCCAACTCGACCTTGCCGCTTGCGCTGAAGAGGACGTTTCCGGGCATGGATGCGATGCCTTCGGGTGGAGTGCGGTTCGGGACGTAAGAATTGCAGGGCTGGAACGTAACCCTTTGGATGTTGCGGCGTGTCCTGGCTCCTTGAAGACCGGGAACGGATCCGCGAATTTTCCGGTGTAGGGCGATTCACGGGGACCGCGAGGCATGAATACAAAGGATCGCTCGGCCAGACCGTCCGGGCGCAGATTTACAGCGCCGCTTGAATCCGCATCGATGACTACCATCTGCTCGTCCGCGTGATCGAGCAGTCCGGTATAAGCGTAGATCGCTGCGAGCTCGCCGGTAACCCAGTCATCCTGCACATCGAACGCCATATACAGATAGTCGCGATCATACATGAGCCAGGCTTTCGCCTGGTAGCCTGCCTTGCGGAAGTGGTAGATGTAGTTGTCCTGCATCCACCGATCAGACAAAGGCGCACCGCCTTCCAGGTTCGGGTACCTGAGATGGAACGGATGTGCCGTTTGCCATTCAGTCAGCATGCCGTCGATCTTCGGTGCTTCAGGAGCGGGAACGATGACGAAAAAATCAAGAGTCTCCGTCCGTATCACTGTCGTTCCATTCAGAATCGCCTCGGCAGTCACGTCATAGTGATTGAACGGCTTTGGCTCCTTCGACCTGATTCGGAATTGGAGCCGCCTTTCTTCGCCCGGCTTCAGAGGCTTCAGTTGAACACTCGCCGGCTGCACGGTGACCGCCTTCTCAGCAACAAGCTTCACAGTCCCGGCGAGGTCCGTTTTCAGAGGGTTTCTGACCGTCACTTCCACAAGGGGATTGTGAGACATGGGATCCGTCAGACCTTCATGGATCCGCAGCGGGGAATGTACGCGGATGTTGTCCAGGGATACCTTCTCCTTCGGCCTGCCCTGAAAAGACGCTTGTGCGTACAGGTGATAGACATCCCCTTTTGCATCAATCGGCACATGAATGCGCATGGGGAAGGTCTTCCGGTATCGGTCCGGATTGGGAATTGGTTTGCCCTTTTCATTCAGCTTCTCGGGCGCTTTTGGTCCGACCGAGACCTTCAGCTTCTGGGGAGTGACTTTCCATCCTTCGGGCGCAATGATGTCAACAACTCCCTGTACCTTTTCGTTCGAGAAGTTATAAACATGAACGGAGAACTCAGGCGAAGACTCCTGGCCGGCCTGGATATTGACGACTCTCTGCCAGCGGTGATGCGCCTTCTGATTCACGTCGAGAGCGATGAAGACTTGTTTCTCTAACGGGGTCGTCTTCAAAGGCGCCAGTGTCTCGGTCTCGGGTTCTTGTCTGACATTTCCCAGCAGCTTCCTCGAAAAGCCTTCCACGAAAATTGGGCTGTCCGTCAGTTCGATCGCCAGTGTCCGGTCAGCACATCGCTCGAATCTGGAATTGTCCATGAGGTCGGTGATTCGGACCCGGTCTGCGCCCACGTTCAGAGAAACGGTTTCAGGGACGACTTTCGTGGTCCACAGCGCCATCAGCGGCCCGTTCTCGCCCAGAAAGAGATAGCAGTAAATGTCGTCACCCAGCTCGAGCTGTCCGACGTATTTGCTTCGGTCCAGCATGGCGAAACAGGTGATGGCCGCGGCTACTCTGGAAAATGGGCCGGCGGCATCGGTCATGCCCCAGGCATCCCACCAACGAGCGTTGTACTGGCGTGACCAGGAATCGGTCAGAGAGATGTGCTCCGCTTCACGGGCCAGCATGATGATTGCCCGGCCGGCGTATTTGCCTGTGACTTTGTCGCTCACTCCCTGGTCTGCCCAGAAGATTCCCAGGCCCGGATCGCCGTGGGGTCGACCCTGAATGTTCAGCCGGGCTTCCACTTCCCTGTGGCCGTATTTCTGAAAGAGCTTCATCCAATCGTGGCTTGAACCGACCTTCCAGAAACCGCTGACAGATTCCGGGGCCTTCGGTGTGATCACGGGCTCAAGCCACATGGCATCGATGTAGTCGTAACCGCCGTTCTGAATGAACTTCAGCCACCAGTCTTCCGAGTAGCCACTGGCGCCGAAGATGAGCGCTCTGGCGCCGGGGTTCTTCTCCTGGCCTTTCAGATACTGCTCCTTAATCACGTGCGCATACCGGGCCGGGTCGTGCTGTGTCAGCTCGGCCTCGCCGTTGCACCTTCCCAGGGTCATCTGGATGTAATCGCTCCTGGCGTTGCGATCCACGTCCTTCGCTCCGAATAGCTTGACCAGCTCATTTTCAGGCGACCCGATCGGCCCGGAATTGGGTTGAACGTGGATGCTCGACTGAATTCCGAAATTCCTGCGATGGATGAACGTCCTCTCATGAACCCCGGCGATTTCCTCGACGGACGGATCTCTCAGCAGGGCATCCAGCCAGTAGTGTCCCCGCAGTTGGAATTTCAACGGTACGGAACGAGTGATGGCTCCCGGCTTGACCACCTCCCCCTTATCGGTCTTCTCCATCGTGGCAGGCGGCACTTTCAGCCTGATCGGTTTGCCAATCACGTTACCAAAGAAGTGCGTCAATCTGATGTCAAGTGCTGCATCTCTTGGCTTGTCGGTTGTATTGAAGACCGTCACGCTAAGATCGAGAGACTGGTCTTGGTAGTGGTAATGCTTGAAGCCCTCGACCTTCAGATAGAGTGGCGCTCTCTCGGCAGTCATCGCGAACACATGCGTGCCGAAGGTGAGCGGTATCTCCGGGAAGATCTGGATGCCGAACCTTCTCCCGGATGTCCCGGGCACATTCGGATTGAGTTTGATCTTCTTGACCCACAGCGTGCCTTTCTGCCGCACGAGCTTGCCGTCCCGATACATCTTCTTCAGTTGCAGCGCGGGGAATTCATCCCTGGCATCAGTTCTGGTCGCGTCCCACCGTGAGAGCTTTGCCTGAACGTAGTCCCGGTGCCCGTACATGATGTTCAACTTCGGTTCGGTCCAGACATCTTCTTCGGAACAGCCCAGGATGTAGAGGTGCGAGTAATAGCCGGGAGGAGGCTTGATGAATGGTGCACGTACATAGTGCTTGCCGTAATTACTCCTCAATCCTCCGTGGCCGAATTTATTGTTCACTCGCTTCGCTTCCCCGCCGCTAAGCTTGATTTCTTTCTCAACCAGTCGAAACGGAATTCCCTTGAATACGACGGTCTTGTCAAAAGGGGGAAATTGCTCAGAGGGAAAAGCCACCCCGCCGGCGATGTCCCCTTTCGGTTCCTGTTTCGAGGCGACCCCGTCGCTGTTGAGACCCAGCGCGGTTACATCCAACAGTGCAAATCTCGGATCGTGCTTACCATCCAGAATCTCCCACGATTCTGCGTGTGAAGAGAAGAGCAGGAAGCAGACAGCCGCGATGCCGGGGATTTTTGATGTTTCATTCACAACTGAGTACCTGTGAAAGCGAATCCGTGATTCCTGAATACCGAAAAGGAATCTCTACTTCGGACGTTTCTCTCTGCCAGGACGAATCTTGTCCAGCACCGGCACTGCCGTATCCCTCCCATAGAGCATGATGGACCGACGGTTTCGGATTTCTTTGCCCATCAGGTTAACCACCCTTATCTCATAACCGAACTGAGATTCTTTTGCCGAATGGACGTACCCACGGAACACTCTGGCCTCAGGATACTTCTCAATCAATGCCCGGGATGGGCCGTCGTAAGGCGCACGATTTCGATGGATCCATCCAGAGATTTCATAGGGCGACTTTTTGCCCGCATAGTAAGCGTGGATGGCCCGATTGGCCGCATCTCCCCAATGGTGAAACCAGTTATTGACGTAGAATTCCTTCCAGGTTCCGGGTTCGGTTTCCGCCAGGATGACCAGAGCCGTTCCGATTCTCGGCTCATCAAGTTTCAGATCGTAAAACCGGGCATGTGGCCGATCTATTCCCTGGAGGCCGATCACTCTCAATCGTGGCCTCGATTTCCAATCAACCTTCAACCCGGTGTAGGTTGGCCCCAGATACCATCGGGCTTCGTAAGGTGTCCCATCCCGGGAAATGATGCGCCAGGTCTTGCCTGTCTTTTCGTCCGCCAGCAGGAAGCTGATGTCCTGCCGCCAATAATAGACGCGCCAGTTGCGTGTGTGAAAGAACTCGGAAGCGCGGCCGGTGAGGTCAATCGGCCGCATGTCCCGCTTCGGTTCGGCGTCCACCGACATCCATCCGGTCATCGCCGTGAGCGCAAGTATCCAGATTGCTTTCTTCATCTTCATGGAGAGCCTATGTCCCTGAATTCTCAGTGAGCTGTGCAGTCACGGAATACCAAAGGAGAATTCAACAGTCTTTATTTGAATCGATGGCCAAATGACCTTCAGTTCCATGCGGTTCAGATTTGGAGGCGGCGTCAGTATTTCCGAATCCAGATCTGTCGGGCGGTATGTGGCTCAATTCGCTCGACGGTCAGCTTCCGGCCATGGAAGTCAAGTTTTGCCTCACCCTCAATGCGGAGGAATTCCTGCCACTTCAGTTGAGGCACCAGGTTGAGCTTGTCCAGATCGACAGACAGGACGGGGGCCCTGGCATCCTTCCGATTCCCGTTGAAGACGGCGAGCAAGACGCGATCCGGGAGTTGCCACATCGATACGAGTATCTCTTTGTCCGGGCAGGAGACGTAAGGGTTGCGCCAGAATGGAATGTACTTCGTACGGACGTCGTTAATATCCAGCGGTGGGCCCGCACCGTGGCTGGGGCCCTTCCATGAGTCATACATACTCACGTAGTCAATCAGACCTTTCCGAACTCGCTTCTGCTTTTCCTTGTCCTGGATGTGTATGTGATCCATCCAACTGATGGCGATGCCCCAGTTGTGAGGACTTGAGAGGGCACGCATCCGATCCACCGGATAGCCATCGACCCAGTCCATCTTCGATTCGTCTGTCAGCTTGTGGTATTCGCCATCGAGGATTGCGTCGACCCATGCAGAGGCAACGAGCAGATAATCGTTTGTCGCGTGTGCTACCTGGGCCCCCGGCCCCAGGCCGTGATCGTGCATCAGCGAATAGCAGCGCATCAGGAACCGCCGAGTGTTAAAGCCCGCGTAGCCCGGCTGAATGCGACCGTCAGGTAATTGGTACGCTGCTCCGTTCTAGATGGTGCGATGAAGAATGGGGAAGAAGATGTCCCAATAGATCGTTTTCAGACCGCCTTCACGGAAAGCCCGGTCGGCAAGGTAGAGATAGTAATCGATGTTCGAGTCCGTGTAGGATTCACTGTTGCCCCATTCGGGAGCGAAATAGCCGGTCGTTTCTTTATCCGGCGATTTCCAACCGTAGCCCACCAGGGGCAACGAGGTGTGCACGAACATCCAGTTGCGCGCACCGCCCGGATTGAAGGGGCGTTCCTTGCGGATCTTCGCATCGGACTTCTTTTTGTACTCTGACCAGATGGTGCTCCACTCATCCGGATCGTCGGAGGGAGGGGTCAGCAGGTTCCAACCATCGTAGGGCTTACCGGTCTTCGGATCTTTGCGCCATTTATATCCCCATGATTCTCCCCCCGAGAACGTACCGTCGTAGGAAGAGAGAACGGATCGCCAGTTCTTCACCAGCGGCCGGAAGGGAGATGCCATGAGTCCAAACTTTATCGTTCGCGGAGCAGACAATTCAAAGGGCGCGCCAATGATGTTGTTTCGAAGGATCACTTCCGCCCCGTGCCGTAGAACTTCATGAGCAGGGACATCGTTGTCAGGCACCCAGCCCCTGTCGCTGTCTCCCCACCACAAGAGACCCCTTCGCTCGCTCCCAAGCCAGACACACGGATAAAACGATCCAACGGTCATCGATGCCCCCAGCCTGCCGGTATCCAGGGTCGACCAGAGCAGCCCCTCTTTCTTCCTCGGCACGAGCATCGTTGTTCGAGCGGAATAATTGCCACCCGTACCCAGGCAGAGCAGGCTGTCCGCCTGCTCGTCAGCCACGGGATACTCGAAGCGAAGGCTCTCGATCGTGACGGGTTTTTTCGTCAGCGGTTCGTAGGTCATTTCCAGCCAAAGGAGCCCGTCCTGCTCAATGAATCCCTTGCTTGAGAATCTGATGGACTTACTTCTGGCTTTTCCCTCGAACTGGACTCGCCAGCGAGTCGTTTCCTTGAACTTCGGCCTGCCTCTAAGCGAGACCACTTCCTCCCTTCCGTTCACTCTGAGCACAAGACGTGATGGTGACGCCATCACCTGTCCCTCCCTCGACTGGACGGCATCGGGAAGGCCGAGGCCATTGAGGGTATAAGATCGTCCCCAGACCGTGATTCGGTTTCCACTGCGAGTCATCGGCACAAAAGGCGGAATCACCCGGTCAACGGGGCCCAGGCCTTTTTTCCACCATTCCCCAAACGCCTTGGATTCATCGAGCTTTACAAATTCACGCTGCTCCGGCCCAAGACGTTCGCCGTCTTTCGTGTGGAGAAAGGCCTCCACAACGTATTGACCTTCTTCGAGAGCGGGAAGTTGAACGAGTTTGGTGAAGCGTGACAGCAGCGGCTTCGTCAGTTTCCCCGACGCAAGGATGTCCTTGCCATCCTGATGGCGGACCTCATAGCGGACCTCTTTCGCATCCTCCGGCCGATTGAGATAGTAAGCGTCCGCATCGATGAAGAGGCTGAGGCGAATGGGATTGAACACTCCAGTAAATGGAAACGCCGATTCCGGCGGAACGAATTTCATCTGCGATTCCGGATAACCGACTTTGAAGAAAGCGAAGTAACGAAAAAGCTCTCTCTTTCCTTCAGAGACTCGATAGTAGATGTGCCCCTTCTTGAGCGAATCCGGAAGCTTTTCTCTGAGGCTGAAAGATCCTGACTTGCCCGGCTCGACTCGGAGCGTCTGCTTCTTTCGGATGTCGGAAAACTCAGCGATGAAATCCAGCAGAACAGCTTTTGCCGTGGGGTTATAGGCGCGGAGGGTAACGGCGCCCGTTCCATCACAAGGCCCCGGAAGCTCCTCCATCGTTACCTGCACTGCCGGAGTGTTCTCTGTCAGCGTCCCTTCACAGTAGGCGTCGGGATTGAAGTACCCGCTGTTCGAGGGAATCCTGGCCTGCATCCACATGGGCATGTGGTTGAAACCAAGCATAAATTTCCATTTGTCCCCAGCCCTGTTGGGGCCCGAAAGTTCGAAATCCCTGGTCGAAGCGGACATTTCGCATTCTGACCA
>JASLXP010000410.1 GCA_030740295.1 Planctomycetota bacterium
AGCGAATCTGCGATGAACTTGGCATCGACACTGATAGCGACGAAGGACGTATCGACTTCCATGCCCTACGGACAACTTTCGTCACCTTGCTGGATGAGCAGGGGGCCACGCCGACTGAAAAAAGAGATATGGCACGCCACAGCTCGACGCTGGTAACTGATCTATACGCTCGATCCAGGAATCACCGCCACGCGGAGTTGGTGAACCAGTTAGACGACGAAATTCTGCGGATGCGCGGGATCGAGTGCAGAAAAAATGCAGAACAGAATTCCATTACAAATAAAGAAAGCCGTAAACCTTCTGAATCAAAAAGGTTTACGGCTTCAGAAAGTGGCTGGGGTACTAGGACTCGAACCTAGAACAAATGAGCCAGAGTCATCCGTGTTGCCAATTACACCATACCCCAGCGGCCAAAGCGGCGGCAGTATAGCAGTGCAGAAGACCATTTCAACAGCGGGCCTAAGGCCGCTCCGTTTGCCGTTTCATGGCGGAATATCGGCGGCTGATCGTCGGGAAGACACGGCGAATTCCATGGTCGGCGATAGCGACGGTGACCGGGATCTCTTCGTGCTTATCCGTATCAGAAAGGGCATCTACAGTGCGCTTTGTATGGAGATAGTCGCCGCCAACCCAGGTCCTGCTTATGCGAACTCTCTCACCAACTTTTCTGAGAGTGGGTTTGTCTGACTCAGGCATGACGGCTCTCCAATTCGGTGCTGCGGAATCTGTTATGAATACTTCATGTTTTGCAAATTGGAATCCAAATTTACAGATATGACGCGAACTGTTCAGCCCGGCGAATTTCCTAACGGCGGATGCAACTCCTGGAATCGTTCCTCTGACTGAGAATCATTGAATGAATTTTCATCCTGTGGTTTTAATCCTCCATCCGAGTTTATCGGGCTGGCCGTCGCAGAGAAATGGAAGGTATTGCCTGCAAAGGAGTTCAGGGCCAGTAGCCGACCCGGTATTGCTTTTGCGCACTCGTCGTCCTCTCTGGGCCGATATGAATAGTTCACCGTAACCAGACTCGGGAGTAAACCATGAACCGCCTGGCACTAGCACTCAGACCAAAACTGTTCAAGAAACCAGTTGCCGATTCACCGGTGACCGAAAAGGAAAATGTTCGACTCAAACTTGAACACTCGGTCGAAAAAATAGAAACGAAAGTCCAGTCAGGGAGAGGTAAAAGCTTGAGGCTGCGTTACTGGTTGGGGACTGGATTTCAGGTCAAGTATGCCATGCTGACCACGGCTTTTGGTGTTCTGATCTCCGCGCTCCTTGGGATTTTTCTCTTTACTACCTTCTGGCAGACGGCAATGGAAGATCTGACGTGGCAGTTCGGCTCTCGTCTGCCGGTCGAGATTTATCATAAGGTCCGTGCGACGTTTTTCGTTTCCGCAGTTGGGGCCGGGTTGCTGATTACCGGCATCGCGGTTCTGTGCTCAGTGTGGATCACACACCGGGCGTCGGGCCCCATGTTCAATATGAAGAGGGTTCTGGGGAGCTGGCTGTCCGGCAGCCTGAAGTCACGTATCCGGCTGCGGAAGTCCGACGAAGAGGAGATGCAGGATTTTGCCAACGGGCTGAACGAATTAGCGGACCAGTTTGCCCAGGAGAAGGCGTGGCGCGAGCGGCTCGTAAAAGAAGTGGTCAAGGACCTGGCGGACAGAAAAGATGCCTGGGCAGACCAAGTGGCACGCAAGCTCGAAGTTGTCCTGTCGGATGAGGTGCCGGAAGCTGTCTGACCAGACCGATTCAGAGATTCTGGCTTCAGATTTCTGGGGCCGACCTTCCTGAAATTTCAATCGCTGTTGCCCTTCGTCGCGTATTCCAGGACTGCCGCGGCCACATCGACATCAGTCACTTCCGCAAGCTTCCTCCAACCTGGGACTGAGTTGGCCTCGATGACGTATTTCGTTCCGTCCGGGCCGGGCAGCAGATCGATTCCGCAGACTTCTGCGCCGACGGATTTAGCGGCTTGAATAGCCAACCGTCTTTCATCACCTGACAGCTCGCAAGGTTCGGCCGGAGCGCCAAGAGCGACGTTGGCGCGCCAGTCATCGCGGCTGATTCGCTTCATCGAGGCGATCACTCGATCGTTGACCACAAAGGCACGGATATCCCAGCCCGGGTGTTCGATGAATTCCTGCAGGTAGAGCACGGAGTTGAGCCTCTCGATGGAAAGGAACGCACGAAAGGCAAGGTCGGGATCGCTCACCCGAATCATGCCCTTTCCCAGCGATCCGAACAGAGGCTTGACCACCACGTCGCCACCGAGTTCCTCGAACGCCTGCATCGCATCTTCGGCGTATTCGCAAACGATGGTGCGTGGCACAGGGATACCGGCCATCTGCATTTTTGTGGCTGCGAGATACTTATCCACGCAGCACTCGATCGCCCGAGGGCGATTGATGAGGCGGCAGTCGGATGCTTCGAGCTGAAGGAGCGCGTCCATTCGATACACCACTTGTTCGAGCGAGCCGGCCGGCACGTTGCGCACCAGAATGACTCTGAAATCGTGAAGCGGAATTCCGCAGCCGGTTAGAGTCTGGGAACTCCCGTTCAGCCCGGCGCGCAGTTTTCGGAAAGGGACGATCTCGATTTCGTCACCGCAGTTATCGGCTGCCCGTTGCAGGTCTCTGGTATGCCAGCCTTCCGTGGATGTGATGAGCGGTATTCGCACGGTGATTGTGGAAGCGGATTTAGGGCAAGCGAATTTGAGACAGGCGAAGACGGGCAAAAGACATTGAAGCCCAAGGCAACGTGAGACTGGCTTGGCCTTTCTCATCGTCTTTCTCTTCGCCCTAATCTCAATTTGCTCAAAGACAGAGATTAAGACGACGAGAAAGACTAAGACGAAGCTTCCACTCGTAGCCTACAGGCTGCTGCTGCCTTCCTGTAGGCTCATATTAATTCAACCTGGCTCACAGGCTGGCATCCTGTGGCCACAGGATGTTCTCGCACGTGAGACTGGCTTGGCCTTTCTCATCGTCCTAATCTCAATTTGCGCCAGGACAGAGATTAAGGCGAAGAGAAAGACGAAGCTTCCGCTCGTAGCCTACAGGATGCCGCCGCCTTCCTGTAGGCTCATATTAATTCAACCTGGCTCACAGGCTGGCAGCCTATGGCCACAGGGCGTTCTCGCAGTCGCGGTCGAAGCCACAGGCAGCCTGTCGCCACACCGTCCAGAAGTCTATGCCCGGAAGCTGTTCAGGAAGGCCCACCAGTATTGGGGCACTTTTTGATACCTGTATTTCCGCAGGCCATTCGGAAGTGAGAGCTTGATCTTATACCACCGGCCTTCCCGGGTGATGCCCACGATCAGTTCAAGAAACGGGCCATTGACCGGATCAAAGATCACCGCTTGCCGGCCGCCTTTACTGAAAGAATAACGGCGTTGGGTCATCAACGTCTCGAGTTCCGTCCTGTCATCGCACATGGATACCTCTAGGCTTGGTGAGTATTCGTCGACCTTGCTCGGCCGGATGACGATGGTGTTGCCCATTAATTTGTCGTCAACGAATTCATGTGACTCCCAGCCGTTGGGCTTGATGATCGAAAAGCCCTTCGCATGCTTCACCCTGTTCGCTTCATCCGCCGGCAACTCAGGCTTGGGGTCCAGCACCCCGCTTGAACTGGGCCCTAACATCAGCGGCACGATCAATAGAATGGCCACCACCACGATTACCTCCGGATGCTTCTTGATCGCTTTTACGGCCTTGTTCGTGGTCTTCTTTTTTTCAGTCTGCGCTTCACTCACGTTGAGACCTTCTGCGGCTGAACGTTTCTGATTTCCGCGGTCGAGGGCTTGCCCTGGGCCAGCATGTCCTGTGCTGATTCATAATCTTCCATGTCCCGAATCTCGATCCAGCCGCGGTTCACTTCAATGCCGTAGACGGGGTAGCCGCGGTTGATGATTTCCTGAAGCAGGTCTTTCATGTCGGCCGATTGAAAGTTTTCCGCTTCGTGGAACGGTTTAGCGGCGTATCGCCGGCGAGTATCGTGATACACCGTGCGCAGGATCTCCGCTCCGCGCTCCGAAAACATTGCCAGACCGGTGAATTCGTGGGTCACTTCCCTGGTACTTATCCGGCTGCCGATTCTGCTCACCGGAATCGGACCGACGCTCAGCGAACGAGCGCCCGAATCATCTTCTGCAGCCACCACCAGGTCTACGTTCGGCTTCATCCACCTTTTACCCCGGGCTTCTGAACTGTGATCGATGACCAGCACGATATCCTCTGCGACGGATATCAGGTCACTGACGAGCCGTTCGTGAAAAAGGATGTCACCGTACACGAAGAGAAATCCGCTCCCCATATAGGTCTCCGCGCAAAAGGCTGAATGCAGGCTGTTCCCCGCCCTGAAATTTGTGTTGTGCACGAACTGCGCTTCCTCGTACGAAATCCGATCCCGGCCGTATCCGGTGACGGCCACCAGATTGGAGACACCCACCTGGCTGAGTGTTTCGGCCTGTCGCTGGAGAACGGTCTTCCCGGCGACGTCCAGCTCGCTCACTGGAATATCTCCGAACGCCTCAATGAAACTCTCGGGTGGGCGGCCAGCCGCGGTAACGATCGCATGCATGGCGGAGTTGTCGTATCGAGCATCTTTGTCCTTGGCGTCCAGGAATCCCACGGCTTTGAAGATTGTGCGTACCGTGGAACACATTGCATCAGCCTCGAGACTTCGGTCGCTCTGCAGAATGGTTTTGCACGATTGCTCCATGGCCCGATGCGCGGCACGCAGTTGATGGTTCGCATGAATGACAATGTCGGCGCCTTCGTTAAAGAGCTCTTCGTCCGTCATGCTGTTGTAGGTGGTCGGGACGCAGACGACGGGACGCCGGTAGCCCAGCTCATTGCAGAGCAGTTCATAATGCTCGAAGAAGCTGAGGATCTCATCCGGCGTCTTCTGCTTCGAATGGATCATGATCCCATCGACGCCCGCCTCCAGGTATTCCCGCGCGCGGAAGATGGCATCTTCCACGCCCTGATTGGCGATCAGACTTTCGAGGCGGGCGATGATCATGAAATCGTCCGAGAGCAACACCTCCCGGCCCCGTTTCAGCTTGGTGGCGAAGACGGACGGCAACTCGAGCAGTTGCGTCGCCCCCGGCTCGAGACTGTTCCGCTTCGGGTACTGCTTGTCTTCGATGATGACCGCCGAGACGCCCATCGCTTCGAGCTTGCTGCAGAGATACTCAAAATGAAGCGCCTCGCCGCCGGTGTCGCCATCTACGATGACGGGTTTATTCGTGACATTGAGAACTTCCTGGATGGTCATCAACCGGCTGTCGACGCCGATGACCTCGGTGTCCGGATGTCCCTTCGATGCGGAATCCGTCAGGCTCGAAAGCCACAGGCCATCGAACTCCAGCGTTTCACCGCCCTGACGCTCGATGGAGACTTCGCTAGCCACCAGCGCGGAAAGGCCGTTGTGGGCCTCCATGATGCGGAGTCCCTTCCGTTCGTTGAGCAGCATCTTGAGCTTGCCGCGGCGTTCTTCAGGGAGTGTTCGGTCCTTCAGGCTCATCCAGTAACCCCAGCGAATATTATGAGGCGGGAACTATAACTGAATGTGTCAGCCTCGCAGTTCAGATGGGAGTTGGATACTCGATGCTGGATACTCGATACTCCACCACTCTGACGCCGCGAACTCCACCGCTCTGCCCTTCCGCCCTGCCACATGACCAGGAATAACAAACAGGCCGCGAATCCCGGCAGTCAGTCGCTCTTCCCCAAGGTCATTCTGTCATTTCTGTTGCTCGCGCTGTCCCTGCAATTCCTTGGCGCGCTGAAACAGAACTTCGTTCTCATCCGGTTTCCCTACTCGATCGAGCACAATGAAGGCGCGGTCCTGCAGCTCTCATACGACCTCGCTCGCGGCAAAGCGATTTACCGGCCGCTGAACGACCCGCCTTACGTCCCCGGCGACTATCCGCCGTTCTTCCTCGCTCTGAATGCGGTGGCCATAAAGATCTTCGGTCTGAATCTGTGGTCCGGACGACTGCTCTCGTTTGCAGCCGCGCTGGCCATGGCCGTCATGATCGGCGTCTGGAGCTTCCGGACAACCACCTCGAAGCTCTGGGGAGCCTGTGCCGGACTTTCGCTCTTTCTGTCCCCGCTGTTTTTCAATCTGTGCAGTTTCTACAGAGTCGACGTGCTCGCGGTCATGCTTTCGTTCGGTGGGGTCTTCGTGCTAGTCCATCTGAATTCCGAGAAGGGCGACTGGGTCGCAGCCGTCTGTTTTCTGCTGTCGCTCTATACCAAGCATTCGATGATCGCCGGACCCGCCGCCGCACTTTTATTTCTGATCCGTGAAGACAGGGCGCGGGCGAAGAACTTTGTCCTCCGTCTGGTCGGCGCGGGCGGTGTGCTCTTTCTTCTGCTCACCATTACAACCCGTCAGGAATTCTTCCGACACCTCGTGCTCTACCACGCAATGAGCTACGACTGGGGATCATTCCTTCGACATCTCATCGAGTTTGGAAAATGGTCGGCTCCCTTCCTGGTCTGCACGGCGGCCATGACGATTCGATTCAAAGATGAACGTGCCTTCCCGGTTCTGATTTACGCGGCAACAAGTCTGGTTCACTTACTGTTCCTCACCCGCGCCGGGGCCTCGATGCACTACCTTCTCGAGCCGGCCATCGCATGCATGCTGGCCACTTGTGCGGGCCTTCCTCTTCTGTTGGGGAGGAAGAGTGCCGGGCCTGGGCTGGCCCCCGTGCTTGGGTTGAGCGTTGTGCTCGTCTGCCAGTTCATCTTTGTGCAGATCATTCCAACGATTCCACAATTCATGCCGGACAAGGTGAAGAGCAATCTGTTGAGTCTGAGCCGGCACGAGGCCGCGCTTTATGAATACATTCAAAACAAGGGAGACATCCTCGCCGAGGATCAATGCTACGCGCTGCTCAGCGGACACGACTCTGTGGTGAGCCCGTTTCACATTGCGCAGCTATCCCGTGAAGGCCGTTTCGACCAGACTGAGTTTTTGAAAGCGATTGAGGCGGGAGAGTACCCCTTGCTCATCCTGAATTCTTCACCGTCCGCTCCAACGCGAGGAACGCAATCATCCTTTTCCACTGAGGTGCTTGAAGCGATGTCGAAGAACTACCGACCGGTAAAAGGGAACTGGAATCACCGGTTGGTGTACCTGTGGGGTGGGGAGTGATGTGGTGTCTGGACGGAGTCGTTTTTACGGATTTCAGGGGCGAAGCCCGGGCTGTTTGCCTAGCCCAGCCCAACGGGCTGGTATGTGTCTAGCGTCTTTTCTCGAAGTCTCAGTTATGGCTGAAGGCCATGATTCACCGTAGCCTGGGCAACGCCCCAGGATTCATGAATCGCACGAGGTCCATTGGCCGAAGGCCAAATTCACCAACGTCACCGTCTCGGTGAATATGGCCTTCGGCCAAAAATGCAGATACGCATCACATTCCTGGGGTGATACCCCAGGCTACGATGAGTATGGCCTTCGGCCATAGCAGACGCTGAACACATACACGGGCTGGGTGAATGGTACAAAGACCTGAAGAGGGGCAACGCCCCGGCCACTTATAGGGAGGCTATTCATTGGGGCAAATGACCGGGGCGTTGCCCCTAAGGTTGATCTGCCCGAAAACCCAGCCCGTTGGGCTGGGCTAGGCAAACGGCCGGGGCTTTGCCCCTGAAAATTGTCATTTGAGTCCGTAAGATTGCCCCCGTCTTGACCTACCAGGCTGGCGGATCTTGCTCGGGCAAGAACCGTAACCGGTTTCGCCAGAATTCGGGAGAGGACAACGACTTCGCCCGAATTCTGGCGAAACCGGCTACGAACACACTGTAAGCCAACGTCTCCTGTTTGTGAGAAGTGCCCCCTAAACCAGCCCCACAAATTTCCGCCAGATCCACTCAGACGTCACGATGATCACCAGGAAAGCCAGGACGCTTGCCGCGTCCCAGAGGCGCCAGATACGTTCGTGTTTTTCGATGCGTTCTTTTGGCTCAGTGCGGAGAAGGAACTTCTCGAAATCAGTGAATGGACGATATTCTCCGCCGGTACCACTGGCGATTTCTTTCAGAAACTTCTGATTCCGAGCGAGGTATTTCAGCTCGACTGGATTGTGGATCACCATGGCCGTCGGTGTCGTAGTCTCCGTTCCCTTGAGACGGAATGAAAGGTCCCGAGCAGGGACGCCTTCAAAGGTCGCAAGGCCCAGCTCAGAATCAGTCTCTTTGATGATCTGGGCTTCGAGCAAGACCTTGTCACCCGAGATCGCCTCGATCGTGCCCTCGGCGACTCCTTTCGTCCATACCTGAAGGTTGTTTGTGTCGGAGAAATTGAGCTTGTCGAGGCCGAGCTGCTGCGCAGATTCAGGTGGTCCGAGGGACCCTTCTATGGCCCACGAAACCAGGCCAATGTAAATCTGCGCGTGGGCTTCAAGCGCGGTTGGATTCAACAGCTTCCAGAGCCTGTCGCTTTGAATGAGCATCAGCTTTCCGCTGCCCGCGTACCGGGTAGAGATTAACGCCTGGCCGGTGCGATTCGTCAGGAGCAACGCCTGGGTATCTCTGGCAGCATCCGAGGCCGGGCGGTCAGTGGATTCGACAACCTTGGCAAGCAGGCGTGTGACCGGATGAAAGCCGCCGGGCCTGGTAAGCGAAATATCCTCCCTGGTTTCGAGTAGCCGCGGGGGAGTCTGCATCTTGTCTGCCTGGGGAGCCACGGGCAGAAGGGATTTCGCCAGCGAACGCGGCACGGGTGAAGAGATGCCGTTGCCGATGAGGCAGAGGCTCCTTCCCTTGTCCCAGACCAGGGCTTTCAGATCATTCCACTCCGAATCTGTAAGGGCGCTTTGTGAGAGGTCGCCAAGGATTACCAGGTCATACATCTCGAGCGCCGCGAGGTTTTCCGGCCAGGCGCCCCTGCGGACACCGCGTTTTACTTCCGCATTTTCCTGCACGACCGCGATGATCGAA
>JASLXP010000411.1 GCA_030740295.1 Planctomycetota bacterium
TGAATAGCTGGGGAAGGAAGGTGCTCATAGTTCAGCAAGAAGTAGTAGGCCACATAGATCAGGCCGAGATAGGCGCACAGGCCGATAAATCCCTTGCCCTCGAAGCAGACCATGGACAGCCCTTCACGGCTCTCCCAGGCCGGCCGAGCGAAACGTGAGATGAGGCCGAGCAGGACAAGGATGAAGGCCCACTCTGCGATGAGCAGCACAAGACCGGGATTGTTAAAGCTGAGTATTCCAGCCAGCGAGTAGAAGACAGCGAACCGCAGCAGCCATGACCTCCTCGTCCGACGCGTGAAACATGCAAGGTCGGGGAAGCGCCGCCGCAACTCCGGTGAGATGATGCAGGCAAGTGCCAGCGGGATCATGAACGAGGCGATGGGGTGGAACAGCGTCACCATGCTGATTTCCGAATAGCCGTAGGGGCCAATGGCACCAGCGGCGAAACCCTCGTCTCCGTAACCATGCCAGATCACTTTGGTGATGAACCCCTCATACAGTCCGTAGAGCAGGCCCCAAAGGTAGAGCGCCCAGAACGAGGTCCGCCCGGTCCGGACGGCGAGGGTTGTGAAGAAGAAGAAATGTGCGAAGTAAAGCCAGTAGGTCACCAGCCAGGTCCATGGTCCGAACAGCAGGTTGCCCGGCCGCATCGAGGAGCCAGAGAACACTTCGGCGCAGATGAGTACGATCAACCCCAACTGCAATCGCGCCCAGAGCACACTCCTCGGCTGTTGAATCGCTTCAACGTCCACCATCAGTTGTATGAAGGATGTGAATCTTCTTCTCTCCGCATGAGCGAATGACAGGAGTTTCGCTTTCTCAGCATGAGTGCGAAAATAGCGCGCGCATGAAAGCCATTCAACGGGAAGCCATGTGAAATTATGCGCTCCTTGCCTCTGGTTTGGTGCTGCCTGCCTGCATGCCCGCGGGGGCGAAAATGACACAATGGTTTCCAGAGGCAGGCCCAGCCGTGATATTCCCTGAAGCCCTCTGTCACGGGGCAGGACCGTGGAACAGTGAAAAAGATCGGATCAGCCTCTTCTACAAGTACAATCATGTTGGTATGAAACTCCGGCCCGGATTCCCAACCAGAGAAGCCATGGAAGGTATGACGCCGAACCAGCGCCTCTACTTCGCCGAAGTGAATTCAGATCCGCGCCACGAGCGTGTGCCGCATCCAGGGACGCGATGCATGCGCGCACAGTCTGACTCCATTCGCAGGTGTCGCGATTCCACTGCATCAGCGCCGGCATTCATCCCTCAGCTTCATTCTTCTTTCAGCCGAGAGCCATTGATCCGGAACTTCGCTTTGCCGGCTATTCCCCAGCATGGGAAATAATTGAGTTTCACGAGATTGGGCTCGATGGTCATCCCCGGCTCATTTCGCGAATGGATGATGGTTTGGTTTCCACGGCGGTCGATGCGATCAATGGTGAAGCTCTGGACGAGTAAACCGCCGATGTCGATCATGATCGTAAACCCATTGAGGGAACCATCTGCCGGAAGCTGCGTATCGGTCACGAAGGCGTCAAAGTCGTCGCCTGCATCGATACGGAAGGTGCTGGTGACCACTCCGGTCAGCGTGTGGCTGCCGCCAACCTCATAGCTCCACTGGCCATCAGCTTGGTGCGTGAAACCTCTGGCCGTTGACTTGATGGTGTCCACACGATCCGGAAGGAACACTTTCAAGGCGACGCTGTCCATCGATGACTCGATCAGCTTTACATCTCGTACGAGCGGTTCTTCTTTGAAAGGATGATGAACAGCAGCATAGATGCTGTCGCCATCTATCTGACGAATGCAGAGGAACGGGGCCTCACCGATACACCGCATCGCCGGCGCATTGCCTCGAATGATCTGAGTTCCGGGCTGTCGCAGAAAGAAAGTCTTCAACCCGGCCTCGCCACTCTTCAAGTTGAAGGTGGCGGTCCAATTGTCATCTGTCCGGCCCGAGCGAAGGCTGCTGATATACTTGTGAAGAGTCCCCGGGAGTTCATTTTTGAGCGCGACGGACAACTCGGCCGTGTAGGGCTCGTCAAGGCAACCGTGCAACATGTAGTCGTGAGTCTTGCCGCCTCTGACACGAAACACATCGACAGCATAGGTGTCGGACTCGCTGATTTTCACCAGAGCAATGGTGCGGCGATAAATTCCGTCGTTTTTCGTTTCGTGGTAGGCGCGTTCGCCGTCGGCCTCGACGACCTGCACCTTCTCGAAGTCCGTGCTGTGTATCCGCAGCCGACCTTCAACCATGTGGTCACCGTGGCCGCCCCATCGGTATTTGCCATCCGCGATGCCTGGGATCGCATCGGATGGTTGCTGCTCGCGGCGGGTGGTGACGCTCTGGTCCTTTTCATCGATAACAACGGTAGCGTGCCCCGCGGTCATCGTGTGCCATTCACGCGTGGATTTCGATCCCGCCATTGGGCGATAGCGCGTTTCGCTTATCAATTCCTTGCCCTTCGCGAAGAGCATGAAGTTAAGTGTATCGTGATGCGCGTGGCCATGGGTGCCGCTGAAATGCAGCGTTGCCTGCACCATGTTGTCGCCACTCCCGGTGCCCAGTATCGCATGGCCCATGCAGCCCCAGAGGAATGACTTCGCCTGCTTGATGTAAATCTTCTCCCAATTGACCTGTGGGAATGTTGTGTCATGGATGCACTGATAGTTTCCATTGGGCTGGTGGATGTTGTCGAGTACGGACTGCGCTCGCTCGATGGGCCGCTTCAACTCGGCCATCAGATCGAGATTGTCGTAGCGCACTCCTTTTACGCTTTTGTATCCGGGCGGGTCGGTGTAGCCCTGGAGGTAATTACGAATCACCTCTTGCATATTACCGTGGATTTGCTGGTGATAGGAGGGTGTCCCTTCATGCCACCAGCCGTCGGCGTAGAATCCGGTCCGGTAAAGATCGCGGATCCACTGGATACAGTGGTGCACCACTTCGGTTCGCCCGAGTATGCGGGCAATGTCAATGATGCCCCTCATGGTGGAGCAGTCCATGTTGCCCATTTCGCGACCGTAGCCGAGCATGAATTCGATGGACCAGTTGAGCTCCTTTTCGACGGCCTCAAGCTTGCCCATCTGCTGCAATTTGCCGGAGCCGTGAATCAGGTCGTAGGCGTAGGCCAGAGGGTTGCCATTCGTTGCCGCACCGTAAATCCAACCGCCCCAGATTCCGTTAACTCGATCTGTCTTATGATAGTCCGGCCAATCACGGGGCAGAAGTTTGCGGTCCTCAAGTGGGCCGAAATGTGGGCTCTGTATGGGCCAGTTCGGCATGACCTCCGCAAACCGTGCAAGCATCACGGCAGACTTGTGAGCGAAAGTCTGTTCATCCGTCAGCCTGTATAGCAACGCGAAGTGATACGCCGCGTCGCGTGCAATTCTGCTGCGGCGACTGAAACCTTTGTCGTCATCCATTGCTTCGCGAAGCTCTTTGTCTGAAGCATCGATAATGTCACCCAGCATCGCACGGCAGGCGCGTATCGCCGCCTTACGAGCCTTACCCTCACCGGTCGACTCCCATAACCCCATGGCTGCGTACACGCGCCGATTGTGGTTGCGGGGTACGACAGTTTCTTCAGTCATCTCGTCGAGGTACATTTTTCGGAGCTGCTCATCGCTGGCCCGGCAGATCTCTTCATATCCGGATTGGAAACCGGAACTGTCACGAGAGAAACGCATCACCGGATGTTTAACTTTCATGGCGGTGTCCTGAGCTGACATGATGCCAAGAATCAATGCTATGAAGATTGCCAGATTCATCAAAACCACTCTTCATCTGTTTGCGGTATCGCCTTCACTTTTCCGATAACTTTAGTTTGAAGGTCTTCGCGTCGTGGGTGATGACGAAGAGGTGGCCATCCTGGTAGAAGGCTTCACGGATGTCCTGGATGGCTCGTGTGGACATGAATGGGGTGATGTCAATGTCGGAGAGTGGCTCGCCGGTGTTGCGGTCGACGACGAGGATGCCGCGGTTGGCCTTGTAGAAGGGGCCGGGCTTTTCCCTGGATGGCTCGGCGATCTTTTCGGGACGGTAACGGTAAACGTAGAGGATGCGGCTGTCCGCGAGGATGGGGCCGCGGTCGATACTCTCGAGCTTGAGATCTGTTTGCCAATTGATCCGACCGTTGGCGGCGTCGACCTGGCTGAGGATGATCTTGCGCTCTTTCAGGACGCGATGGTGGATGAGGAGATTCTTGCCGTCTGGGCTCTGGAGCTCTGAGGCGAGCTGGCCGCCAAATTTGGTTCGGAACAACGGCCGCCCCTCGGGCAGCTTCCAGGCCACCAGCATGCCGTCGAAGTCATCATAACTGTAGAAAGTGTCGCCGAGGATAAGCGGAGTACGCCAGAAATGGAACGCGCCGGGATCGATGGTGACGATTCGTTTGCCGGTTGTGGCATCGAGCACCTGGAAGCGGACGGTTTCGTCGGTCGATTCCGTGACCGCCAGGTAGCGAGACGAGCTTGACAGCGTTCGCATGCTGGTGGATTTGTAGGCGTCTTTCTTTTCCCAGAGCGATTTGCCAGTTGAGAGATCGTAACCGAGGACTTCGCCGCGGGTGCGGAAGTAGAAGTGATTGCCCGACTGCGAGGGCCAGGGCTCAATCTTTTCGTTTATCGGAATCGAGGAGACCTTCTTCAGAGCATCGAGCGAGTAGACGTCGTAGCTGGAAGTGGGGAGTTCGTAGAGCTTGGAATACTCCGGATTCCACAAAACACTGTCCGTTCCGGAGACTTCACGAATGATGAGGTAAGGAGGAAAGACTGAAGTGTGCAGTCGCTTCTCGTACTTCACGGGAAGCGGCAGTCGCTGCCAGGTGAGTTTGCTGGTATCGATGGTGATGAGGCTGTCCATACCGGCCAGGCGTATGCGGCCGGGCTCCGCATGCGCGCTGATGATTTGCGTGACCGGCCAGATGTTTCCTACCAGATCAGCATTGACCGTTGAGGTAACGGTAGCCGGGGTTGGAGTAACGCCTTTAGGCGGGTTCTGTTTGAGCACCGGCTCCTCTCGCGAAAACTGATGCTTCCCCTGCGATCGGAGCCTCTCAAAGAACGGCAGCCACATCTCCGTCCGGCTGTTCACCCAGACCCACGTTTCCGGAAAGCCCTCCGCCGCGGCCTGGTAGGCTTTTGAGGCTTCGTCTTTCTGTCCGAGTG
>JASLXP010000412.1 GCA_030740295.1 Planctomycetota bacterium
CGGGAAGCCCGGTTCGCTGATGTAAACGCCCCCGCAGCCGGAGCCGCCGCCGTAGTCCGCGAGCGGGGCAATGTGCTCGCTGCCGAAATTCTTGTACATGCGCGGGTAGCCATGGTCCTCGAGGCCGGTGAAGTGATGGAAGCGCACGTCCCATCCGCCGCCGTCGTTTGTGTTGTCACGGGCGAAGAGATCGAGCAGCGGGCTGATGGGGACTTCCAGGATGTTACGGGTGCCAGTGCTGAAGATCTCAAGCCCGCTGCCGTCCGGACGAAACCGGATGACCCCTCCACCGCGATGCTGAAGGTGTTGGCCGTCAGTGCCAACCGCGTCCACAAAACCGAAATCGCCGCCCGCGATGTAAATCCAGCCGTCGATTCCCATTTGCAGGCCGTTCGTCGTGTGGTCGGCGGGACGCCCCTTGTAGTCGAACGCGATGCCCTTGATGAGCATCTTCGATTCTTCGGAAACGCCGTCCCCGTCCCGATCAAAGTGAACGCTGATATCGGGCGGATGAAGCAGGTAGAGCCGATCGTGATCCCAGATAAGCCCGCGGGGCGCGTCGATATTCTTGATGAATTCGGTGACCTCGTCCGCGCGCCCGTCGCCGTCTTTATCCCGCAGGCGCAGCACGCGGCCTCGATCCGGATCACGTCCGAGCGATCCATTGCCATCGGACGAAACATATAGATCGCCACTCGGTGAGGCGGCACAGTAAACCGGATAATTTACGGTCGGCGGCGCGGCAAAGACCGTGACATCAAATTCGGGCGGCACCTTCACCTCTTTAAGGATTGCCTGCTCTTTCTCTGAGGTAAGCTTGACCATCTTCGGCGGGAGGTTGCCGGCCTTCGCGTAAGGGTCAGGTGACCTCGCCGCGGGCTTGCCCTTCGCGGAAGGGAGACTCTTTGCTCCCGCCGGCCAGAGGGATTTGATGGTTGGCGATTTCAGTTTCACCTCACGGATGCTGCACCATCCCTTCGCCGCGCTCTTGCCGGTGATGCGGACAAACTTTACCGGATCGGATTTCAGCGGTGTCTCGACTCCCGAGTTCTCTCCCTTCTGTGTCACATCAAGCAAAGGTGTCCATTTCTTCCCGTCGCCCGATCCCTCGATGATGTATTTATATGAGACGTCGAATTCCCAGGTGATTCGGATGGTGTCGATCTTGTGCGGCTTATTGAGCTCGATCTGCAGCCACTGAGGATAGCTGTCATTCGACGCGCACCAGCGTGTGCCGTCGTTACCATCCACTGCTTTCCAGGGGAAGTGGCCCGGGGCCATCTGCACGCTGCTGGCGGTCATTTTGATTTCTGTGGCATCCTTTGGCTTGACCATCTCGATGGTGGCCTGAGGCGTCTGACCTTTCTTTCCTTTGCCTTTCTTCTTCTTGGTCTTGTTGGGTACGCCTTTGATGAAGGTGACCTTATTCTTGCCCTTAAACGGGGTCTGATATTCGGGCGAGAGTTTCTCACACGACCACAGCAGGCCGCGGGTGACCAGCTCGAGATAGCGAGAGTCGGCAACGGTCTCCGTATTGTGGCCAAGGGATGTGCTGAAACTGCGGACGCCTTCCTGTTCGTTTGTCCAGACGACTACGGCCTCCACCTCCTTTTCGACGCCCTTGCGCTTAACGATCTGCTTGCCTTTTGCGAGGGGCCTCGCATCGAAAATCTTCACATTGTTGTAGAGCTCTTCCTTGCCCGTTGTCCAGCCCTTCAGTCCCTTGGTGGCTGGATGCTCCCCGTCGACGAAATTTATTGTGAGTGGCTCCTTGGGGCCGTGCCCGCTCGACTGAAGCCCAAGGAATTTGAACCACATGTCGGTGCCAGTACGCCAACTGTGCATCGCGCAATGCAGATGAACGGCTGGCACGGAGCGATGCTCGTTGATGATCCGCTCGACTACCTTGACATCTTTAATGCCGGCCGCGCATTCGTCGTGAATGATCACATCGTAGCCTTCGGCCCAGTCGTCCTTTTCGTAGAGCGGAAAGCTGGGCGTGGTCGATCGGTCGTCGGTCCAATAGACGTCCACCTGCACGTTGGCCCGGGCCTGGATGCCTTCGCTGAGCACCTTGTGCTGTCCGGCATAGTCGTGGCAACAGCCGCCCGCGATGAGCAGGGCCTTGAGGGGCTTCGGTGTCGGATTGTCTTCCGCACACACGGACAGGACCGAAACAAGCATCATAAAAGCGATGCACGAGTGTTTCATAGTGATTGCCTTGTGAGAGTTCTTCAGGTCCGTTGTTTAAACCGGGGGACGAATGGCCCAGGAAAAGGTGGGTATGTTAAAGCCCGAAAATGAATCCGCCGTGCAGTTGCCTGAGAGCATCGAAAGTGCCCAACCGTGCGAGTGAGGATAGGTCCGGGAGCACCGCGCCGGCAGACGACATGCGTCACGCCTCGGCAGGCAGTCTGAGTGACTGGCGGGTCAGCATCCACCGAACTTCCATCCCTAATCGGCCAGCCCCTGCTTGCGGTATTTATCGTGGAGCTTGGACAACTCCTGCGCAAGCTCCGGATGATTGCTGACCACGTTCCGGGATTCGCCTGGATCGTCTTTGAGGTTATAGAGTTCTTCACGCGGTTTGGGTGGCTGTTTGGGTTGGTCCTTGCCCTTCCGCTTTCTGCGAGGCCAGGTCTTTACGTATTTCCATTGGCCTTTGCGGACAGCGACGCCTCTGGCCTGTTCGAGAATGATGTCACTGCCTGTGGAATCCGTGCCTGTCAGCGTTGCCAGGAAATCGCGACTGTCGCGGGCAGCGCCTGCGGGTACGTCCTGTTTCACCATGCCGGCGAAAGATTTGAGGAAATCGACCTGGGAAACGAGGGCCTCTGAAACATCTGCTTTGATTCTGGCCGGCCAGCGAACGATGAGTGGAACGCGGGTGCCACCTTCATAGATCTGATATTTGCCGCCGCGATAAAGACCCGAGCCGTCGTGGCCGCGGTCGACCTCTTTCGAGGATGTCCTGACCGTTGTGCCGTCTTTGTAGCCATCATCATAAACGGGGCCATTGTCGCTCGAGAAGATGACGATAGTGTTGTCGTCGATGCCGGCGTCCTTTAGCGACTTGAGGATCTCGCCGGTGCACCAGTCGAGCTGTACCATGGCATCGCCGCGGTAGCTGAGCTTGCTCTTTCCGCGGAAGCGGGGATGTGGCGTTCTCGGCACGTGGATGTCCTGCGAAGAGAAGAAAAGGAAGAACGGTTTGTCCTTGTTTTCCTTGATGAAGGCGCGAGTCTTTTCGACAAGGACGTCCGCCATCTCCTCGTCTTTCCAGAGCGCTGACTTTCCGCCTTTCATATATCCAATGCGGCCGACGCCGTTAATCACGCTGTTGTTGTGGCCATGGGAACTGCGGTAGTAGGTCATGGCTTCGGGATTCTTGCGGCCATCAGGGTAAGACGTGCCCGGCGCATCCTCTGCGACCGGTCTGCCGTAGGAGACGGTGAGGGGGTCGTTGGGGTCGAGATTGATGACGCGATGGTTTTCCAGGTAGACGCACGGAACGCGGTCGTTGGTCGCCGGCAGCAGGAAGCAGTAATCGAATCCGATTTCAAGGGGGCCGGGTTTGACTTCCTCATTCCAGTTAATCTTGCCGGAGCCGAGGCCGAGGTGCCATTTGCCGATGACACCAGTTTTGTAGCCGGCTTTCTGGAATACGTCCGCGAGCGTGAACTGATCGGGATTGATCGCCATCTTTGCGTTTCCGGAAAGGATGCCGGTGCCCTTCTTCCGAAAGGCCATCTCCCCCGTGAGCATCGAGTAGCGGGATGGAGTACACGTGGCGGCAGCGCAATGCGCGTCCGTAAAACGGAGCCCCTCCGCAGCCATGCGGTCGATGTTTGGCGTGGGAATAAGTTTGGCCCCATAGACCCCAACATCGCCGTAGCCGACATCGTCACCATAAATGATGACGACATTTGGAGTGTCCTCGGCGGACAAAGCAGCAAAGGCTGTAAGCCAAAGTGTGAAGAAAGAAAAACGTTTCATGGATGGCTCCTCTGAAGATGTTAGTTTCTGCCGCCTGAAGGGTCCTGCTGAAAGAGGTCCATTTTTCAGGGATTTCCTTTCGGCAAGTTCTCAGGTTTTCGATTCAAGCTCTTTTCACCAGGCATAAACCACCGTTCAGGATGCACGGCGATCACGATGGGCTGCCGGGGATGCGCGTAGCGGGAGTGCAGATTCAACCAGACTCCCTTCGGGCCTGCCTTAAACTTCAACCACTCTCCGGTTTCGGTAACGGCGAGCAACTCTGAGTGATCGGAACTATAAACTCGTGCAGGCGTTTTGTGCGGCTGCAATTGGATCTGTTCGGGGGCGTCGCTCTTCGAGCGAATGAAATAGAGTGAGTGCGAATGCTGAGCCCAGTAGTCACAGTAATACACTTCCGGCAGGCTGGTGAGCGGAGCGAGGAGCTTGGCCTTGGGATCACGCGGTTTGGCGAAAATGACGTATTCGCCCGTCCGGCCGTCCCTGGGCACTTTCAAAGAACGCCCGGCGTGTGAGCCAACAGGTATCGTTGCCTGCGTGACGAGTTTCCCATCCGGCCCAATCACCTTCACCGGGAACGCCTCTTCTACAGAACCTGAAAAACTGATATCGAACTCCTGATCATTGTCTTCCCTGACAATAATTTGCGACCAGTGGCCGAGCTTACGGCGCGTCATGATTGGCAGCGGTTGCGACATACTGAGTTGTTTGAGAGACACGTTCCCGCCGGCCTCAGCAATCGCGTGCATGACACGAGGAAGATAGAGAACGTAATCAGGTACTGTGCAGAACGCGACCGCACGTGGCACAAACGCGCGGACATCCCGGGCCCTCTGCCGGCGGTAAGGAACATCCGCCTTCATCCAAGCATCCACATGCGCATTGCTTTCAGGGGATACGATGGATGCCATGGCGAATACTTCGTGCGGCGCGTGATTCCAGAAAACGGACTTTGGGTCGTCCGGCTTGCCGGCCGCTCTCCGATAAGCGTCCACTGCTTCCAGGAGTTGCATTTTTGCCTGCTCGCTGCCGTAGAAATGGAGCACGTTGTGGAGTGGCTGCCCCCACAGACGCATGTGTTGATTGACGAAGAAATCGAAAGTGGGCGCCATGAGCGCCAAAATCTCGGACCGGTAAGTGAGTTGATACAGGTCGATGAGCTCACCGAGGGTGTTTGCCACGTCACGGGCGCCGGACTTCACATAGCGGCTCGAACGATCTGCTCGTGAAAACTGTCTGTTCGCACGGTCGGTCAGAATGGTCTTCTGCCATTCATCGACGACCACCTCGCGTAATCGCAAATCGCCGGTCAGGTAATGCGCGAGCATGATGCCGTTGTAGCAGGTGAGGTGCCCGAGTACTGCGTGATCACCTCCCCATGTATTGAATCCATTGGTGTGACGTGTCGAGCCGACCAGTCTTCCAGCACCGAAGTGAAATTCGATGTGCGGGTATTTCGGGTCGTCGTAATGAATCATCTGCACATCAGTCATCTGCCGGATGTTTGCCATTCCCTGCTTCAGATAAAACGGATCACCCGAACGGGCATACAGCATCCACGGCATGAACAGCTCGTAATGATGGGTGGTGTTGTAGAGTCGGTAGAGCTGCCATTTGCCGTCGCCAAAGTAAGTATTGTGATGCCACACGCGGTAGATCCACATGCCGTATTCGTCGGTTTTGTCCTGCGTTTCCCAATAGCCCTTGACCATGTCCTCGATGGTCTCTTCCGCGGCTTTCATGTTTTCAGGATCGTACGGATGCAGAAGGCCGGCAGACTCAGATTTGCAGAGCCACTTTGTATCGGGAAGAGCATGCGGCGCTGCTTGAAAACAGCGGGCGACTTGCCTCGCCTTTTCTTCTTCCGCGGTGGCAGAAAAGTGAATCAACAAGTCGCTGGTGATGGCCGAGCCGAGTCCGCTCGAATGGACACCGGCGAGTGCCAGACCGGCGCCCTTGTAGACACCGATGCTGGGATTCTTGATCTCATTGGCGACCGCGAAGTAGTAATCCCACGGCTGCGCCATGTTGAGCTCTTTGCCCTGGTGGGCGAACCAGAGCTTGTGGATCTGGTCAGATTTCAACTCGTCGATTTCAGGATGAAACCGACCGTGCGCCGGCCAGATGTGGAAACGAATCTGATCTCGCAGAACTTCGAACTCTTTGGGGAAACGCTGCCAGGTATCGCGGTGGCTGACAGTGATGCGTGCATGTGCGGATACGGCAGACACCCATCCCTCGCTGTGGCGGCCGGCCGAAAGCTGCCTGCCCTTTCCTGAGTCGATGGAAAACGCGTGTGGCAGATGTTGGATGAGATAGACGCCGTCATCGGAGACTGGTTGTCTGATGCCGGGGCCCCCTTCCACACCGAACACTGCCCGGGACGCGCCATTCAGTGGCAGCGACAGCCCAACATCCTTCAAACGCACGGTATGCGAATCAAACGTAAGCACCCATGAGTGCAGCACGCGCACGTATGGCTTGCCGGCGTATGCTTCAATGCGAGTGATGAACTTGCAGAGCCGATCCGTTGGCAGTGTGTAACTGTGCTTCTTGCCCTCAGTGCCATCCTTGACGTACCAGCCTTCAGCACGCAGCACGACGCGCAGCGGTCCCTGCTCTTCGATCATCAGCGCTGTCTGAAGATCGTTTGCCGCTCGGTAGACGTCACCCTCGTTGTCGATCAGATAAAGCCCGTGCTGCCGGTTGCTCTGCAGGATGGGTGCACCATTCAACCGGGCTTCGGCCAGAAGATTGAATCCCTGATTACGGACCAGGAACTGCAGAGGCCCTGTATCAACCCGAAAACCATCGGCCTCCTTCGCAACCGAAACTTTGTTCCCAGTGCCCGATTCCTGATTCACGGCAGGCGATACCCGCTTTCCATACTCCAGGTAGTACCGCGTATCTTTACGCTCCGGCCACCACGGAGCCGCCTTCTCCGCCTGAAAATCCACCCCAAGCCAGCGGATACTCGTCTTTGCGTTCAGTCCCCATCTCGAGCGAACCACCGTCTGCGACGGCACCGGCGAACCGTCCGCCTTGACCACCCGCACGTCACCCTTGCTCCAAAGCGCACCTTTCTGGAACGGCACGCCGCAATGAACAGGAAAGCTGCCTTCTTTAAGGGGCACACCTCTCGGCAAATTCAGTGCGATGCGTCCTGATAGTTCAGGTAACTCTTCTTTTTCATACCGAAAAAAAGTATTTGCATTCGCAACCACCTGATCGCCATCCTTGAGTTCCGCAGCAATATCGAAACGGCCCTCCTGCAGCCCCGCGAGCCCGAACTGCACGTCGACCAAACCTGCTTTCATCGAGCAAGTGCCGGATGCCACAGTCCGTCCGCCTCGCCGGATACTCCAATGCGCGGTCAGCTGATCGAGCTTCCATGCATCTTTGCCAATCTGAACGGCGAACACCACTCGGCTCACGCGATCGAGATTCGTGAGCCGTTCACGCTCCACGAAGGCAGTGAACGAAGGTTTCGAATCCGTCTGCTGCCAATAAATCTCGTTCGCGGATCTGATGAACGTCTCGGCCCCGATTGGACAGAAGATCCAAATGCACAGTCCCGGCATGAAGCGGAAGTCCCTTTGGCCGATGAGCCGCATAATTGGATTGTTTGAGCCTGGCATGGATGCTGTTCTTATACGCGCACTCATCAGAAGAAAGTCATCACGTCAGATATCGAACGCTGGTGGAGCACTGGCTTGCCGCCAGCCCAATGATGTTTGGCTACCCCTTACCGCGGCCCAAAGATCTGCCCCGTCCCGCCAAATTCCCTGCATCCCAGGTCGGGCGCTTTGCCTTTGAAGTCCTCGTTGATGTTGGGCAGCACCACGCCGGAGTCGATCGGCTTTGAAGCGGGTCTCAGGCCGAAATCGTAGACCGAAGGATCGGGGAATTGTTCTGGCTTCGGGAAAGGACATTTCTCGAATACGTTGAAATCAACCATGACTCCGTGGCGTTCGTGGCCGGTGGATTTGGCGAAAGCCTCGAGGGTGGCGTAACGCGTCCATGTCTTGTCATCGTGCCACTTCATGAATCGTTGCGGGTCGTTTGTTTTGCGCCAGCCGTTGTAGTCCATGCTCGTGCGCGGATGCGGCGAGCCGGTCTCCATTGCGTATCGCTGGCCGCCGAGCAGGAGGTTGTTGCGCAGGATGCCGTTCTGCCACCGGTGATAAGAGCGGAAGGCCTGGCCGGGCGTGATGAGCGTGTTGTGGAATATCATCAGACCGGAACACCAGTTGTGGAGTTTGAGTGTGAGCCCGGCGATGTTGAATGCGCAGTTACGGATCATGTAAATCGGCCCGCCGTATGTCGGCTGTGCACTGAGCGCGACGTGCGCGTTCCAGAGCCGGTTGCCCCAGACCCGGATGTTGTGGCAGCCGTAATCGGTCTCCAGGCAATCGTCGAGCGCTTCGGAAAGGTCATTGCCGTACATGTCAATGGAAACGCATTTGAGGTCTCGCCCCTTCTTGGGGATTCCGTAGTTGGCGATGGCCAGACAGTCCCAGAATTTGCGAATACGGTTGTGACAGACCACGTGGCCCCGGCCGAAGAAGTTGATGCCCGTATGCGATGCCTTCTGCGAGTTCCGTGGATACCACTGTGTGTTGCGGCCGATGATTTCGTTGTCGGCGATGTACCAGTTGGCCGCACGTTCGGAGTAGGTCCGGATACCAGTCGAGACATCAAGAATGCGGCAACGCCGTACGACCAGGTGTTCGGTGGCCTCAGCGCGGATGCCCCATTCCGCCCCCTTCAAAGTCAGCCCCTCGAACCAGATATGCTTCTGGTCGGTGACGACGAAGTTGAAGGTGGGTCTCTTATCGCTGCCGTTCGTGCCCTGGACAATGGCTTCACCGTCCCCAGCAGCTTTGAAAACAATGGGCGCACTCGCAGTACCGCTGCGTTCCACAACAACGTTGCCGGTGTGGACACCGGCATGAAGGAGCACATGGTCGCCGGGCTTGAGGCGTTTAACGGCTTCGGCAAGGGAGACGAAGCTGGGGAGCTCCTTCTTCCCTTCATGGCTGGCCGGGTAGAGATGAAGGGAACGTTTGGGGGGCGGGGCTTTGGGAACGGCACGCGTGCGGACCGTGCAGGTTTTCGTTGCCTTGCCGCCATCAGGGTCTGACAGCGAAAGCATGATTTCGTATTCGGTGTCAGGCTCGAGGCCGAATAGACTGCCGGCCAGCAGATTGTCGCATGTGTAGGATTCGTAATCGCGATTCACGGTCTCCCGGTTCACGCGCAGGAGTTCCAATCCGGCCCGCCATCCATCATCGCCCTTACGGCGAAACTCAATCGAGCACGCGGCATTGCCGTTCTGGTCGCCATCGACATACCAGCGGAATCCGAGGCAATGAAGCGTTGGCGGGTCAATCAACAGCTCACCCGGCCCGACCGCGTTTTCGGCAGTTCCCGATGAAGAAAAGATCAGAAGTAGAGACAGCAGGGAAGAAATCATGACGACAGATTAACAGATTGATGTTGGGTAGACATTCTGTGTCGTTCAAGGTCAGGTCTGGTAAAACCTTTCATAGTGTGTGTCCTTCCGCGTTTCACGCGTACAGTCACAACACAAACCATGATCGACATCCTTTGCATTGGCCATACCTCGTGGGACGTGTTCCTGCCACTGAAAAGGTTCCCCGCGGAAGACTCGAAGGTCGTCATTAACGAGTGGA
>JASLXP010000413.1 GCA_030740295.1 Planctomycetota bacterium
CCGGGTCGGCCGTTTCATCCGCGAGGACGATCACCTCACTCGGTCCTGCAAGCATATCGATGCCGGCTATGCCGAGGATCTCCCGCTTGGCGATGGTGACGAACAGATTGCCTGGTCCGACAATCTTATCCACGCGGGGAATGGTCTCGGTGCCGAATGCGAGAGCCGCAATCGCGTGAGCCCCGCCGACCTTGTAGATCTCACGGACACCGGCAACGCTCGCAGCCGCAAGAACCTCTGGCAGCGGCTCTCCGTCCGGCCCAGGCAGACAGACCATGGCGATTCTTTCAACTCCGGCGACGGACGCTGGGATGCCGGTCATCAGGACAGTTGAGGGATAGGCTGCCGCTCCTCCCGGGGTGTAGAGCCCTGCGCTGTCCACGGGCCGGTAGGCTACACCAAGCTCCCGGTCTCCGAGTTCCAGCATGGGAGGCGTCGGTATGCGGATGTGTTCCTGGAAGCGTCGTATGTTGGATGCCGCCAGGTGCAGCGTTTCGAGCAGGGCGGGATCGATCTTTTCCGAGGCGCTCTCGATTTCTGATTCAGGAACGCGAAGCTGGTCCGCGGTGCATTCAAGGCCATCGAGCTTGGAAGCAAATTCGAGCAACCCTTCATCGCCTCTATCGCGCACGGCCTCGATGATACGCCGAACACTCTCAACCGGGGTGAGTGCCTCGCCGAAGACGGCAACGGTCTTTTCAGTGGCAACAGCAGATGCCTGGGTGAGTTGGAGAACGAACCGGTCGCGAATCTTTCGGATTGGGCCCTCGGATTCGGGCGTGCCGTAGGTGACGATGTTTAAGGCGGGCATGGAGCGTAATACGTAATAAGTAATAAGTAATGAGTAATGAGTAAGTCTGTGAGCGAGGTCCGCTGACGTTTGGCGTTCGGTCTTGCCTTGTGGGCAGACGCGACTCGGCTCAAAGATACCTGCTACTCAGATGAACGTGATCTCTACCACATGTTGCCGCCTTCTCAACAATACGGGCCATTACTCACAAACTTACTCATTACTCATTACTTATTACTCATTTCCCACGCCCCTACTCCCACTCGATCGTACTCGGCGGCTTGCTGCTGATATCGTAGCAGACACGATTGATGCCGCGGACTTCGTTGATGATGCGGTTCGATATCTTGCCGAGAAGCTCGTGTGGGAGGTGTGCCCAATCGGCGGTCATCGCGTCCGTGCTGTGCACAGCGCGGAGAGCTGCGACGTTTTCATAGGTTCGGGCGTCACCCATGACGCCGACGGTTTGGACCGGTAGAAGCACGGCGAATGCCTGCCAGAGCTTTTCATACCAGCCGGCAGCACGCACTTCGTCCATCATGATCTTGTCTGCGGCCTGTAGGATCTCGACGCGCTCACGAGTGATGTCGCCAAGTATGCGGACGCCGAGCCCAGGCCCGGGAAAGGGATGCCGCCCGATCAGATGATCCGGCAGGCCCAGTTCCTTGCCCATCAGGCGCACCTCGTCTTTGAAAAGTTCACGAAGCGGCTCGACCAGTTCGAAGCCCAGCTCTTCGGGGAGACCGCCCACGTTATGATGGGTCTTGATGGTTGAGGATGGGCCCCCCTTGGCCGATACGCTTTCAATGACGTCCGGATAGAGAGTGCCCTGCGCGAGGAAACTGATGTCCCCGGGTAGTCTGGCGGCTTCGTCCTGAAACACGGCGATGAATTCGTGGCCGATGATCTTCCGTTTCTCTTCAGGCTCGGAGACGCCTTTCAGTGCGGTCAGAAATCGGTCAGTGGCATCCACCGGATGAAAATTCATGTGAAACTGATTGCCGAAAATATCTGATACCTCTTCATATTCGCCGTAACGAAGCAGGCCGTTGTTCACGAAGATGCAGTGTAATTGATCACCAATCGCCCGGTGCAGGAGCATCGCCACGACTGACGAATCCACCCCGCCCGAAAGCCCACAGACCACGCCGGCATCACCAATCTGCGCCTTCACCTCCTGTGTAGCCTGTTCGACATACGAATGCATGTCCCAATCGCCGGAGCAGCCACAGACCTTGTAAAGGAAGTTCCGCAGGATGGCCTTCCCGTTCGGCGTGTGCGTGACCTCCGGATGAAACTGCACGCCGTAGAAATCAGTGTCCCGATGTTTGATCGCCGCGTTTGGCGCGTTGTCCGTCGAAGCAATCGCAATAAATTCGTCTCTGACGGAGGCCACATGATCGCCGTGACTCATCCAGACGACCTGTTCCGATTCCAGCCCATCGAAGAGCGGACAGCTCGTATCGACCTCGCATGTGGCCCGTCCGAATTCTCTGGCCTCGGCAGAAGAGACATCGCCGCCCAGGATCTGACACCCGAGCTGCATGCCGTAGCAAATGCCAAGAATAGGAATTCCAAGCTTCAGGATTTCATCATCGCACCTTGGAGCGTCTTCTTCATAAACACTGTCCGGCCCGCCCGACAGGACGATCCCCTTTGCGCCTCGCTGCTTTAATTCTTCGGGCGAAATGCTGAAAGGGATAATCTCGCAATAAACATTTTGTTCACGAACCCGCCGCGCGATGAGCTGGGTTACCTGCGACCCGAAATCGAGGATAGCAACAAATTCATGGGGGAAATGACTCACTGCGGGGCCTTCTGCAAAGTATTCCACAATAAAAAAGACGGACAGCCGATGATACGACTTGTCCGTGCGAGTCGGGATTTTATTCGCACGGTGACGGGGGAGTCAATTTGATGCTTGAACTCAAGCCCA
>JASLXP010000414.1 GCA_030740295.1 Planctomycetota bacterium
AATTGCGTGCTTCCCCTGGCGGACGCAGAAAACTGTTTCAGCTCCACGCGAAGTGCCTACCGGGAGTCCGGTGGATCGTTCATTATCAATCGCAAGATCGAGGAAGACCTCGCAGATTGGATAAATGAGGCAACATCTACCCACAACGGCCTGCCAGAATGAAATTGCCTTTGTCAGCTTCGACACTCTCGCTGCTGGAATAGAAATGGACTCCTGGGGAGTAAACCTGATGTCTATCTTGGCACTCACCAATCTCAGAACTCATTTCAACTCCGAAATTCGGAAGTTGTCATAGACGCCCTCGGATTCATAGACCTGGCGCAGGCCGATGTGGCCACCTTCTCGGATTTTGCCGTCGCGAGTCCTGTCGTCGGTGAAATCCATGAATACCGTGCCGTCCACTTTGAGAATGAAACGCCCTCCGTTTTTGCTCAGCGAGACGTGAACAGCTCTATTGGCCGGCAGTATTTTGTCAATAGCGTGCTGTTTCATGAGCACTTGGCCGGAGTTCTTGCGGAAGTTGCAGTTGGCCGCATCGTTACGCCGGTAAGAGATGTGATAGCCGTCCAGCCTGCCCTTCGTGTATTTCTTGAAAAGGGTCGGATGGTCGCGATCTTTGAAGTGAGTTTCGTCGAGGATGGATTTGCCGTCCTGGCCTTTGTAGCAGAAGAAGATCAGAAAAAATCCGCTGGCTGAGAGCGGCGTCACTTCGTATTCGACGACAAAGTTCTCGGGAAGCTTCCTTTTGCACCAGACCATCACACCATGCACACGAGACACCGTCTTAACGTGCAGTTTGACGTCTCTGATACCAACCTGAACTTCGTTTTCCGTTTCCCACTCTTCAACTGCCCAATTCTTCAGACCATCGCTGAAGTCGTCCTTGAAGTAGGGCGATGCTTTCAAGTCTTTATCTTTCATTGCGGTTCCTTTCTCAGCTCTTCCGCCGTTGGCTCCGATGAATACCAGGACAGAGAAAATGAAGCTGATGCGATGTTTGTTGCGTGCGGTGGTGATCTGTCTGTCTGTCATTCCGGTGCTCCAAAGCAGATCAGTTTTCCCCCACGGGTCGCGATGAAGAGTTTGTCGTTAGCGATGGACATGCCGTTGTAAACCGGGAAGCCGCTGACTTCGTGTCTCGACAGCATGGTTCCGCCTTTCAGGGATATGACTCTCAGTTCCGAAGGTTCGCTGCCGCTTTCGTAGTGACCAACGCAATAGGCAGTATCGGCGGTCAATACGAAATCGTCCACGTTCATTTCTGTGGGAGGGAGTGACCATTTGGCCTGGCCGTCCCGGCTCTTTCCGGTGATGTTGATGGGGCCAATGTGGAAAACGGTTTTGCCTTTTCTGGGTACGCTGAAGCCGATGCCAAAGTTTTCGGTGAAGGAGATCAACCTTCCCGTTATCCCTTTTCTCCCATCGTCAAGGGATACGCTGCCCATGTCCTCAGAAATTCGGTTGCGGTTGTTGGTAGATAGCCAGTCCTCCATTGAGCCTCGCATGTTCAGGAATCCTCCGCCGCGGTGGGCCCGTATGCTCTTACCGGTTTTGGGATCGAATGCCATTCCTCCCATGCGAATCTGTTTCCCGTCGTAGACCAGCAGACTCGGCTGCGTCTCGCCGTCGTTGCGGGCCGGCTTCCCCTGGATGCAGCGGCTCCAAACCACTTCACCGGAGCGAGGCCTGAAAGCGACTACTCTGATTCCACCGTGGATGCTCACGGCCAGACCTGCGCTGCAGTATGCGGTGTCACCGACAACGAGCACATCTGCGCAGGCAGGCCACATGGATTCGAGTTTTTCCTGGCCGCCGATGTAACGCTCCTGCGGCGCGATGAGGAGCTTGTAGATCGGCTTGCCAGTTCTGGCGTCCAGGCAATAGGCGGACCCATCTTTAGCGGCGAACAGACATAGCCCCTGGTGCAGCGTTGGCGGAAAGTCCACCCGGCTGCCGACATGATAGACCCATTCGATTTTGCCGGTCGCCTCTTTCAGCGCGACGATGCGCTGTCCTTCGATATCGGCGACCACCACCAATCCCCATGCACTCACTGCCTGGGTCAGACCGGTTCGTTCCGAATCCATTGTGCCATAGGTCTGCTTGCCGAGACCAACGACCGCCTGCCACTTCGGGACGAGAGAATGGCTGAGAGACAGGTTGACGGAATTCCCGCGTGCGGGATTCCCCCGGAAAATCGGCCAGTCATTCTCTCTGATCTGCGGCGCTTCTTCGGGCGCTTTGCTGTAGGTCTTCAGAACCTTGCCACCCAGGCCATCATTGAATTCCATGTCGCGAGGCGCCAAAGCGGCGATGCCCTTGATGGCCCCGCCCTTACGGCCCGGAAAGCCGTAGATCATTCCATTGCTCGGCAGGGGCCCCTGGCTGCACTTGGGCCGGAACATGACCAGGTAAGTGCGCTCACTGGTTTTGGTGTTGAACCATAGGTTGTGATGGTAAAGGAGGTAGTCGCCCGCCCGCCGGGCACCCCAACAGCCGCCTGCCCATTTTTTGCCTGGCGCATAGAGTCCTTTCCGCAAGGCCTCCCCCGTTTTCGCTTTCACCGCCATTAACACGAAGTCGCGCGGCTCATTGATCGTCGTGTCGCGATAGGAAATGAGCAGCTCATTACCGAACACGTAAGCGTTCACGTCCCGCACCTTCGGCCGCGGTGGTGGCGGATAGGTCCATAATGTCTCGCCGGTTTTAATATCCATGGTCGAGAGCGATGCGGCCGGCCAGCTCCGCCGGATATGGAGTGCCGTGTCCGAACAGAACATGCCTGCGAACTGCCCGGCGGGTTGAATCTCCCGCACGTCTTTCGTCCACAAGACTTCACCGTCCGGGATGCGATAGGTAGTGATAATCCGGCCCTGGTTGGTGGCATAGATCCTGTCTCCAGAAACAACAATCCTGACTCCTTTGTAACGCCCCAGTTCTTTGAGACTCTCAAGGTCAAGTATTTTACCGTCAACGAGCAGGTACTTTGCCTGGTGGATTCTAAATTGGCGCGGGCGCCCGCCTTTGGCAAGTGTCGTAACAGTGTTCCCTGTTACCGCGTCGAGGGAGACGAAGTCCTTTCCCAGCCCGGTATAGACCTTGCCATCATGAACAGCCAGCGCCATGCGATAGCGCAGGTAACTGCTCCAATCCTTCCCTGAGAAAGGCGGCTCCTCGATCTTCCAGAGCGTTCGCCCATTGAACGCGTCCCGGCAGACAAGCTCGAAGCGATATCCTCCTCCTGAGCTGGCCATGGTTTCGCGATAGAGGAACTTACCCTCACCGAACTTTACGGACTGAAAATCGTGATACATCATTCTTTGCCATCGCGACCCGGCCCTCCAGCGCAGGCTGTCGCAGGGAGAATATTTGACGACCGGCTCGGCAGGCTTGCGGAACAGATGCCAGCCATCTGCTGCCTGAAGGCTTATCAGCCCAGCTACTTTGGGATCGAGTCCAGGGGTACTTTCACCATTCTGCCGGACGGCCAGCGTGCCCCCCGGAACCAGAATTCGCTTGAGATCAGCAGTGTCGCTTGCAGCTTTGGGAGCATCAGCGATCACCAGATTGAACAGGCCGGAGCCGTAGTGGTCTGCATCGAATACGCGATGGACAACTCCAATTCTTTCCCGGTATTCACCGGAAGCGACCGCCGCTCCCCAGGTGATGGCTTTACTTTGATCGGGCTGAAGGACCTGGATGTAGAAGTTGCTGTTTCCAGCGAGTTCTTGCGCCAGATTGAGGGACCTTGCCCCGGCAATAACACAGATGCCACCATGGATCCGCAGCCGGGTGAGTAGACCTCTCGATTGACTTGGCGAATCTTCAGCGGAGGCGTGCCCCGCAGTTAGAATCGCAGCGATAGCCACCATTGCCATCTTCTGCACCGATTGCGACGAACGGCTAAACATATTGGTACTCCTCCAAACAGACCATCTGATTTCTTTCTCCTTCATTGACACTGGCAAATCTCGTCCCGTTGGCTCTGCCCAATTCGATTCCTGGGCGGGAAATACCCACTCCGCTGCCTGGTTCGAGGCGACACTAATTCAACCGCTCCGTATCATGCATCTCTGGAATCAGTTCATGTAGCTTCACCGCTGGCGTCCGATCGCTTTTGGCGGACACAACCTGGAGAGAATTCATGCCTCAAATCAAACGATGGATTGTTGCCGTTATCGCATTGTCGAGTGTTTTCTACAACGCTTGTTCTGCTCAACCTGTAAAAGACGAAACTAAACGCACAGACTGGCCTCGATTTCGCGGACCTACTGGGATGGGAGTCAGCAGTGCGGCCGGCTTGCCGGTAAAGTGGAGCCAGAATGACAACATCAATTGGAAGACAGCTCTGCCCGGTGCGGGGGCGTCGAGCCCAATTGTTTTCGGTGATCACATTTACTTGACTTCATACACAGGCTACTTAGTCCCGGGCAGCCCGGGTGGAAGCCTTGATGACCTTAAACGTCATCTCATATGCATTCGGCGTGACGATGGTAAGATAATCTGGAATAGCCCCGTGAAGGCCAAGTTGCCTGAAAAGGACCGTATCCGCGATCACGGCTACGCTGCAAACACGCCGGTCGCCGATGCCGAGGGCGTTTACGCTTTCTTTGGCAAGACCGGCGTCTTTGCATTTGACCACAAAGGCAAGCAACTCTGGAAGGCGGACGTCGGCACGAATATGGGTGGCTGGGGGACAGCCGCGTCTCCTGTCTTGTACAAGGACCTGGTCTTCGTCAACGCCAGCGTGGAAAGCCAATCGCTCATCGCGCTGGACAGGCGAACCGGAGCCGAAAAATGGCGCGCACGTGGAATAAAAGAAGCCTGGAACACGCCAGTGGTAGTGAAGACGAAAGCGGGTGGCGACGAGCTTGTAGTGGCATGTCAGAGAAAGGTGTTCGCCTTCGATCCAACATCGGGCAAGGAACTCTGGACCTGCCAGACCGACATCACTTGGTACATGGTTCCCAGCGCTGTGGCCGCCGATGGTGTTGTTTACTTTCTGGGTGGGCGCTCTGGAATTGCCGGACTGGCAGTTCGTGCCGGCGGACGGGGAGACGTTCACCAGGACGCATCGCCTGTGGACGAGCAACAAGGGCTCGAACGTCACCTCGCCAGTCTATCGCGACGGCCATCTGTACTGGGCGTATGAGAAATTGGGCATTGCCTACTGTGCGCAAGCTGACACCGGCAAACTTCTTTATGAGGAACGACTGAATCGGGCAGGCCAGGTATATGCCTCCACACTCTTGGCGGATGGCCGGCTTTACTACCTGAACCGCTCGGGCCGGATGTTTGTGCTGGCCGCCAAACCGAAGTTCGAGTTGCTGAGCACGAACGATCTGCGTGACGGCAGCAGGTTCAACGCCAGCCCTGCAGTTACTGGCAACCGGATTCTGCTGCGGTCAGATAAATTCCTCTACTGCATCGGGAAGTAGGGGGATCGCTTCAACGCATTGGAGAAGACCTCGCCGATGCCGTCTGTCATCGAAGTTACGAAGAACGCGAGCCTTTCGAAGTGAATCTCCTGGGTACGCCAGCGTCTCGCTGGCTCCAGGAGATCTGATCCCAGCCCTCCCAGCCCTCTATTCCAGGGCAACGGAGAACTATGAATGTTGAATGACGAATCCTATCGTGTTGATGCACCTGTCATCCCTCATCTGGATCGATCGGGGACGGTCGGGCCGCGATTGCTGCGGCTCTTGGGCATCCAAATCCAACGAACCCTTCAGCATCTCGAATCGAACCGCCAGGAAAAGGGGATTGATGACGGCAAGACCATTGTGATCGACATTCCCTACTGTGGTCATGTGATGAGCGGATCTATCAGCGCGTTTGCCGTTTTCGCTCGCTTTTCGTCTTCAGAGGATCGGGCCGCTATTGACATGACCTCGGAGGGACTCGAAGAGATTGCCATCTCCATTCTGCACACCTGGGTCAGTGCCTGTGCTGACGGCGTATACAATCACGGGACCCCAGAGCATCGACCAATATGGCCGGCATTCTCGTCAGCCCGCTTCATGCATATGCTGGCAATCGGCGCATGGATGCTCTGGCATCGCCTCGACGACGAGACCCGATTGCAGACCGCCAAGGTGCTGGCAAAAGAAGCCGATTCCTTTCTTGATAAACATCCTTCGACGACCCTGTTTGGCAACGCACCCGCTGAATATAACGGTTGGACAGGTGGGGGGTTGGCGACTGTCGCTTGCATGCTCCGCCATCATCCTCACAGCCGGGCATGGCTAGAGAAGGGCGCCGAGTTTATGGTCAATGCCTATGCGACAGAGGAAGATGTCGAATCGGATGTACTGCTGGACGGTAAGCCGCTTCGGGAACAGGTTACCGGCGCCAACGTCTTTCCTGACTACACCCTCGAGCATCATGGTTTCATTCACCCCGACTACATGGCTTCGGTTTCCGAGATGGTGCGAAGTGCCATCGCATTTTTGTTTGCGGACACGCCGATACCGGAGGCCGTTACCTTCAACGCCGATCCTATTCTCGATCGGCTGATGTTCTTACTGTTACCCAATGGAGCCCTTTTGTACCCGGCGGGGACGGACTACACCCCCGGCCTCAGGGGCTCTTTCATTCAAGCCTGCAATCTGGCCTTTCTGCGGCCCACACCGGATCGTGTCGCCTGTTTTCTGCAGTGTGTCCAACATTATGAGAATACGATCACAGAAAGACCAGGTCTGCCGATGAATGGCTGGATCGGATTTCCGATCGATCTCCAATCGCTCTGGGGGTTAACTCAGAATTACCTGATGTGCCGGCGCTTCGGGCTTGGCAGCTTTACCGACGCTGAGCTGGACGCTGTGACGCCTCCGACGGGGGCTTATGTGTCGGACCAGGCAGGGCTTGCCATTCAGCGAACGGCTCATTCGATCTCCAGTTTCTGTTGGCAGGGGCGGGGAGACGCTCCTGCGGTCCTGGGTATGACCATGCCGCTGAACCGGGATATTCTCTGTTATCCGATGCCTTGGAACCTCATTGGCATGGTTTCCGAATTGCCTGATGCGGGTCATGAAACAGCCCCTGCGCTCGCCTATATCCGACATTCCGCTAAGGCGATCGATGGAGGGTTCGGCGTCATGCTGGATCTCGCGTGGGCCGGTGGCAAGGTTGCACAACAATGTGCCTTCATCGCTCTGCCGGATGGGCGGAGCGTTTACGTGGAACGGCGCACCGCACTGGCAGACGTGGCCCTGGAAAAGATGTCCAGCGGCACCATCACCTTCTTCGACGATGAACGTCTACTCTATCAGAACGCACCCCGGCGCTATGTGGGGGAGGAGGGCATCCTGCAGCCGGACGAATCACGTTTTTTTGCTGGCAACTGGCTAAACGTTGATGACCAATTGGGTATAGCCGTGCTTGGGGCATCGTTTCTGACCTGTTATCGAGAGCCAGGTGTGGCGGAGATTTTTCGCGGTGATGAAACGATGTATGACACCTGCCGACTGGCTTTTGCGATGAGTGCGAGCACCGAGCCTCTACGGTTTCTGAAAGGTGAGGACATCAGCCGTTGTATTGTGGTGTCGTGTCCAGGCCATAGCGCTGAGGAGACCCAACAACTGGCGCGCCTGTTGGCCGGCTCGAAGGATGCCTGGTTTAGTGGCACAGGACTGGTCCTCAACCTTGGCGAGGCTGTTGTCCACGTCAACTTTTCGGACGATCAGCAACATACCGCCTACCAGGGACATCAACGTCATCTCGATGCAAACAGTTGTGGATGGTACGGCCCGTGGGACGACGGATCGTTCCAGTGTAAGTAGGCCGGGGCACATGCCACCGCCATCGCAATCCGCTATCAGAAATGTCGGTCAGTAAAGTGATTCCCCCTTATGGGTTGCCGGCTTCGGATGGCTTGTGTTGAGCATTCGGGACCATTTGCCTGGCAACGAATAGCAAATCAAATGGCAAATGGCCCCCCGACCCCACGGATGCTTCCTTATCTACCTGGTGTGGCGCAACAGCCACTAGGCTCAGCAGGTGATCGCCAACTTCTTTCACGTTACCTATACGACACTTCCCGCAGCAAGGACGTGAGGAACTGCATGCTGCGGCGACGGAAAGATTTCTAAGGCCACTTGTCTAAGCGGTCATTCGAAGATTCTTGCTGTTCTTATTTCATCGCCGATGCGGGCGCGTATCGGTTTGAGGTAGTCGTTGTAATCGCTGACTGCTTTTCGGTACGCCGACGAACCTCTGCCCTCAGTCTTATAGACCTCTTCGTAGGCTCTTCTCAGTTCCTGGATTCTGGCTTCGACATCTTCTGTGACGTGCCGATCATGAATCACTGCGACCTGAGCCCTCTGCTCAATCGTCATCTGAGTCCGTAACAGCTCTCTCGGCAGATAGAGACGACGGTTGTAGAGATCGACATGTTTCTGGTTGATCACGATCTCATAATCGTCTGTCCGGAATGGCGTGGCCGGCAGTCCTTCTCTGTTATAGAGATTGGTATAGGGGAAGCCGCGCCAGCCGTACCGAACTGCGACGGGGACTTTCACGTCCCGGCTGCTGACCACGACGGTGTCGCCATCAATGGTAGCCTCCGCCTCGTGAAACTGTTCGTCGGAACCAGCGATCTGAAAGCCGACAAGTCTGTCGGCGGGCATTTTCCTGCCGGCCAGAGTCACGTCGCGAATCGCCAGACCGGAACCGATATGACTGAAAGTGACGACTACACGGCCGCCGTCGATTCGAAACGATTTGAAGGTCGGCCCGCTGGAAACCACGTCTTCACCGTAGGTGACCTTCCTTGCTGCAAGCATCAGGCGGTCACTAAGAGCCAGTTTGTACGGTGGATGGATATTCTTCGGATCGCCCAGATCAATCGCGACCGCCATACCGGTGTGCTTCAGTTCGAGAGCCGCAGCCTGGCTGTCACGCAGAATGGGATAGGTCACTCCCTGGTGGAACGGATTTCGTTCATAGGCCGCCAACTGCACGAACAGAAATGGCATTTGTGGATCGTTGAAGTCGTGCCGCCATCCTCGGATCATCGCTTTGAATTGCGCCGCATAGTTCCGACTGCTTTCCACAGTCCAGGCGTTGCTTTCGCCCTGATACCAGATGACTCCTCTAATAGGAAAATTCCGATACGTGCGGATCATGGCGTTGTACATGTTCCTCATTGAGTCGCGCGGAGCATCCAGAATTCTGAGCGACTCAGGCGCATACCACGTATGCACAGGACTGCCGCCCTTATTGGCATCAATCAGACCTACGGGAATCTTCAGATGCGCCTGCAGTCGCTGAGCAAAAACAAAACCCGTCGCCGACATGCGAGGCGTCACCTCCGTAGAGCACTTCTGCCATGTCCCTCGAAACACGTCGTCGTCTTCGACCGGGACAACGGCGGTTTCGTCTGGCAGCGCTGCCGCCTTCTTCATGAGAACCACACGCAGATCTCGGTACGATGGGCTGTTCGCGGCAATGGAGGTGTAGGCCTCACCTATTTTTCCTGGCCAGCGCATATAGACACTCATGTCATAGTCCATGTTGGACTGACCACCGCAGAGCCACACATCACCAGCCAGAATGTTGCTGAAGACGATGGTGTTTGTGCCCGTGACCTCCATTTCATGTGGCCCGCCCGCCTCGAGTGGTTCGAGAGCAATCTTCCATCGACCGTCGCGGGCAGTCGTCGTGTGTGACTGGCCGGCAATGGCGACGGTCACCTCTTCGCCGGCATCCGCCGTTCCCCACACGGTCACACTCTTGTCGCGTTGCAGCACCATGTTGCTGCTGAAGATTTCCGAGACACGCACTTCGGCGACAGCCGCGTCAGCAGCCAGGAGAGTCAGAACAGAGATGGCCAACTGGTAGAGTCTCATTGAGGTTCCTTCTTTGACTGTTATCGAGATGCACAGTCGTGGCTGCAGGTTTCTGGGGCAGGTCTTCTTGTTTTGGATTCGGGAGCTACTGCGGAGGTTTTAATGTGCCAAACTCCGAAGTTCCAATCCGGCCCTGCAAGCCGCTGGATTGGATCTCTTCGATGTAGGGGCCGACGACTATGGCGACGGCCTCGGGCGCGCCTTTGCTTTCCCGTCGTCCGCAGACAGAGGCCAGGTACAACTCTCCCCATCAATCTTGCCAACACACGGCACGATCCGGTAGCTGAGTGCGACGTCCTCGGCCTTCGTGGGCTTCGATACGATTTGGATCAGCACCGTGTTGTTCGTTCCTCGCTGGACTGGCACGGGTTTCGGCAGCTCGATATTCACACCGTATCCGGCGTAATACCACCTCTTGGTCCCATCCGCCGATCGCCGGTTGGTAGCCCTGAGAGACAATGCCGTCCTCGATAAGCTGACGGACTACGGGCTGACCCTCAGGGTCGTAGACTTTCAACATCACCTCACGAGGCCCCGATGCGAACACGTTTCAGTCGCGGAGTTCGATCGACAGACCGAAGGCCTCGCCCTTCGGGTTGTGGACATACGCGGCAATGCCCGGGTAGAGACGGTACGTTCCGGTGTCTTCCGGTGGCTCCGCGGCGATCGGGGTTACGCACAGACGGGAAGAGGTGATGAGCAGGATCAACAGCGTACGGTGCTTCATTGGGAATCCTTACAGCGTCGGCCAACATCAAGGGGTGTCCCCCGCCACCAGTGTCAGTCGCGGATCCGACCCACAATCGTACGGCCAATTGTCAATCATTAATCCAGCCGACTTATATCTACCAACAACCGACGGGTTGTGCTATTGTGCGAAGGCCGTGCGTATATGCCTCCACACTCCTGGCGGATGACCGGCTTTACTACTTGAACCGATCGGGCCAGATGTTTGTGCTGGCCGCCAAACCGAAGTTCGAGTTGAACGATTCTCGATGAATCTTCGAAAAGTACGTCACGAAGTTCCTTTGCCTTCATCTTTCTCATCATTCAAGATCTGGCCTTATGATTTCCTTTCGCGTCACCTCTCCTCCCCAAGCTATCCCAGCGCATTCCATTTGCAGCGCAGTTCTCATTAATGCGTCTGTTCGTATCGTTGTCACAGGGATTCTCGTGGCTGCAGTCCTTGCAGCTTATGGCGAGGACACCGGGACCAGTGCGAAGCTTGATCGTCCGTTAAGGGTGCTTACGGCGAATATCTGGAATTATGCCGCGCCGTACGAGATTCGAATGAAGTTGCTGCGCCATCAGATTGAAGAACTGAAACCCGATGTCATCGGGTTTCAAGAAGCTGGCTGGAAACCTGGCGAGGATCATCAAGTGAAACAACTGTTGAAAGGAATGAACTACCATTTAGATCACGAGGCCGATGGTAGTAACGCGAACAGACTCCGAAGGCTGGACGTTGCGGTGGCTTCTCGTTGGCCGATGAAGCGAAAGGGCCTGCGACAACTGCCCGGCAGTGGGAAGGCATTGGCGGTTGAGGTTGCGGCACCATCACCTGTCGGCCGCTTCTGTTTTGTTTCCACGTTTGGCACGGCTCGATGGCAATTCGATCGTGAATTGAATCGCGAACGAGACGCGGTTGCGCTCGACAAATTCATTCGAGAAATCAGCGACACGGCCGGATTTCCGCCGATCATCGCTGGCGACTTTGACGCGACACCGGATTCAGCAAGCATCCGTTTTCTCACTGGGCGCCAAAGTTTAGAGCGACGCAGTACTCATTACTACGACGCCTGGGAAGCGGCCGGCAATCGCGAAGACGGCTACACGTGGACGACCAAAAACGACTACGCACGAAAGACGACCGAGCGAGTATGGAGACTCTCGAATCATCATCGTCGAATCGACTACATTTTTATTGGTTCGCCGCACTATTATCGTGGCTATGCCCGCGTTGTTGCCGCGAAAGTGGTGTTAAACAAACCTGAGGGCAAGAATTGGCCCAGCGATCATTTCGGTGTGTTGGCCGAGATTGCAGTTCATCCCGCTTTGGGGTTGGAGTAACGCAAGGATGTTCTGCAGGTTCTTGGTGTCTCATCTTCCTGTGCTGGGAGTGCAGCACATTGAAGCTCAGAAACCCCATGACAGTCGCCGCCAAGGCAGAGGTTGCCGGGGCAGGCTACCTCTGCGACCTCATTGTTCAATTTCAGAGATCAGAAGAGCGATTTCAGGATCACGTGTCCAATGGTGGGCGAGGTCAGAAGCGGGAGGCCGTCCATTCAAAGGTATCTTCCGAATCAGTCGAATGAATGAACGGCCAGGAATTGCTATCTGCCAATCAGAGAATCGAATCCCGCTACAGATCCGCGAAAAATTTCCCAGGATCAAGCATTCGCAGCGCGAAATGCGCCCAACTGCTGGAGCGCGTCCATCACTCCTTCGGAAAATGGCAAATCGGAAACAATCCCACCGGAAGACACTGCCTGTTGTTTAACTTCCTCAACCGCATTCGAAGGACAGACCAGGCCGCCTGCGAGGTCTGGTGTCAGCATAGGAAGGTCATTCAGGCCGTCGCCGGCAATGACTGTCTGGCAGGGGTTCACGTTCACAAGCTTCTGTAATTCTTCAACGGCTAAAGCCTTCGACATGTGTGCACCGAAGACTTGGGCTGATTCCGCGCCTGTGGCAGCCTGGATATAGGTTGCCTTTTCCAGTTCCGGATGAGCACTCATCTCTTCTCTGAATGAAACGCCACTCGTCAGTCGAAGAGAGAGAATGTAGTCGAACCCTTCCTTGACGGAGAGCACGCTGTCAAAAGAGGAGAGCGATTCTCTGACCCTAGGCAGATCTTGCTCCGCATATCGGGCGTGCATATCAAGAAAACGGACATCCCATTCCGCGTCCATGACCAGCGTCTCGCCTGTATATAAGCCGCAGGCAAGACCCGTCCTTCCGATGGCACGGACAGGCCTGCTGGAGAGATGACTGTTGCGAAAGACTCGTTCCTGCCCGGCCGGATGCCAGGTCGTGCACGTAGCCCATGAGGCACCGACTTCCTGCAAGTTGTCCAGGAAACGTGCAAAAGGCTCGGGGAACTGATCGTAAGGCTCGTGTCCACCCAGGGCGGTGCCATCGAAATCAAAGATAAAGAGACGAAACATCGTGTTGTTCTCATTCCAGGTTTCGGGAACGCCGCACTCGCATAGGTTGCCGGAGTAGGCTACCTCTCCGACTTGATTGTTCAATTTCAGAGTTCAGCAAGACCCAGCCGCCCCTCGTCTGGAGGCCGAGAGCGGAAGTATCGGCCTGGCGACAAGGGCTTCAGTGCGTTTAGGAGATGGCCGCCATTTCCGATTCGTTCAGCTCGCCCCCGACTCCCTTGAGTCACACGACGCCTTCCTGATCGAGAGCTCACCTGCCGCCCACCCGGCCACGTGTCGCGTCGAGCATAACCCGGAGACGGCCAACGGCAGCCGCAGACTCGTAGCCAAGGGGAGAACGCTCGATGGGATTCGCAGGTCTGCGTCGGAAACAGTGACAGAGGCATGGCTGGACGGCTATCGGTGTTACCCGGAACCTGTCAGCAGAGAGTGTTAATCGACCTGTTTGTCATAGGCGGGATTCAACTTGTAGTGAATCATGCCTTTGATTTCGTATGACTTGCCATTGAACTTTGCCTTGATCGAGAATGACTCCGGCTTCGGAATCTCTTTGGACAAGCCAGGCTTGCGGCCCTGATAGATTCTCGCCGGTGGCCTCGGCAATGTGATCAAGGTTTGCTTGATGTCGCCGAAGGGTGCCTGCCAGCCTTTGAGATGGCGTTTGCCTGCCATCGGAACACCGTCAGGGCAATAGTGGCAGACCTTTCCTGATACGAGTTTGACGCCACTGACGATGCGGTTTCCCTGGAATCGTTCGTTGATGATCAGAGGGACATCGCTGGTGTTGGTAATGAAATGCCTCGTACCGAGTTTGTCTGTCACTTCACGAATAGTCACACCTTTCGGTAACGCCTTGACGTCGAACTTCAGCACATAGGCATAACGTGATGGAGAGGGCGCGGGTCGCTGTCCTCGACCATCAATTGACGTAACGCAGAACGAAGCGGCGAGCATTAGAACGATGGCTCGTAGTTTATTAGTCATGGTTTGAAGTCCTGTCTCCTATGTGTCCCTAATCTGTTAACGGGGTGGCCGATTCTTGGGGGCAGGGAATTGGATATCTGTCTGAATGGGGTTCATGACGATGCCCTCGCTTCTTGCCCAATTCCGCCTGGTCTGACTGCAGAGTATTCTCGTATCCGTTTCACTCTTTGCCCAGGTACCATCAGGGAGCTGAACGTACATCG
>JASLXP010000415.1 GCA_030740295.1 Planctomycetota bacterium
CGATTTCACACGACAACCGAAGACATGCAAGCGGTCGCCTTGCCTGTCCTGCGCCACCGCATCGTACCGACCTTTAATCCCGGATCAAGCGAGGATCTTGCGCTTTTCGAAGACGACGATGGGAAAAATGCCTTCCTTGCAGTAGAATGAGCAATCGTCACAGGAAAACTCACTCACCGCAAGGAGGCATTTCAGATGAGCCATATTAGACAGCGCCGGGCCGAGAGACGCAAGCGGCGGATCAAGCGACGCCTGAAGGTTCGGCAATGGCCGCACCAAGATAAGCCGATGTTCCGGGCGACGAACGTGCGTTACGACGTGGCCGACCGAACCCGGGCGATGGGATACGGAGGCATCGGGGTCATCCATCAAATGTGCCAACGGACGGGGCTGGTTGAGCAGATCGACCGTCGTCTGCATCTTCTGAAGTATCACCTGCCATACTCGGAGTCCGACCACGTTCGGAATATCGCGTTCAACGCCCTGTGCGGAGGCACCCATCTGGAAGACCTGGAGCTGCTACGGAATGACGAGGTGTACATGGACGCCTTGGGTACGCAACGGATTCCCGACCCGACGACGGCAGGCGACTTCTGTCGCCGGTTTGACCGCACTGATGTGGAAAGCCTTATGCACGCGATCAACCGAGCGCGACTCGAGGTCTGGAAACAGCAGCCGTCGGACTTCTTCAAGGAGGCGGTGATCGAGGCGGATGGGACGATCGTGGAGACGACGGGGGAATGCAAAGAGGGGATGGAGATTTCGTACAATGGGAAATGGGGGTACCAACCGCTGGTCGTCTCGCTGGCCAACACGCAGGAATTGCTGTTCCTCGAGAATAGGTCCGCGAACCGACCCTCGCAGGAAGGAGCGGCACGCTGGTTCAACCAGGCGATTGACCTGTGCCGCGAGGCTGGGTTCCGCGCGATCCGGTTACGAGGCGATACCGCGTTTACACAGACGGAATATCTGGACGGTTGGGACGATGATCGCGTGAAGTTCATTTTTGGGATGCCGGTCGTGGGCAAGTTGGAGGCGATCGCCGAGAAAGTCTCAAAATCAAGATGGGAGCGGCTTACCCGCCCTCCGAAATACGAAGCCGAAACCGAGCCGCGTGAACGTCCGGCGAATGTGAAAGAGCAGGTCGTTGTTCGTCGTGAATTCGATACCGTCCACGTCGACTACGAGGAAATCACGGATTTTGAGTACACGCCCGTCAAGTGCCGCAAGCCATACCGGATTGTTGCGGTGAAGAAGCATCTGATATGGACCAAAGGGCAGCATCAATTGTGGGATGAGGTCCGGTACTTCTTCTATATCACGAATGACTGGAAGACGGCCGCTGACGAGATCGTGTTCGGTTCGAACAAGCGATGCAATCAAGAGAACCTGATCGATCAGCTCAAGCACGGAGTCCACGCACTACGGGCGCCGGTCAATACACTCGACAGCAACTGGGCGTACATGGTGATGGCCGGACTGGGATGGAACCTCAAAGTGTGGTTCGGTCTGTTGATGCCCGTTGATGGTCGGTGGCGGCATCGCTACGAGGCCGAACGCGACGAAATAGTTCGGATGCACGCCAAGCGTTTCATCAACACGTTCATCCGAGTGCCCTGCCAGATAGTCCGGACCGGGCGTCAAGTGATCTACCGCCTGCTCGGCTGGAACCCGTGGCAGTCGATCCTGCTTCGCATGGCCGACGCAATGCGACATCCGCTGCAATGCTGACCCACGACCCGACGCCGGGATACGGACGTCCCGGTCAACCGCAACCACGGACGCGAAAGCGAAAGGAATCACAACTGAGCAACAGGCAACCAGGAACGCGGCCAACCGCTCAAACGAGCCGGCGGGTGTCGCACGGCCCGGCGCGTTGGCCCGCGGGCGCAGCCCAGAAGGTCAATAACCCTCGCTTGATTTGGGACTAGTGGTCTGTCCACTTTGAGTTTAC
>JASLXP010000416.1 GCA_030740295.1 Planctomycetota bacterium
AAGCTGACTCGAAGATCAGAACTTTCATTCGCAATCGAAAAGCTCCCACCGGGAAGCTACCCCTTTTCCGCTCGGCTCCTGAGCGGGAAGGGCGGCGAGCTTGGAAAAGTCCGGACGGCCCTTACGAAGCTGGCCCCCAGCGAGAGTGCCGTGGCGATCGACCGCTCCCGCCGCTGTCTGCTTGTCGATGGCCAGCCCTGGCTCGCGATTGCGCCGCTCTATCAGTTCTGGCCGCACACTCCTGTCGCCACTGTGGACACAAGGATGAGCCACTGCGCGGACAGCGGTTTCAAGACGGTCATGATCGTTTGCCGTACCGAGAAGGCCGAAGCAGTCTGGCAAACAGTCTTCGATCGCGCGGGTGAGCGAGGGCTGAAGGTGATTGCCTGGGCACATGGTTTCCCGGGACTTGTGCCTGAGGAGTTCATTAGTCGGTGGAAGTCGCATCCTGCGCTTCTGGCATGGATGCCGATCGATGAGCCTGAGCTCTACGCCAAGCCGGAGGATGTCACTCGAGCGTTCGCCCATTTCCAGAAGCTCGATCCTTACCATCCGGTCTATATGAACAACACCGTGATGGGCATCCCTTCGCACTTCGCTGGCCTGCCCGGCGACATCGTTTCCATCGACGATTATCTGACGAATCGGCCTAACCGAAAAGTTGCCGAGATGGTCAAGGACATCGAGATGATGAATGAGGTCGCCATCCCCAGTCGGCGGCCTGTTTGGATGTTCCTTGCGGGCAATAATCTCTACAACCACAGCCGTGAGCCTACCGCCGGCGAACAGGTGGCCCAGACTTACGGCTGCGTGATTGCGGGCGCCTCCGGGATCAAATATTTCCTTGGAGATCCAATTTCGCCCAAGCACTGGGCCGCGATGAAACGCACGAACGCAGAACTGCTTCAACTGGCGCCGGTGATCTACTCACGGGCGCCCGCGCCTTCGGCTGAGTGTTCCGCTTCATCCATTCGCTTCATCACCCGGCGCTCCGGAATCCACACTTATCTCATGGCTGTTAATCTGGAAAACGAGAAGACCGATGCGAGTTTCAGCATCACAGGGCTTGCCGATCCTGACGCCATCACTCTTTTCGAAGATCGGTTGGTTCCGATTCGATCTGGTTTGCTCAAGGACACCTTTGCTCCGCACGAGCGGCACGTGTATCGAATCCGAGGTGATTGAAAATTGGGAACGTTGTGCGTGCGCTCTGCGATCGATCTGTCTTGTCACTGAGCGCCTAGACCACTCTTCGAGCAAACATCAAAAAGCCTCGGCCATGCCATCACAGAGACCGCAGTGCTCACTGTCACCGGAACGCCTCATCACAAAGGATGGGACCATCATCCCTCAAGCGGCTCGCCTCGCCGATGGCCGCATACTCGTCTGCTACAGTGTCGGCACGGACAGTTGGTTTTCACCGTCTGGCTTCTCCGTCTCGGAGGACGGCTTTACCTGGCGTCGGATCGATGGCCCGATGCATTCGGTCAGTGCTATTGGGCCTAGCGGAGGTGAAAAGGCGCTCCTTTTCGACCAGTACCTATGGCGTACCGCTGAGAGTCGTTACGTGGCATTCTGCTGTGAAGCCCGCGAGGCTCTGACGTTTGCCGAACCCTGTCTGGCGGAATTCCACCTGGAGGGGGCGCTCTGCAAGCACTACATACCGCGACCTGCCGACGATCCTGACGCCTTCTACGAGCCGAAGATCCCGGAGTTTTATCGACCTGTGACCGAGCGATATGGTGCCCAGGTGGGCGGCCACATTTTCGGCAGCATTATCGAACTGCCCGATGGCGCGATGGGGCTCTCGGCCTACTGTCAGATGAAAGGCAACACGCGCCGAAAAGATACCGCCCCTTCTGACTACGTCGGGAGACGGCCAGATGAAGGGGTGGCTGATGAAGCGACGGATGACATCCTCTGGTCGGCCATATTCTTTCGCTCCGATGATGAGGGGCGGACGTGGCACGCGGCTTCCACCATTGCAGAGGCGGAGGTGGATTTCCCATTCGACGCGGGTGTGCTTTATTCGGAAGGGTTCACTGAAGCCGGTCTTTCGTGCACGTCTGAGGGGAAAGTCTATGCGCTCGTACGCCACGGCAGCTACATGCTGTTGTGGCGTTTCATCTCTGCTGATGGGGGCCGTACGTGGTGTGAACCCATGTGCTTCAACTATCCCGGCGTTGCTCCATCCATGTGTCTATTGCCCAACGGCATGCTCGCAGCAGCGTGGGGGCGACCTGGCATGACCGTTGGCTTCAGCATCGATGGCACGGGAAGCACGTGGGACGCGCTCGTGGGCGTGATGCAGGACGATGTGCAAAGCCAGAAATACCCCTGGCTCGTCCCCATCGGCGAAAACCGCGTGATGCTCTTTTACGACAAACGCAAGTGGGACAGCGAGCGCCGCGTCTTCTACGAACATGGAATCTACTGCCGGGAGATCACAGTGGGCCAATAAAAAACCTGTGCCTCGCCACTCACATTACGTGGGATAGGTGATCTTCACCGTGTCAAACATGACCACGCCTTTCGGAAGGTATTCCATGTCCACCTTGTAGTCTTTGTTGGCCCATTGATGATGGATGTCATCCACCTCACCGATTGGAACGATGTTCAATGGGAACAGGATGAAGATGATGTCGACGTTCACGTCACTCAGTACTTCGGCGATGTCCCCGTAACCGTACTGGTGAACCATGTCGTGACGCGAGCCGATGCAAGTCCACTGATCTGGATCGGCGACGAGCTTGACCGTCTGTTCCGACCATTCGCGAGTGATCTCGAAGGGCTGTCCTGACAGGATGAAATTTGGTGTGGTCTTGGGTGGGCCTTCAACGTGCGACTGCACCAGCAGCAGCAGTTGCGCCCCACCGATGTCCGGGCTCGGTACGGGTCTATGGTAATTGCAGAGAGGGCCTGAGAGATCCATTGCGCCACGCAATCGCACACTGAGCTCCGCGTTAGTCAGATCCCTGCTGAATCCGCCTTCGGTAAAACGATTCACTCCCCAGCGCTCAGCAATTTCCGGGCTCTGCCGACTTTCGTGGGTGAGCAGGTACATGAGCAGGTGAAGATAACCCGCGCCCGGCGGCGCGTGATTGGCATCCACCGACCAGGGGCTGACGCAGTAGGCCACACCATCCCAGACAGGCAGCGGGCTCCAAAGGTCAGCAATCCAGCCGCCAGGCCCTTCATCAAAAGTCTCAATATATGTTTTCGGCATTGAGTGTTATTCCGAGTTGTATTTCAGTTCCCAAATCTGGAATGGCGAAACTGAAGAGGTTTTTCAAGGTCGAATAATATCTCTACAGTCAATATTGAGAAATAGGAAGGCTAGAGCTCCATGCACACAGTCACATGAACTGAAGCGGACACAGATCGGACCCGAAAAGCTGAGAAAAGGAAGGCATCGGACCAGAAGCTGAAGGCGACGCGGGACACATTCCAGATTTCACCACACATGGTGCTGGTAAGGATCGAAATTGAGCGGGCGGGATTCGTAAAACTGGCTCTGTTCCAGCATCGGCCGTTTGCCGATGTTTTGCACGGTGTAACCGGGCAGCCATTCTTCTGGTTTGCCGTAGCCGCTGACCGCGGTGACCTTCACCTCGAAATTGCTTTTGATACCGAGGTTGGTGAAGAGCGTGTTGTAGATCCGCAGGGCTTTGCTTCGCTGCCAGGGGGATTTGAAATCGTCGGGTTCGAACTGGATGAAAACGATTTTGCCTTTCCCAGCGGGCACCTCGCCGATTAGTCCTGACGCGGCGACAGTTTTTGCATCGGCCTTGATCGTGAGGAATCGGTGGTGGCCTCGCCAGTAGAGATCGCTTGGGCCGATGCCTGTGAAAAGCGAAGAGGTTGGGACATCGGAGCCGAAACTCTCTCGCGGCTCGGAAGGCAGTTGCACTGGCAGCATCCAGGACCAGGACGAATCTCTGGCCTGCACGTTCTTCTGCTCCGGCTTGGTTTCTTCATCCTCAAACAGGTCATCATCGTTGTCCTTAGTCTCCGCTTTGTCTTTTTCAAGACTGGGCACTTCCAGGGCAGGTGCACCGGCGTTGTCATTCGTCTTCGAGGAAGCTTGGGGGACGCGCTTGCTGCTCAGCACTACAGTGCCGCCTCCTTCAAGAAACGCAGAAATCCGTCCAGGCAGTTCGGGTGATGTTTCCTTCCTGAAACTTTCATGATCCAGGAATACGACATCGCCATCAGGGACGTCGCTCCTCTTGAATTCCACGCCCACGTTCTGCAGGAGCTTTTCCTTCGTGCCTTCGCCCAGTAACACCAGTTCAGTCTGTCTCTGGTCTTTGGAGCCCGTGTATTCTTTGAGGATGCGGTGAAGAAGATGGGTGGCTGTGGGATCGACTCCGTAGTGATCGATCAGGTCGAGCTGTGAAAGCAGGATGCGGCCCTTGCCTTGTTCGAACTCAATCAGCGGGGTGTACAGGAGGTCAAATCCGCAATCCATCAACACGCGAAAATTGCCTCGCTGCGGCTTCTCGAAGGCGAAGGTGGCCACCATCCCATTATTCGACCAATGCCAGTAACGGCGTTGTCCAAACGAATTCCGCTGGCCGTGCTTGCTTGAGCGGCCGGCACGCCAATCGGAGTCTTTGTTGTAGGAGGGATAGGCTGGCAACAGTTTGCTTTCGCCCTGCCAGTCTCTGAAATCGTTGGCGTCAAGCCCGGCCATGAGTGGTGAATTGTCGGCCCTAACAAAAGCATTGCGGGCGTTGAGATTCTCGAGCTTCAGTCCCATCACATGCCTGTTCATCTGCTCGAGGCAGATAATGTTCAGGCCCTCGATGACAGTTTCATCAATGGGCAGCCACTCACGAAAGATTTTCGCAGCTTCCGAATAACTGTTCTTGCCGATGATGAGAGCGGAGTAGCGTGAAAGCGAGGTGACACCGCGGTCGATGGTCTCCTCATTCACGAGCTGATAGCTCAAACCGCACTTCTTAAGCACTGCCTCTGTCTCACCTGTGGAGTCGATAAGAGCCAGTTTTGCGGAGAGCTTTGGTGGAACCGATGGTGGGAAGACCGTGATTGCGAACGTGTCCGCCAGATTGAGCTTTCCTGCATCGCCTTCAAATTGGGCCGTGATTTGGATGCGCGTCTTTGTCGCCGAATCAAGGCACTGGAAGCGGATCGGATGAAAGTGCACCTTGCCCTGGCTGACCTCGATTTCGCAATCGTCGGAGGCGAGCACTTTTCCAGACTTGTCCCGGGCTTCCCATTTGAGCTGGCCTGCGACGTTGTGGAAAGTGTCATTGACGAAGACGGCGCTTTTCCGAATCGTCTCACCGGCCGTGAAGTTGTGGCCCTTCTCGACGAAGTTTCTTTCCTCGCCTCCGAGATAAAACAGGAAGGGGGAGTTGACTTTCTTCAGGTTGCGGCCATGGCGATTAATTTTGCCGGCGTCGTGGGTGGAGGTTGTTTTGAATTCGACATGAAAAAGGTAGCCGCTGATGCCGTAGGTGCGCCACGACCGGAGGGACCTGCCAAAGGACAGCTCCATCACGTCGTACGCATGAGGCGATCGTGTCCAGGGCGTATGGACATCCTTCCTGGCTAAAGAGTCGACAAGTTCCCCGGTCAGTTGCTGGTAGGCACGGTCGCCAAAGTAACCTGCGTGGTGTTCGGCGAGAATGATCTGATTGCTTCCGCGCTGCCACATTTCCATCTCATGACTTCGCGGGATGACGAACTGCATCTCGGTGGGCACAAGCGGGTCCTGTCTCGTCTTGGACCAGTGGGCTGGCCATTCTTCGATGGTCTGGATCGGTGTTCCCCAACCGAGGGTTGTCATGATCCCGCGGAAGTCGCCACCGGCTCCAAGTCGATAAAAGAAGACGAGTCGGTTCGTAGGGTCGTCATTTCGCATCTGTCGGGCGATCTGGTAGTGGCGTTGCCCTGCCATGGTCTCATCCGAGACGACGCCGCCTATCTGCATGGGATGTCCATGAGGCCCGTTCACATACCCGTTTCCCCAGACTTGCCAGGCGATGACGGAAGGGTGATTGCCGACTCGCTTGATGGCATCCTGCAACGCGGACGGGCCTCTGCTCATGTGATAGAAGACCAGCCAGCCCTGTTCATCGGTCGTGTTGAGGGAATGTTCCTGAGCGGGATCGGGAGTGAGCGTACGGTCGGCATTTTGGCCGACTTCCTTTTGCAGCTTGATTTTCGCCGCGGAAAAACCGTAAGAGGAAAGGTAGTTGTGGGATGAGCCCCGGATGGAAAGCCGCTTGCCGTTCATGTAAATCACGCCTTTTTCAACCCAAAGCTCACGATAGCCAAACCTGACGGGCCAGGTGGCGTCCAGGGCGCGTCCTCCTTCGTTCGCTCGGATGACGAGATGGTAAAGCTGCGGCGCTTCAGGAGACCAGCAGGTAAGACCATCAGCGCTGAAGGTGATTTCTCTTTCTCCTTCGAAGCCGGCCGACAGATTGAGCAATTCAATTGCACCAGCAGCCATTTTCGTTCTGGTGCCGGCGTCGATAATCTCAGCCTCGAATCTGATGGGGATGTTGCGCTTCGAACCGTTTTTCATTTGAAGCCGGACTGCGAGCTGTTGGTCTCTCACTTTCGGAATGATCAACGGCTCGCCCAGCATCACGTCGCTCGGCTTGACGATTTCAAGGATGGGCGATTCCG
>JASLXP010000417.1 GCA_030740295.1 Planctomycetota bacterium
TCTCCGGGAGATCTCATGGAACGAGCCCGAAGGCACAAACATCTCCCTTGCCACCGATTTCGAGAATCACCTGCACATGCTCCGCACCTTTCGCGACCACGCTCGCGAGAATTATGAGAAAGCTCTGCAAGCCACAAAGGAGCGTCTCTTCCCGCTCACCCGCGGCCCGCTGTATTTCGGTAACGCATGGGGATACGCCAATGGCACGCCTTACGAATACATGGTCAAGACGCTCCGCCTGCTTGGTTTCAACAGCGCCAGCGCGCCCCACGACGGCCCCCGCAGCGCTCGCAATTACGGATGGACTTTGCATACGGGACAGTACTGGCCTCCGGGATTCATGCCCTACGACGAGGCCAAGTCTGCAAAGAAGTACGAGGACCATTACAAGAACCGATTCAAGAAACAGGAAGAGACTTACAAGCATGTAAAAGTTTTCCAGATCGCAGACGAGCCGGGGGAGATCAACAAGTCCGAAATGTCCGCGCCGCAGTGGCGCTACGTGGAAGATGACGGTGGATACTGGCGTGATTATTCCGGCGGCAGCGATTTCAACTCCCGCACGGACCTTCACGATTGCGTGCTCGAAGGCGTGGTGAGCAAACATCATTTCAACTTCACCATCCGGGCTGCGACCGATGATGCGAAGCTGCCGACAAAGTGGGTCTCATGGTCGATGGGACGCGTGGGGCCGACGCTCACGGTCAACCTTGCCGTGCAGAAGGTCGGCTATGGCCGAGGCGGGCGGGGAATGCTCTCCAAGCCCGGTGCATCCATCGGCAACAAGACTCCATTCAAGATCATTTTCGAAGGAGGCAAGGCCGCCCTTTACATCAACAATCGCTTGATTCATCAGCACGATGGCCTGCCGGAGAAAGGTGGCTTCGGAATCGTTGGCCAGAAGAAAAGCATCCATGCTCTGAAGTTTCGAGAGATACGAAAGGATGAGCACATCGATGCGACCTCGCTCAATGATCTGTCCGCCAACCTCGCTGCGAAGACAGACGAAGATCTCGAGCTGGACGAACTGGATCTGGGCGAGGACAAGCCCGATTGGATCGAGCCGCTGCCTCTCAAGGAGTTCATCAAGGAGCACTGGGTGGAGGCCGGCGGCATTCCGGAAGCTCAGGAAGGCTTCCGCAAATGGGCGGCCACCAAAGGACTGAGCCCCAAGCTGTTTGGCAAAGGCAAATGGGAAGAGGTTCGCCTGTTGACGATTCCCTCTCTGGCAAAAACGAAAGAGGAGCGCCGTCTTTTTTATTGGAGCCGGCGCTACAGTGGCTGGCTGACTCCTAGAATGTTCAAGCTCGCGGCCGATGGCATTCTGAAGGGCGTGCCCAACAAGGATATGGTCGGCTTCGTTGCGCTGAGCGGGCATTCGCTTTACTTCCCGAGCGCGCAGCCCCTCGACATGTTTCACCTGGCCAGTGAAGGCTACCCGCTCATGCCCGGCGTCAGCGATTGGATGTCTATGGGAGGCTGGCGCTGGGACAGCCATCAGGCGGTCGCGTTTTCCGTCGCGCCCTACAACGCGGGAGCACGGCGCTACGGCGGCAAACCGGTTTCGTTCCCGATGATGCACTGCGTCTGGCCGAGCCATTTTCGTTCGAGCACTATGCTCGCGAACAATGTGAAGTACATCAGCTACTACAACTACGGTCCGATTTACATGGTCACCGAAGGCCACTGGTCGAACGGTTATGGCGGATATGCCACGACCGGCCAGATAAACAATCGCGCTGCGCAGGTAGACGATGTCCTCTCGCCCGGATACGCCCGACCGAGCCGCGTGGCCATGCTGTACGCCCGCTCTACTGAGTACTGGCACGCGTCGAGCTCATTTGCGGATAAGCGTGCCGCCTTCCTCGGAATGTCGCATGAGTATTTCAAGCCCGAGCTCGTCACCGAAGAGCAGGTGGAACAAGGCGCGCTCGAACATTACGACGCGCTCTACATCCTCGACAGGTGGGTCAAGGAATCCGCGCAAAAGAAGATCCTGGATTGGACAAAGAAAGGTGGCCTCCTCTGGGCCTGCACGAATGCGGCCACGAAGAACGAATACAACGAAGACCTCGACCTGCTGGTCGCACTCAATGTCGAGAGGTCATTCGAAGAAGTGGAAGGCCTGAAAAAGAAGGGATACATCCGAATGTTGCCCGTGGAAGGCAAAGTGAAATTCAGCCCGCACGGCGGCAACTCGGCGGGCATCCCCTCGTCCATCAAGTATCCGAAATCCGCCGTTGTCCGTGCCCGCTACGCGGACGAGCGCCCGGCCTGGCTGGAGATGCCGGCCGGCAAGGGCAGGCTGGTTTACCTCGGCCATCGCTGTGGACAGGCGTATACCTGGCGTGCTTTCCGCATCGGTGGCGCCCCGGTCATCTGGGCTGACCGGGCCCGCGAGCCGCTGGTCACTCCCCTGCACGAGGCCCGCGTCGAACGTGAGCTCATCCTCTCCAAGCCGTGCATCGTCGCCTCGCCCATCAGCACGGAAAGTGGCACAGTCATCGTGCTCTACAACATGCGCGGGCGCAGCCCCGAGAATCTCCTGATCAGCCTGGAAGAACCAGCCAGACCGCACAGCGTCCATGCTTTTGACGGCTTCGATCTGGCACCACTCGAATACACCTTTAAGGACGGTCGAGTGGAGATGGCCCTGGACCAGCTCCACGGCGCGCAGATGATCCTCGTCCGCCGCTGTCCGCCTCCTGCTGATCCGCGATTGGAAGAGATGCAAACCCGATCCACTGAAATGATGGCATCAGACGAATGGCAGGATGTTTCTGCCGGCGCCTGGTTCGCGGGCTTCCACAATGAATGGCAGTTGTCTGGTACGCTCATCAGATTGCTGAAACACAAGCGCTGGGAGGTCCGACGTTCGGCCTCGGAAGCGCTTGGACGATTGGCGATGCGCGGCCGGAGTTCCGACACTCCAGGTTCTGGGCTCGGGAAAGCCCAGTTGCAGGAGGCTGGCGACGCTCTTGTCGCCTCGATCGATAACGAGACCGATACCCATGCTCTCGGCGATGCGCTATGGGCTCTCGGCCGCACGGGACATATGAAGGCGAAGAAGATCTGTGCCGAGCATGTCAATCACAAGAATTGGTTCGTTCGCAGCCAGGCATTGCGCGGCCTCATCGCCCTGGCGGAAACCGGCGATGTGAAGAAGGCGACGAAGCCCGTCGACCGTGCTCTTGCCGACCCTGACCTGCGTGTCCGGCAGCGCGGAATAGAGCTTCTGGGAAGACTGGACGCCGGACGCACGTTCGATCTTGCCCTCAAATGCTGGAAGGGGGAACGTGATGCAAAGGAACAACACGCCTGGAACACCGCGTTTTTCCGCAACGAAGAAACGGTGCAACGTTACCTCAGTTCCGGCATGCCGGGCCCGGAAAACCTCTTCCTCAACGTGGCCATACGAAACGCCACACCCGAATTCCACGCCGGGCTCAAGAAGCGCATCGAGCAGCGCAAGTTTTCCAATGCACACCTGTTCACCTACGCCGTCATCAAACAGGACTCCCCCGAGCTCGCCCGCATGCTCTTCAATGCCCGCGACGATCTCCCCAACGGAATAAAACGCATGCTTCCCAAAATCCTCGAATACGCCTTCGAGGCCGGCCTGGGTAACTCGCTCCAGGATTGGGGCGAGTGGCTTGCCCAGAAGAATTAATCAGAGAGGAACATGCACCGCGGAATACCCGGAAGAGAGAAGATTACATATCTTCTTTTCGTGTATGCGGCGTATCCCGTGCTTCATTTGTCCTTAGCCTTCAGCCGCCAGACCTGCGCGCTGCCCGGAGGCAACATCACTGAAAAGGATGGATGAGGCTGCCCAGCTTTCAAGACCTTCTTCTCACCGCTGAAAATCTCCACCGCCTGTTCCGCCTCCGAACGGGCCAACTCAATCTTCGATTCAATCGCACGGCTCGTATCCTGATTGATCAGGTATACGTATTTCTCTTCTTTGCTCTGCACCGGAACGACGAGTAATTCGAAGCGACTCGAACGAGCGTCCGTGCCACCAAATTTCAGCTTCTGTAACAGCTCTTTGTGTTTCGAGATCAGTCGAGCGATCTTTGACATCGCGGCATACTTTTCATCGTTCGCTTCCAGCTTCTTCTGGGTTACCAGGGCAGGACGCTTCACCGATTCGTTCTGATACGAATAACAGAGAATGCCCTTCGCTCCGAAAGCAAGAGCGGTATGAACCATGGCCGAGATTTCGGGGCCTGAAGGATTCCGCCAGTACGGGTCGGGCGACTCTTCAGTGACATTTCCACCGAAGGTCTGTGCCACGTACCACCAGGGAGTTTCGAATGAAATGCCAAAAGCCTTCATGGCCGCGGGGAACGACATCATGCGTTTGTAGGTAATCGGATTCAGAAGGCCGTAATTGTTTTTCCGGAACGGGTAAAAGCGCACGAGCCTTATCCTGGGCTTGAGTTGCCACCAGATTCGGAAGGGATTATTCGGAGCATCGGAGCCGGCGGATTCACCCACCAGGCAGGAGACCACCGCAAGGTTGGGATACTTTTTGTAGACCTCTTCATAACGCTTGCGGTAGTGGTCAATGGCCTCGAGTTTCGGCTCGTCACCGAACATGCAGGAGATGACTGACGGATGCTTCATGACAGCGTCTTCCGCGGGCGCATCGATCCTCAAGACCACCCGAATGCCGTAACGTTTGCAGATGTCGAGCTGTTGGACCGTTGGTTTCCTGATGACGCCGCCGGTCAAGAGCGTATTCAGACCATGCCGGCGAAGGTCGCGGCAGATGGCGTGAAGATAGGTTCGACCAAAAGTCGCATCACCGCCGAGATTGAACTTGTCATACACCCCAACTGGAAAAAACGGGTCAGTCACGCTTTCGTCCGCTTCAGGCAGCCCCCAGATGCCGAGGGGCATTTCTGATGAATGCGTGTAACCCCTGGCCACAAGACGCACTACCAGGTGATGCAGCCCTTCGACCATTGCCGGCATCTGTAGCATGTGCTCCGTCTTCCCTTTCGCAGCTTGAAGTTTGCTTCTGGTAATCGGCGAACCTGGATCTCCTGATTCGCTGCCGGGGGCTCTGTAAACAACAAGTTCAACATCTCTCCTTTCAATCGTCGCGTTCCATAGATCGATGGGCAGCTTGAACGGCTTGCCCGGCACAAAGACCCAGGCATCTGTCTTTGCGGAAGGCACTGCAAAGAGGCCGCGATTTAAGGGTACGTCACGGGTTTGCACGTAGTCGTCAAAGTGGGCATGAACGATATGTCCCATCAGCCCGCTCTTGCCGCTGGGGAAATCGTTATCCGTAATCGTGGTGTGCAGCTTGCCATCCACAAAAATGCGCAGATAAGGTCCAATGGTGACAACTTCCAGGCGATGAGTTTTGCCGTCATTGAAAGGGCCCTGCGTCCTGGCCAGCACCCTCGCGTGTGGCTGGCGGCGCACCATGATTCCGCCCTGTTCGTGGATGCAGACTTCATAGAAGCCAGCTTTCCCCTTGCGCACGCAGAGCCCCGCCCAGTGACCTTTGAACTTCTGAACAGTCACGCCGGTCATACTGTCCGACCAATCACCGCCCTTGAAAATGTACGTGATCCGTGAGGCCGCTAATTCCTTGTCGCTCGGTCCGCCGAGCTGGAGTCTACCGTCGGTTTTCGTCGGAGCCACATGTTTCCAGGCCGGCTTCAGGCTCTGCCAACCAGTCAGGGCCGCATTCTGAAAGTCGTCGCTGACAGAGATGGGTTCCGCTGCGAGAGAAAAAATGAGAGGGCATAGAACGATCATGGCTCACTCCTTAACAATCCGGAAGCCATTGGGCACAATGACCGTAAAAGATCGATTCTTGAGCTGCATAAATACCTCCACCTTGTCTCCTTTGCCGGGAATGTCTTCGTGGCCCTGCACACCGGGCAGAGGCGGTATCCGCACGGCCGGACGCCAAGCCCCCACAGCGATCGTTTCGTCCGCTTTCACACCTTCACCTTTTCGGACTTCGGTGATCTTGATCGATATCTGGTAAACGCGATCCCTGTGGATCCCAAAACTCGTTTCTTGTTTTGACTTTGAATTCTTCGATGTGACCTTCGTGACTTTCCCAAGGACGATGTGCGTGGACTGCTCTCTGAGTTTCTCTTTTGAGAGAGGAGCCTTTGCCGCATGGCCGGAGTTAAGACTCGCCAGCGCAGCAATGAATGGAATAACGAGTTTATTCTTCACAGGAATCGACCCTCACTATCGTACGTCTCGCTCACCCCTGACTTCTGCAAGCACTTGGATAATGGCTTCGAGCAACGGGCGAACGCCTTCACCGGTCACCGCGGAAATCGGGAAGATGGGCATCTGCAGTTCCTCCTGCAGTAATTCGAGCTCAGTTTCTGCGTCTGTCAGATCCATTTTATTTGCCGCTACCAGTGCGGGCTTCTGAGCGAGTTCTTCACTGTAATTGGCGAGCTCGTGATGAAGGGCTTTGAACGCCTCCGAGGGCGGCGTTTCAGCCATGCCACCAGTGTCGAGCAAAAACAGAAGAATCCGCGTTCGTTCAATGTGCCGCAGAAACTGGTCGCCCAAACCGACGCCCTGATGCGCACCCTCGATCAGGCCGGGGAGGTCCGCAAGAACGAAACGCGATTGATCATTGACTGCGACCAATCCCAACTGAGGCTTCAGTGTAGTAAAAGGATAAGCCGCAATTTTCGGCGTGGCCGCTGAGACCCGGCTGAGGAAGGTCGATTTCCCAGCATTGGGCAGACCTACCAGTCCGACGTCGGCGACAAGTTTGAGCTCGAGCTTGAGCCAGCGTTCCTCACCGTCCGTGCCGTCTTCCGCTTCGCGCGGAGCTTGATTCGTGGAGTGCTTGAATTCCAGGTTTCCTCGTCCGCCTCTGCCGCCTTGGGCAATGACGACCTCTTGCTCCGGTGTATCGAGATCGTGAAGGATGTTATCGTCATCGCGAGCCTTCACGATGGTGCCCACCGGCACATGGAGACGCATATCTTCCCCATTCCTGCCGAACTTGTCGTTTCCCATTCCGGGTTGCCCGTTTTTGGCATGGTTCCTCGGACGGAATTTGAAATCCAGCAGCGTCTCCACGTGCGGGTCAGCAAAGAAGATGATGCTCCCTCCGTCACCGCCATTGCCACCGTCCGGCCCACCGCGGGGCGCGTATTTCTCACGCCGAAAGCTGACACATCCGTTGCCTCCGTTCCCAGCCTTTACGAAAATAGTTGCCTCATCGACAAAGCGTTCCATAGTTTGTGCCTGTTACTCAGGTCAGAATCTGAACAACAGGTTATCAACATTTGAGGAAGCGTGAAATGTGGCCCAGACACATGGAAGAACAGGATCACACCATCTACAGCATCATTGGGCAGGACGGAATCAGTCGCCTGCTCGAAGCATTTTACAGCCGCGTGAAGACAGACGATGTCATCTGCCCATTGTACCCAGATGATGATTGGGAGGGGTCAGAGCAGCGTCTCAGGGATTTTCTTCTCTACCGTTTTGGAGGCCCGTCCACTTACATCGAAGAACGGGGGCACCCAAGGCTTCGGACGCGTCACATGCCGTTCCCCATCGGCATCACGGAACGAGACCGCTGGCTGGAGCTCATGGGGGACGCGATGCTTGACGTGGAACTTTCTGAAGCGATTCGAGAATATCTTTCACAGTTTTTTGCGCAGACCGCGGATTTGATGAGAAACAAGCCGAAGTAGCATGAGTCTGATTCTCTGCACAGCGTTCGGGCATTGAATCCCCTTTCGGCTCTGCTACGATTCCTCGACATTTTCCCAGGCCAATGGTCTCAAGACATACTCAATCATCATTCTAAAGAGGGGTTACTTCATCTCATGTTGGCAAAGGTTCTGGACAACAGCGTCCTTGTCCTCAACAGGTATTACACCGCTATCAACGTCATTTCCGCCCGTCACGCATTCACACTTCTTTTCAAGGGCGCAGCGGAAGTCATTTCTCACGATGACGAACAGTTGGCCACGTACGACATCGTCAGTTGGATTGAGCTGTCACAGTTGAAGACCGAGTTCCCTGAACCCTACGACGAATGGGCCCGAACACCGAGTTTGCAGATCTGCATTCCGCGGATCATTCGACTGAACGTTTACAACAAGCTGCCTCAGAAGACAGTCAAGTTCAATCGCAGGAATATTTTCGCGAGAGATGAAGGTCGGTGCCAGTATTGCAGCCGAAGATACCCGATGAGCCAACTCACTCTCGACCACGTAAAACCCAAATCACTTGGTGGTCAGACGACATGGGAAAATGTAACCACGGCCTGCGTCAACTGTAATACTACGAAAGGAGGCCGGCGCCCGGAGGATGCGGGGATGCGATTGGCCAAGAAACCTGTTAAGCCTAAACGAAGCCCCCTGCTGAAGGTGAAAATCAGATCAGAGAAATACAGATCCTGGCGTAAGTTTGTCAGCGAAATTCCCACCAATGGTGAAACAAATGGGACACACGCCTCGCTCAATGGGCACTCATAATATGAAGAACATGCTTTACTCAATTCTTGTGTTTGGGCTCACCTTTTCATTTTCATTTGCCGAGGGAGTGATCCTCATTCCGCAGTTCGGCAAGAAAGAAGTGGGCGTTCGCATGAAGGCCGGCGGCGGAGGTGGTGTGGTCAACTTTGAAGTGAATCGAACGGAAGACGGATTTGGCAAGGGAAAGGAAGACGACAAGCCGCGCTACAAAACAGTCACCTATCGAGGAAAAGTTACCGTCGCGAAAAACGAACACGGGCACATCAAGATTGACAGAAAGAGAGGAAAGAGCGCCTTCCTCGCCCTGGCGGCTGACAGTCGAGCGGTAAAAGATGTGATTATACCTGTATCGTCGCTAGTAAAAGACGATCACCTGGCCGTCGTAGGTTACAAGCGGGGCTATGTCGGAGGGCTGCCCAAAGGGTCAACCAGGAGGAGAATTCTCGGCGCCACATTCATTTTCAAATTGGGGGAACAGACGCCGGGGCAGAATGAAAAACAACGGACCCAGACGGGCGTAACCAGGGGAGCTGTAATTTCCACAAGCCCATTAATTATTATCGATGAAAAGAAAAGTCATTATGAAGTACGTCCTGCACTCAATTGCAGGACCATTCATGTCCAACAGGCGAGCTGGGGGGATATTGAAGAAGGTGTAAGAGTGCGCGCATCCGGGCATGAAGAGAAAATTATCTTGAGGCCAAAGGGGAAGACGATTTCCAGATATGTCTTCCAAACGGAGAGCCTGCGAGTGCTGGCACCCCAATTAAAGGACTCCGACTATAGAAAATTTGAAAGATTCGATTTCGCGAAATAACGGGGAGTTAAAAATGGACGAAGCAGAAGAAAAGGACAATGAAGCGGAACCAACCAGGGAAGAAGCCGCCGAAACTGAACATCAATGCGAGGAAGAGGAAAGCAAGTCCTTCAAAGACATTTTCGGTCACTTGACCCAGGCGGCCAATATAGCGGCATCCATGGGCGAAGAGCGCGTGACCCGGATTTTTGGCGACGTTCAGGAGCAATTGAAGAAAATCTCACAAAAGGGCCAGGAGGTAGCGCAGGCCGCACGGGAACGAGTGAATACCGGCAAATCATCGGTGGAGGAAAGGGTCGAGGATGTGGTTCATTCGACCCTTGATTCATTGAAAGTAGCGACAAGGGATGACATCGAGCGACTGGAGAGCCTGATTCGAGAATTGAAAAAGGAAAAAGAATCAGGCGAGTGAAGCCCGATAACCTGGATGGCATTTTTGCACGCGGAAAACACCAATCATGAGCCATTGGCAAGAGCTGGATGAAGGTCTGTTCCAACTGAATGACAGTTGTTTGATTTATGCAGTCCAGGGTCCTGATGGAACGGTAATCATCAATGCAGGCACCGGGCTTGCCGCCAAGTATCTGGATGAGGTTGCTTCCGGCGATGTGACCGTTCTGCTTACACATCACTTTCGCGATCATTCAGACGGGGCCATTCAACTGCAAGAAGCAGGCGCTACCGTATTGGGGCCCTACTGGGATCAGGATTACCTGGTCGATCCAGACCAGTGTTTTCGCGAAAGACAGGTTTGGAATTCTTACGACAACAGATGGGATCGCTTCGGGCCAGTCCGACCGATTCCGGTGGTCGACTGGATGATGGATTATGAGAGACGTTCCCTCGCCGGTCTCGAATGGGAAGTTGTTCCGACTCCCGGCGTGACCAGCGGCGCGGTCAGCTATGTGGTGGAGCTTAATGGCCGCCGATTGGCTTTTGTCGGCGAGGTTATCTGCGGCCATGGGAAAACGGGGCGTTTGGCACCGCTGCAATACAACTACAACGACTTCACCGGCGCACTTAATTTATGGCATTCGAGCCGACGCCTGCTGAAGGCCAACCTTGACCTGTTGCTTCCGAGTCTTGGCGAGACCATCGATGATGTTGAAGGCGCTATCGAT
>JASLXP010000418.1 GCA_030740295.1 Planctomycetota bacterium
CCTGGGCTGTGCGAAGCTCATCCAAATCCCAGCCACCGGTCGGTTTACCCTCGGCATCCATCCCTTCGAGCGTATACCAATAAATCTGGCCGAGGGCAGTGGCGTCCGGGCCAAGAGCAGGCTGGACGCCTGCGGGCAGCGTGCCCGCGGGAAGACTGTTCAGCTTTTCAAGTACCCGTGAGCGCGACCAGTAAAATTCAACGTCTTCCTTGAAGATCACGTAAATGGTCGAGAACCCGAACATTGAATAACTGCGGACAGTCTTGATCCCCGGCACGCCCAGTAGAGCGGTCGTCAACGGATAAGTAATCTGATCTTCCACATCCTGTGGCGAACGCCCCATCCAGGCGGTGAAGACAATCTGCTGATTCTCGCCAATATCCGGAATGGCATCGACGGGAATGGGGTCGCGCGGAAGGTCGGTCTGCCAGTCAAACGGAGCGACCATGATGCCCCAGCCACTGAACATGACGAGCATCAGGAGTACGACGATCTTGTTCTCCAGGCAGAAGCGTATGATCCGGTCGACGAAGTTGGGTGGGGTGGAATGGTTGATGGTTGGTGGTTGATGGTTCATTGATGCACTCCGAGTCGCCGAGCTTGTCAGAGAATTGATTGAGGTCACTTATGAAAGGAGTGTCACTCTTCTTCTTGCTTGTGTTCTGCCTCTGCCTCGAGTGTCTTTTTGATCTTTCCACAATGCAGCATCCTGGTGCCGAGGAATGGATTGAGCACTTCCTGTTTGTCCTGAAGCCAACTGGCGCCTTTGTCCTCGGTGGCCATTGGACAATGGGCCACGTAAAGGGTTCTGCCGGCGGTGATGCCGAACGTTTCTACAACCTGAATCCAGGTCTCAGACAGGGCGACGTTGAGCTTCCGGATGGCCTTAAGGTCGGTCATGTGATGGGCGTGAGCCAGAGACTTGCCCAGTGCCTTTGCGGATTTTTTCCATGCTTCGCCTGCTGCCTCTTCGAGCGCTGAGGCATCGGCCTGTTCCAGCAAATCAGGCAGCTTTTTCACTTGAGCCTTCGATGCATCGAGATCGTCTGCGGCCAGTGACTTTTGAAGAGCGAGGTATCCATCCAGCAATGGTTTCAGAGACTGAGTGAAAGTCTCATCCACTTCGTATTTCTCCAGCTCCTTTGTTTCTTCTACTTCGCCTTCCTCGGGCATCATCATGCTGGTCTGGGCCCGGATCTGGAGCGCGCTGTCGATTTTGAAGTTGCCTCTGACTACGACTCGCTCACCTTCTTCGAGCCCTCCTTCGATCAGGTAGAAATCACCTGCGCGCGAGCCGAGCAACACTGTCCGTCCGATGAAAGTTGGTTGCCTGGCCTTTTGATCTTTCACATAGACAACGGCGCGTCTGCCAGTCACAAGGACTGCGCTCGCCGGAACGATCAGCGGCGGCTCGCCCTCCCCGGACTTCACACCGAGAGTCTCCGCCGGTACGAGATCCATGCCGCACTCCGGGCAGGGTCCGGGCTTGTCCCTGATGATTTCCGGGTGCATGGGCGATATCCATTTGCCCGCAAGCGAAGAATCGATGACGTGTCCTTTGTTGGCCACCCTGGCGTGGATGCTTGCCCGGATAAACATCTCTGGTTTCAGCATCCCGTTCGGGTTTTCCACGTTCACTCTCAGGCGGACGGTGCGGGTCTTTTCATCCAGCACGGGTG
>JASLXP010000419.1 GCA_030740295.1 Planctomycetota bacterium
GGGGACACTTAAAGAGATCGCCAACGGCCAGGGCTTCAAGTCGATCCGAGATGACGGTCTGGCAAAAGCCGCAGCCGGCGACACATCCGTCGCCGAGGTCCTTCGTGTGACGGCAGGGTCCACCCCGGGTTAAAACCTGGACACCGTTTACCGTCAAAGTTCTGTTATTTGGCAAGAGATCTTTTGGAGTGATTCGGGATCAGTATTCAAGGAGCATCGAAAATGAATTTGCATCCTGCATCCTGAATCCCAGCCCGACGCTGATCTGGTTGTTCTTAGACTTCGCGCTGCCCCGTCAGAACTCAACATACATGGGAGCACTTCATGCCTCGTCTGCAGGAGTTCGAGAGAGAGCACGACCGTGATGTCCTTGATGCAGCGAGGGCGTTTTTCGAATCTTTGCCGGCCACTACGCCGAGAGAGATTTTTCAAGTGCTCGAAGATCACGGGTACCGCGGGCAGGAGCAGGCGCGCAAGGCGGTCGCACTGATGGCTTACAGGCACGTTCGCCGTATTCGTCGCATCCATCTTGGAGGGGTTCAGCGACGTACGCTGCCACCAAAGAACAATCTCCTTCTGATGGGGCCGACAGGGTGCGGCAAGACTTTTCTGGTGGAGCTTCTTTTCGGAGAGATTCTGCAGTTGCCGACGGTTGTCATTGATATATCGGGATTCTCCGAGACCGGGTATGTCGGCGATGACGTGAAGACCATCCTCACCCGTCTTTTGAGTGCGGCGGAAGAAAATCCACTTGCCGCTTCGGCGGGAGTCATCTGTCTGGACGAATTCGACAAGCTGGCAAGCTCCCAGAACAACGCCCGGTTTGATGGACAGGGCACCACCAAAGACGTGAGCGGATTCGGAGTGCAGAAAGAACTGCTGCGCATCCTCGAGTCTGCCTATGTCGATGTGCCCATGGACTACAACAACACCATCTACAGCGATCGTATTCGCATCTACACTGGAGATATCGCATTCGTCGGTTGTGGCGCGTTCTCAGGATTTAAGAACACCGCAGCCACGCGGACCGGTGACCCGACCATCGGATTCAAGGCAACCGCTGATCTTTCTGAGAGAGATCTCATAGCCGTGGATATTGAAGATGGTGAGGCAAACGACATCGAGAATTTCAACTGCTACGGATTCCTTCCCGAGCTGATCGCGCGTTTCACCCGGCTCGTGCCGCTCCAGCCGCTGGACAGGGAGACACTGAAGCTCATTCTGGTGGACAACGTGGTGAAGACCTTTGAAAGCGAGTTTGAATCTGAAGGATTGAGATTGAAGGTGGAGGAAAGCGTCTTGGATCACATCGTAAATCGGAGTTTTGAAAGACAGACAGGCGCCAGAGGATTGAACGCCATTCTCACCCAGACGATAGAAAACTGTGCGTTCGAACAGTTTGGTTCCGATGAAAAATGTGAGATCCGCCTCAGGATCCGCCGAGGAAAGATTCAGGCCGCAAGATATCGCATGAAAGCCAGGTCAGACGGCTGATGACCCACTGATGCAGCAAGATGTTGCAGCGACGACAGTTCGGCGGTGAACATCGGACTTTGAAACCCGAATCTGTCAGATCCGCCCCCCACATAAAGATTTGGATTGCCCCCACATAAAGATTCAGTGCAGATTGCATCCTGAGTATGCAAGGTTTTCTGGTATAATTTGTTGGCGCTGCTGGAATTGCAGGGTTGAGCTTGGCGGTTATACTCATCAGTCCCTTGGCCTCCCTGCGCCCTGAGGTGGGAGCCCCCTGATTTATTATTGAAGTTGTCCGCCTGTTCCTAACCCCCATGAGAGCAGGTGGCATTTTTCTGTTTAGGAGTTCCAAATGAGACATCGGAAGTACTCCCTGGCTGCCGGATTGACCGCAATGGCCGGCTTCTTTCTGTGGCCAGCGATGGCTGATGCCGGCCTCCCACGAGAGGGGAATAAGGACATTTCATTCGCCCGGAAGGTGGATGAGTTTGTCTACAACAAGTTGAAAGAAGAACAGCTTGTTCCCGCAAAGATGACCACGGATTCTGAATTCCTCCGCCGTCTTTCTCTCGATCTTACAGGCACCATCCCTCCCGCCGAAGAAGTTGTCGCTTTCCTCAATAACAAAGACCGGAAGAAGCGAGCGAAGAAGATTGACGAGTACCTCAACCATCCGATGTTTGCTGAAAACCTCGCCATGCTCTGGGCAAACCTCCTCATAACTCGAGATGGGGGCGACGCGGACCGCTCCCTGATGGAGAAATACCTGAAGGACAGCTTCCTTTACAACAAGCCTTACGACGAAATGGCCCGCGAGCTCCTGACGGCCACTGGCCTGAGTGATGAGAATCCCGCGGTGAACTATCTCGTCCGCCGCAGTGGAAGCGCACCGGAATTGGCCGGACACAGCGCACGAGTATTCATGGGCCTCCAGATTCAATGCGCACAGTGTCACAACCATCCTTACGAAAGATGGACGCAGGACGATTTCTGGGGATACGCAGCGTATTTTTCGGGAATCTCCAAGAGAGAAATGGGCATGCGTGGCGACAAATTTCGTCCGTTCCTGCTGCGCGATGCTGGTGGAGGCAAGGTCCGTTTCCAGGTGCGCGGCAAACCGGGCTCTGGTGTAAGTGCCCAGGAGATTTTTAAAGAGATCAATCAGCCCATGTTTCTGCAGATGAAACTCCCGGCAAAAAGAACAGGTCGCTGGGTAGACCAGATGGCCAAGACCATGACCCATCCCAGAAACACTCTGTTTGCCAAATCCATCGTCAACCGGACCTGGAGTCACCTGCTGGGCCGCGGGCTCGTTATGCCTATCGATGACCTGGGAGAGAACAACCCGCCCACCCACCCTGAGCTGCTTGAAAGCCTTGCCGATGATTTCATGGACAAAGGATACGACCTCAAATACCTGTATCGGATGATCTGCAACACCCGCACGTACCAGAGGTCTTCGGCCCCTCGTAATCGCAAATATGAGGGTTCGGATTTCTATGCCTACGCCAACATGAAGCCGATGACGCCCGAGCAGCTCTTCAGCGCGATGGTTCAGGCCACAGGGCTCGACGGGAAACAGCGATACAGCCATCCCCAGAGAATCCGTGACTGGAAAATGCGGACGATTCGGCCCTTTGTCTTTAACTTCGGCAATGACGAAGAGGAAGTCATCGAAGATTTCCAGGGAACGATCCCGCAGGCTCTTCTCATGATGAATGGCCAGATAGTGAGCGAGGGAATCAAGGTTTCCAAGGGCGGAAATCTGGATCGCCTGTTCAAGATTCGCAAGAGCGACGATGACCGGGTCGAGCTGATGTTCCTTGCCGCGCTTTCGAGACGACCCGCATCATCCGAAAAGAGAGAGATCCTCTCATACATCAAGCGCAAGGGAACAGCGGCGCAGAAGCGCAAAGAAGGCTATGAAGACGCCTTCTGGGCAATGTTGAATGCTACCGAATTCCTCTTTAACCATTGAAATCGCTATATACCGTCCCTGAGAAAGGAGACCTCATGTCCGAATACATCGAAGTACCTGCGAATGACCCCATCCTGGCCACAGGTCCGGACGAGACCGGTCTTTGTGGCATTTCCCGCCGCCAGTTTGTTAAGGGCTCGACGGCCGCCGCCATCGGCTCATTGGCCTGTAACTGGTCAGACCTGCTTGCCGCGGAAAAGCTGCCCCGACTGCCGGATTCCCGCGCAGACCAGGTAATCGTCATGTGGATGGGTGGAGGCCCAACCCAGATGGAAACCTGGGATCCCAAACCTGAGCACGCCAATGGTGGAGAGCTTGGTGCTGTTGACACATCCGTCGACGGCATCCGAATTGGCGCTACCTTGCCCAAGATCGCCAGGGAATTCAAAGATGTCTCCGTCATCCGGTCCATGGCTACCGGCGAAGGCAACCATGGCCGCGGTACCTACCTGATGCATACCGGCTATACGCCGACCGGCACGGTAAAGCATCCGGGCGTCGGCTCAATCATCTCCAGCGAAACGGTCGATCATCAGCCCGCTGGATTCGACCTGCCGAACTTCATCTCCGTCCGAACTCCGTCACAGGGCGCAGGCTTCCTTGGCGTCGACCACGAACCGCTCGTCGTCAGCGACCCGCGCAACCCGATTGCGAACATGCGTTACAACTACTCGAAGGACCGCTTCTTTCAGAGAGTGAAACTTCTCGGCAGACTCGATAAGCGTTTCGCCGCGTCAAAGGGCAAGGAAGAGGTCGCCGCGCATAACAAGATTTACCAGCGTACCATTCGCCTCATCCACTCGAAGCGCACCAAAGAAGCCTTCGATATCACCAAGGAACCTGAAAAGGTCCTCGATGATTACGGTAAGGTCATGGTCGATGGAGTAGAAACGGCCAACGGGTTTGGCACGAGTGCCCTCATGGCCCGCAAGCTCCTCGAAGCAGGGGTCCGTTTCGTCGAGATCAGCCTCGGTGGATGGGACATGCACGGCCAGATTGCCATGAACGCCACCCGCAACAACACCATGCTTGACGGCGCGTTCTCCGCTCTCGTCAGAGATTTGCGTTCCCGCGGCATGCTTGAGAGAACCCTCATCGTCTGGATGGGTGAGTTCGGCCGTACGCCGGGAATCAACAACAATGCCGGCCGTGATCACTGGGCCCGTTCCTGGTCGATCGCCATGGCTGGTGGTGGGGTCAACGGTGGTTTGGCCGTCGGCAAGACCTCCAAAGACGGCATGGATGTCGATGCAGATCCACACACCTCACCGGATGTCCTCGCCACCATCTACAAGTCCCTTGGCTTCGACGTCAAGAAGATCAACTACTCCTCACGGGGTCGCCCGATCCCGCTCGTCCGTGGTGGAGCGCCGATAGACGAACTCGTCGTCTGATCCGGGACACAAGTTAAACTTTGATAGCGGGCTCCCCAGGGAGCCCGCTATTTCTTTGTCTGGATAGCTGTTCAGGGCCCCCGTTCTTACTTTACATTTAGTAGGTCAAGACGGGGGTGTCTTTACGGATTTCAGGGGCAACGCCCCGCAGGTTTGCCTAGCCCAGCCCGGCGGGCTGGGAAGAAGTAATGAGGCACAATCAAAGGGGCAACGCCCCGATCATTTGCACGACTAACCTGCTGCAAATGGCCGGGGCGTTGCCCCTGAATGGCAATCCTTCTCCAAACCCAGCCCGTCGTTGGGCTGGGCTAGGCAAAAGACCGAGGCTTCGCCCCTGATCAAGAGGACTCCTGTACTGCCTCAGCAGAATGTGGCTCGCCCACCACTCTGAATGGTCACGTCTGAATAACGGCAATGGCAATGCGTCCACAAATACCCACCCCCTTTTGTGCCATTCCAGGCCCATCCATATAATCCCGCCCCCTTTGAAAAACATCCATCAGTTAACGGAGGACGAAGATATGAAAACGACCGGCATGCTGTTGGCATTCAGCGCACTGACCGTCGTCTGCAGCCCCAGCAACGGAGAAGTCCTTGATGCCAAAGTGAAAAAAGTTTCAGAAGGCCCAACACTGGACGGCAAAGCGGATGACCTGTGCTGGCAATCAGCGACCGGTTACAGGGCAGACCTGCTGGGAGTCGGAGACCTGATCGACACTAAGATCAAATCGACCATGAAGGTCGTCCAGGACGGCAAGTCCGTTCACTTCCTGTTCATCTGGGAAGATCCCGATGCCAGCATAAAGCACAAATCCTATGTCTGGAGCGAAAAGAAGAATTTCTATCAGGAAATCAACGACCTCGAAGACCAGTTCTCCGTAGCCTTCGAACTCAAAGGCGCATTTTCCGCGAACATGCTCACCCCTCTCCGCAGCAGAATTCCGATCTATTGGGATGTCTGGCAATGGGGCGCCGCCCGGACGGACAACGGATACGCCCTCGACTTGTGGCACATCTATAGCCAGAAAGCTCTCTCGCCAAAGATCAAGAAACAATCCAAACACCGTGATCGCCAGGGCAAGATTATCTGGATGGCACGCCCGGATGACAAGGGCACGCCGGTTTATTCAGAAAAGAAGATGATGTCAGCACAGAGAAGGAAAAAGACAGCCCCGGCCGTCGCACGTTTCCACACAACGAAACCGACTGGCAGCGCTGCTGACGTAACGGCCAGGGCCACATGGGCCGATGGCAAATGGACGATCGAGATGTCCAGAGGCCTTAAGACAAAGGACACGGCCTGGCCCCGCGGCAAATACCCCACAGGTGCGCCCGATGTTCAGTTCGTGGCTGGTAAGACCTACAAAATGGCCCTCGCATCGTTCAACCACATCGAAGGCAACACACACTACGCTTCGGATGTCATCCGATTGACTTTCTAGACCTGTCAAAGCTGAAAACAGTAAAGGGCAGCGTCATAATGGCGTTGCCCTTTTTTGTTGAGTTCTGATTGCCTGGCGGTTAACGATGAGTATGAACGTGAAGAATGTAGAGTTGAGACTGAGCTATTCGCCCCTGGCCTGAAAGTGGAGTGAAAAGTATGAAAGAAACCAAGGTCCGATGGGAAGAGATGTTTCCCGAAGAATTTGTCGAAGCTCAACAGGCGCATCCGATCTGTTACATGGCCTACGGACTCTCTGAGCCGCACGGCGCATACAACGCGCTTGGACTCGATTTCATCAAAGCACAGGGAATCTTGGAGAGGGCCGCCGCGACCAATGGTGGGATCGTCGCGCCGCCGATGGCCTGGCATATTACCGACCTGCCGTACTTCCATACCGGGCCGGATGGCTGGTTTGCAGGCGCGGGGATCAAGCAGTCCCTAGCCAGCTCCATCCCTTCAGACCTCTTCTATCGATTGGTTCTATTTCAGATCCGTGCCTTTGATGCAAGGGGATTTCACGCGGCAATCCTGGTGACCGGCCATTACGGAGGACTCGAGCGTCACATCCGTCTGCTGTGCGAGTATTACATAAGGCGCACAGGCTCTCCGATCCAACTTTACGCGTGCGCGGACTGGGAACTGATCCGGCATGAAGATTACAGAGGCGACCACGCCGGCGTCACCGAAACTTCTCAACTCATGGCGGTGAGGCCCGACCTGGTTGATCTGCAAAGGGGAGAAGTCCCATCTGAGTTGGGCACGAATTACGCCGGTTCCGAGTTTCCCAACAAAAAGGGCCGCTCCCCTGGTAAGGAGTTGGGCGAGAAGATCGTGAGCTCTCAGATTGTGCGTCTGGCCGAGATAAAGGACGAGCTGCTTGACGCGTTCACGCCCAAAGAGGATTGGATCGCGCCTTCGATCACAGAAGCCGAGGACATCTGGCATCGTTATGACTCTCTGACTCGAAAATACTGGTCAACAACGATCGAGGAGCATCGCCGAAGATCGGAGCCAGAGTTCCCGGGCTGGGAGGCATTGGGCGAGTGACCTTTTCCGAATTCAAAACCGTTTCGATCGTTCGAACCCATTTTCAGTCTTCGAGTGAGGACTTCTGTTGCCCGGGCTCGGTGATCTCCAACGTCCCCGCAGACAGAACCAGTGACCATTAACATGCGCAGCCTGACATTCTTTGTGGTGGTCTTCCTCGCTGGCTGCCCGGCAAACAGAAGTGTTACTGATAGAAAAAAGATCGAGCCCTCGCTGGTAGGTGATGGTATGAAGCTCTATGGCGAAGATGGGCAGTCCATCAGGAGCGCAGTCGTCGTGAGCGGTGCCTCTGATTCCTGGGAAATCATCGCAGCCGAGAAAGCATGGATTGATAAATATCACAGTGGATGGAATAAGACGGGGCAGGACCCCAGACACTGATGAAGAAGAACTCCAAGCCGAACATTTTGCTCATTCTGATGGATAGCGCGCAGGCGCAGGTCTTTGGCGCATACGGAGGCAACTGCCGGACACCTTTTGCCGATGAGCTGGCTTCCGAGGGAGTCCGATTCAATCAGTCCTTCACACCCGCGCCCATCTGTCATCCAGCCCGGTCCTGCGTGGCAACCGGGTTGCTCCCGCACGCGAACGGTTTCATCGCCAATCGCTGTGGCGCAGGAGCGTATCCTTTCAACACGTTTCCCGACATTCCAACGACCGCCGACCTGCTGTCAGAAATCGGGTATCGCTGCGGCTACGCCGGGCAGGGGCACATCGATTTGAAAGGGTTCCATGACGATTACTCATTACCTTTCTCTGCATACAACGAATACCTCGGCCGTCACGGCCTCTCTGAAAAGTTTGATTCACAAACCGTGCGGCCCGGTGGCGGCCGACTCGACATGGATATCGAGCATGCTCGCGACACGCGATACACAGCCAGAGCTCTTGAATTGCTCGATGAGTTTGCCGCACAGGATCAGCCCTGGTTCATTCAATTCGATTTCGATGGCCCGCATCCGATCTGCAAAGTTCCCGATCCGTTTTTCGAATCGCACACCGCTGCCGACGCGATAGTGCCCGGAAATTTTCACGACACTCTCGCGGACAGGCCTCGCATCCATACAAACAACCGCATTTCACAGGGAACGCACGACTGGAGCGAGGAAGAATGGCAGACCTGTAACGCCATCTATTACGACATGGTGTCTTTCCTCGATTCTCTCGTCGGCCGCGTCCTGAAGCGATTGGAGGAACAGGGGCTGGCGGAAGACACCATCGTGATTTTTACCAGTGACCACGGCGGCATGTGCGGGTCCCACGGCATTCTGATGCACGGCACGCCGGCCATGTACACCGAAGTGATGCGCGTACCTCTGATCGTGAGGGCGCCGGAAAGATGCCGGCCGGGAACTGAAGTCGATTCCCTGACATCCCACGTCGATCTTCTTTCCACCATTGTTGAACTGGCTGGTGGGACCCTCGACACGGCTTCGCACGGACGCTCCTGGGCGGGCATGTTGAATGGCGATTTGCCCGACGATTGGCGCGATGCAGTCAGTGGCCAGTACCACGGCAACGGAGTGCTTGCCTATAGCGCACGCCTGCTCCGAACGAAAGATTGGAGCTACCTCTGGCACATCACCGGCGAGGAGGAGCTCTATGATTTGGCAAACGATCCGCTCGAGCTCGAAAACCTTGCGGTAAAATTCCAAGGGGAACAATTGCTGCAAACTGCTCGGGAGCGTCTCCGCGATTCCATGCAGGAGACAAACGATCCCCTGAAACAGCAAGGGCTCTGGCGCATGTTGCAGTTCTGAAGTTTCGGAAGACAGAGGAAAGTACTTCATCCTTGAGGAGGTTGGTTTTTCGTTTTCCCTGTGATATGAGTCAGGCACGCCGGCTGTCTGGAAACCTGTTCCCACAAGACGTCGCGTGCGACGCATTTGCCGAGCAGAAAGCGACTATTCAAAACACATGAATCGATTCCTGAACATCACCTTGTTCGTCCTGTTGCTGTATAAACCACAGGACCTCCAGGCCGAGCAGCTTCCGAACTTCGTCATCATCTTCTGCGACGACCTTGGTTACGGTGACCTGGGCTGTTTCGGTCACCCTACCATCCGCACTCCTTCCCTGGACCGAATGGCGGCGGAAGGGCAGAAGTGGACAAACTTTTACGCTCCAGCGCCTGTGTGCACTCCGAGCCGTGCCGGGCTGCTCACGGGCCGTCTGCCGATCCGCAATGGGATGACTTCGGCAAAGCGCGTCGTGCTGTTTCCCAACTCCGGCGGCGGGCTGCCACAGAGCGAAATCACCATCGCCGAAGTCCTGAAAACCAAGGGCTACGCTACCTCATGCATCGGCAAATGGCATTTGGGACACCTGCCGCAGTTTCTACCAATGCAGCAGGGCTTCGATGAGTATTACGGCATTCCCTATTCGAACGACATGCATCGCCCGGGTGGTGTGCCACTGATGCGCGGCGAAGAGATCATCGAGCGGCCGGCCAGGCAGGCAACGGTGACAAAGCGGTACACTGAAGAGGCCCTGCGGTTTATCAGACAACAGAAAGACAATCCGTTCTTTCTCTACATGCCGCACACCATGCCTCACATCCCTCTGTTCGCTTCTGAAAAGTTCAAAGGCAAAAGCCCTCGCGGGCTCTATGGAGATGTCGTCGAAGAGATCGACTGGTCGGTAGGTCAGATTCTTGAAGCCCTGCGCGAGCTTGATATCGATAAGAGAACTCTGGTTGTGTTCACCAGCGACAACGGGCCATGGTTATCCTTCAAACAGAACGGAGGAAGTGCTGGATTGCTCAGGGCTGGCAAAGGGACGACCTTCGAAGGGGGCATGCGCGAGCCCACCATATTCTGGTGGCCGGGGCGCCTGAAGGGCGGGCGGACCGTCTCAGCCATGGGCAGCGCGCTGGACCTGTTGGCCACCTGCGCGGCCCTGGCCGGAGCCCAGATTCCTGACGACCGTAAGCTGGACTCCGTCGACCTGACGCCAGTTATGGACGGGAAGCAGAACTCGGTCCGTGACACCATGTTCTTTTACACCCGCGGAGTTTTGCACGGCGTCCGCAAAGGCAAGTGGAAAATGCACCTGCTTACGAGAGACCCAATCCGGTACGGTCGCCCACCTCAAAAGCATGACCCGCCGCTCCTCTACAATCTGGATTTCGATCCGTCTGAACAATTCAATATCGCGAACAAGAATAAACAGGTCATATCCGACCTGATGAAACTGGTCGAAGAGCACAAAAGCACTCTTAAGCCTGTCGAAGACCAGTTGGCGATTCCTCAGCCGAAAAAGGAGTGAGCTTCAACCAGAAGAACGCTCCTTTGCCATCCGCGAGCCGCAGCCATAAGATGCCGGCTCCCTCCCTCTCCTGGCAATCCAATGCAAAAACGGTGGAACATCCTCAGGTCTGACGATGCGATTCGCGACAAACTCGCCCGCGAGCTCGGTCTCTCGCCGCTCATTGCGCACCTGATGGTGACGCGGGGCTATACGGAGAGAGAGGCCGCGGAAGAATTTCTCTGGCCGCGGCTGTCGCAGCTTCATTCGCCGGATTCTCTGCCGGATATAGAGAAGGCCGTTGAGCGGATTCGGCGCGCAGTTCGAGATAAAGAAAAGATCGTTGTCTACGGAGATTACGATGTCGATGGAACGACTGGTTCGGCTGTCCTTCTGAAGTTCTTTGAGCAGCTCGACTACAAGGCCGAGTTCTATATCCCACACCGCGTGGATGAAGGCTACGGGCTGAACATGAATGCCGTGAAGGAGCTCATGGGCGGCGGGATGAATGTGATGATCACGGTCGATTGCGGCTCGAGAGCCATCGAAGAAATCGAGCTGATGCAGAGCTCCGGCATCGACGTCATCGTGACCGATCATCACGAGCTTGGCGATGATCTGCCCCCTGCGTTTGCTGTCATCAATCCGAAGACCTCTAGGAGTGAGTATCCCTTCGATGGGCTCTGCGGTTCTGCGGTCGCGTTCAAGCTTGCGTGGGCCCTGTCGCAGGCCTTCTCCGAGCAGAAAAAGGTCGCTGAGGCCTACCGCAGTTTTCTGATGATGTCCCTCTCATATGTGGCCATGGGCACTGTTGCGGACATCGTTCCACTGGTCGGTGAGAACCGCATCATCACCCGCTTCGGTCTGACCGCTCTTCGTGAATCGCCCACTCCAGGAATCCTGGCTTTGAAGGAAAGGGCAGACATTATCGACCGGCCGATTAAAGCGAACGACATCGGATTCAAACTCGGCCCCAGAATTAATGCCGCCGGGCGCATGGGCCACGCCAGGGACGCGCTCGACCTCTTGACCACCGACGATGAATCCAGGGCACAGGAATTGGCCGACCTCCTCGAGGATCAGAATGACGACCGCAAGCAGCTCGTTAAAGACATCCACGTCAAAGCCGAAAAGCAGATCGAAGAGCTCGGACTCGCGGATGACCCAATCATCGTGATCGGCGAAAAAGACTGGCACATCGGCGTCCTGGGCATTGTCGCTTCACGCATTGTGGACAAGCACTATCGGCCTTGTATCGCGGTGGCTTTGAACGGTGAAAGCGGCAAAGGCTCTGCACGATCCATCAAGGGTTTCAATATCACCGACGCGATGGCATCCTGCGCGGATATTCTCAAGAGCTTCGGAGGACACGAAATGGCCGCGGGCATGTCCATCGAGGTGGGCAAGTTTGATGACTTCCGGAAGCGGATGATAGACTACGGCCGCGAGAACTTGACCGAAGAAATCCTGTTGCCCTAGGTCAAGATTGATGCCGAAGTGCTCCTGGCACAACTGCACCCGAACGAGGTCAACACCCTCAAGATGCTCGAACCGTTCGGGATGGGAAATCCAAGTCCAGTGTTCGCGGCAACGGGTCTCACGGTGGCCGGCCCGCCCAGATTTCTGGGGGATGGCACGCATGTTCGTTTTTACGTTCGCCAGGGCCAGGTATCTCTCCAGGTGATCGCATTCGGCGTCGCCAATGAACTGGCCCCATACCTCGAAGACGGCCGGCCATGTTCGGTCGCTTTCACGCCACGGGTGCGCTCTTACCAGGGCGATTACTCTGTCGAGCTGACCGCAAAAGATGTGAAGTTCGACTGACGTCCGATCTTCAGAAATCGGGATTCAGGTTTCATTTGATGTTGCCAATCGGGAATGAAGAAGACCCAGAGCTTTGGATTCTGGATGATCGCTCCGCTTCATTCCCTCTGCTACTTGCCTCTCGGCGGCAACTGCTTTTTCCAGCGTTTCTGTTCTTTGGGAAACTGCCGCATCCAATCAGTCCACGCAGTTTCTAATTCTGCAGTCAGTTCTCTGTGCTGCGCGGCAACATTCTTTTCTTGACGAAGATCTTTCTCCAAATCAAAGAGCTCGCCGTTATGCATGACCCACTGATCGCGGCGGACGACTCGGTGCTTGCTCCAACGAATGTATGACCAGATGAGGTCACGCGCCTCACCCGACTCGTTTCTGATGAGCGTTGGCATCACATTTCGACCGTCAAGCACCAGACCCTTTGGAGGTCCGATGCCCGCGATTTTCAGGGCGGTTGGAAAAAGGTCTTCCACGATGCCCGGTTGCTGACGTATCTCACCAGCCGGGATCTTTCCCCTCCAGCGTGCAATGGCCGGGACCCGGAGGCCGCCTTCCCACATCTCCTGCTTGCTGCCTCGCAGGGGCGAAGACGTCCCCGCCTGCCTGGCTTCAGGGCCGTTATCGCTGGTGAAGAAGACGAACGTCCGCTCATCGAGGTTCTGCTTCTTCAGCTCAGCAATCACCTCGCCAATACATTCATCCATCGCCGAAGCACAGGCAAAGTAGAATCTGTCTTGTTCGTCTTTGATGCCTTTGCGTTTGTAATAATCCAGCCAGCGCCTGGGGGCCTGAACGACTTTGTTTTGTGAAACCGGCCCCATGGCTTTGTGAACTGCGTTGAAGGAAAGGAAGAGAAAGAATGGCCGCTCTTTGTTCCTCCGAATGAAAGCAGTCGCCGCATCCGAATGCAGATCCGTGATGTATTCACCCTTGCGATGCACGGGTTTGTTATTCTCGAACAGGTCGTGTTGGCCGTTCACGAAATCGTGAGTGAAGAAATCCTTGCCGCCGAGCAGGCCGCCAAAAAAGTAATCGTATCCCCGGCTGTTTGGACGAGCTGCTGCCGCTTCCCCCAGATGCCACTTGCCCACGAGCCCGGTGCGGTAGCCTCGCTTCTGAAGGAGTTCAGGTAGCAGGACCTCCTCAAGAGAAAGAGTCGTCTCGTGATCGTGAGTCGTGATCACACCGGTCAGGCCGTGCCGCGGCAGGCAGCGGCCAGTCATCAGAGATGCGCGGCTGGGAGAGCACACCGGCGACGACATATAGAAGTCGGTGAGGCGAACGCCTTCCTCGGCAAGCTGATCGATGTGCGGCGTATGCAGAACCCTGTTCCCATAACAGCCGGGGTCCCCGTAACCGAGGTCGTCCGCGAGCATGATGATGATGTTGGGAGATGCCTTTTCTGCAGACAGAGGATTGCTGGACACGAGAATTGTCAAGAAGAGGATGTGCAAATCTGTTAACGACTACGTGATGCGTTGATGCCCGGTGGAAGTCTTTGATCGGAATGGAAGGTACCTTACTATCGATTTTCAAGTCGGATCTGAACGAAGAAAACTCGATGACCCCGGATTCCTCAACCTGAGGCCAGGTGGAGAACGACCAATCCCCTACACACTGCCGATAGAACGCATGTCACATGGACAAGCTACGGGAGTTTTGACAGAACCCGCATCAGCTACAGGAGAATAATATGAAACGCGCCGTTGCATGGATGACAGCTCTGATCGTGATAGCAGTGCTGCCCTGCCGGAGCGCCTACGCTGAAGGCAAGCCGTCAGTGCTCTACGTGGCGACCGACGGGGCCCATAAGAATCCGGGCACCATGGCCGAGCCCTTCGCCACCCTTGAGCGCGCCCGGGACGCGATCCGCGAGCTGAAGAAGAAGGATGGTCTGCCGCAGGGCGGTGTGACCGTGTGGGTTCGAGGAGGCGTCCACTACCTGAGCAGCACGTTCGATTTGGCCAAAGAGGACAGTGGTACGAAATCATCGCCCGTCGTGTACCGGTCCTATGGTAAGGAGAAGGTCTGGCTCAGTGGCGGCCAGAAGATCGATCCCACGCACTTCAAGGCCGTCACTGATCCCGCGGTTCTGAAGCGTGTTGGCGAAGAAGCGCGGGACGAGCTTGTGCAGTTGGACATGGCGGCTGAAGGGATCACCGACTACCTGCGCGAACTTCCCGATAAGCTCACCTACACGGCGTGGGAACACAACGGCCTTTCCGGCGCCTACGTTGGCAATGCCCTCATCCTGGAACTGTTCAGCAACGGCGAGCGCATGCCGTTGGCGCGTTGGCCGAACGAGGGGTTTGCCGTCCGCGGCAAGACTGTGGCGGGAGTGCGGGAGAGGGGCAAGCCTCTGCCCAAGGTCGGCAAGTTCCTGTACGAGGGTGACCGCCCTGACCGGTGGAATGTTGAGGAAGGTGTCTGGCTGCGGGGGTACATGGGACGAGGTTACGCCTTCGAAAGCGTGAAAGTCGGACGCATCGACACGGCCAAGCGCCAGATCGACCTGGTCACGGCGCCTTTCTACGGCCTGGGCACGTGGGGCGGGAAGCGGTTCTTCGCATACAACCTGCTTGATGAACTGGACGCGCCCGGCGAGTGGTTCCTCGACCGCAAGAAGGGCATCCTCTACCTGCGGCCCTCCGAGCCGCTGGAGAAATGTGACCTGACCATCTCCATGCTCAAAGGCTACATGGTCTCCATGCGCGACGCTGAGCACATCACGATCCGTGGCCTGGGCCTGGAGTGTTCCCGGCAGAACGCGGTAGAGATCAAGGGCGGCAGCCACAACAGGATAGTCGGCTGCGAGATCCGTAACGTGGGCGGGAACGCGGTCGACGTCATGGGCGGCACCGACCACGGTGTGATCGGGTGCGACATCCACGACACGGGCGCCCGGGGGATAACGCTCCAGGGAGGTGATCGTCAGACGCTTGAGCCGTGCAACCACGTCGCGCTGAACAACCACATCCATCACACGAGCCAGATGTGGCGGACCCACGCGGGCTCGCTCACGCTCCAGGGAGTCGGTTGCCGCGCCGCGCACAATCTCATCCACCACGAGCCGCATACGGCCATCTGGTACTGGGGCAACGACCATCTCATCGAATACAACGAGCTCTACTGGGTGCTCATGGAGACCAACGAGGCCGGAGCGATGTACACCTACGTGGACTGGACGTTCCGCGGCAACGTGGTCAGACACAATTACATCCACCACCTCCAGGCCCAGATCAAAGGCAGCAGCGTGAAGAGCCGCATCATGCATCTGGATGGAGGTGCAGCAGGGACGACGTTCACCGGCAACGTCTGCTACCGGGTCGGCGAGGCGGTCGACATCAACGGCGGTCCCTGCAACATCGTCGAGAACAACATTTTCATCGACACCGGCGTGGCCGTGCAGATCAACGATTATAGCGCGAGGTTCAAATACAAGCGGCTGGAGAACGGCGAAGTCGTCGAGGTCGGCAAATCGGCGCACTTCAAGCGATTGAAGCAAGTCCCCTACAACAAACCGCCTTACACGAAGTATCCTCATCTGGCCGACATGCTGGAGCGCGAGCCCATCGGCGCGCCGTGGCACTGCGTGGTCTCGCGCAACGTTTTTGTAAACGGCCTCCAACTCCTCGGCGGCCGCGGCGCAAAGAAGGAGTGGATCACTGTCGAGAACAACTGGGACGAGGGCGATCCCCGGTTTGTGGATGCCGAGCGGGGCGACTTCCGGCTACGCAAGGATTCCCCGGTCTGGAAGCTGGGGTTCAAGCCGATCCCTTTCGACAAGATCGGGCTCTACGAGGACGAGTCGCGCGCCTCATGGCCCGTCGATGCGGAGAGCCCGCCCAAGGACTGGAAACCGCGCTGGATGATTTTGAAGGAACAGGAAGAAAAGATGGTGTCCGGCGAGTTGCCCGTGTTTAAGGTGAAGCGGGCAGGCGGCCGGATTCAGATCGATGGCACCG
>JASLXP010000420.1 GCA_030740295.1 Planctomycetota bacterium
ACTCTACGAACGACAGATAGGCGCCTTCAGGTCAACAACGGCTACGTTTTCAATTGAGGGAGGAGAAACCTGTGTTGCCTATTTTGAGTTGAGATCGAAAGATGACTCACTGGTCCGCGGCACGGTTCCGGCCCTGGTCACGGTCCATCAGCCTGATGGCAAAGAAGCATGGGAGTACGGCGGCCCGACTTGCATCGAAGAGGGACTGCTCACAGTGAAGATACAGACAGCGATCAATGACCTGACGGGAGATTGGAGGGTTGTAGTAGAAGAGTGTTGTACCGGGCAGGAAGCAGAGGCGAGCTTCAAGCTCGAGTCGGACGTAGAAAACTGATATCAACTCAGAGATGGAATCCATGCAAGGAATGTCACAGCGGGAAGAGAGCACGAGGATGAGTCTGATCCGGTCCCCTTTGGGGGCCGGGATCTCTTTCTTCATCATTGGGTGGGCATTCGTTTTTGCCGGCGCCCTCCGGGGCGAGGAGCTGTCACGATGGGAGGTGGAACAATTCGCTCACCAGAAGCTGCATGAAAAGAGCGACGACGCCAAGGCCGCCATGCGCTGCTTCAAGGTCATCGAGGACGACGAGGCCCAGGCGGAATCCGGCAAAGTCCTTGCTGCCAGTATGAATAAGCGGTTGATTCGGAAGGATGACTTTGCCGTCTTGAACACCCCTTCAGTCTCCGACCTGAAAATCGGAATCTATCGGGCCACCGTACGAATGAAGATGCAGGGCATGGCCAATTCCCTGGGTACGGCCATCGTCCTCTCTGCCGGGGGCCAGAAACGCGCGATCTATCTGAATGAATTTGATGAAGAGGATGCCTATCAGGAATTCTCCCTCGATTTTGAGATTCGCGAAGGCGATGTCGTCACCAGGCAGGCTGTTCCCAGCCGGGGCGCGCCGGGGGGGCCCGGCTCTCTCGTTCGTCGCAAGAACCTGGAGGCCATCGAAGAAAGCCTGAAAATCAACGACCTGCCCTGGTTGGACCGGATGACCCATTACCTGATGGGGCGACTGGGACTGGCGAGAGAGCTGAAGGAGAAGAGAGAGCGTGACCAGTTATTCAAGCTCCTCAAAGAAGCGATCGAGGCTGCCGGGGGCCGGGACCTCGAGTTCAATGCTGAGAAAGTAGAACCCAGGTTGGATGAGAAGATTGTTGAGATGGTCAACCAGTTCGGCCGGTCAGGCTCCTCGGTGGCAGTTTCCGTTTACTTCCCAAAGAACACCACAGGCCAGGCCAGAGGGAGCACCCGGGGGCCGGCGACTCCCCATCCAACTTTGAGAAAGGTCTTCATCGATTGGATCAAGATCGATTCCATTCCGGAGCCGGAACACCCAGTCGTCCGGGATGTGACCGCCCGGTTTCCATGGCGTCGGCCCGGCGAAAAACAGACTTTTCGTATCTGGCTGCACAATCGCACCGGTAACGACCGGGAAGGGAAAGTGCGACTGAAGATTCGACACGGACTGTTGAAGGAAAGCGTCCTTCAGAAGAAGCAAATTAAGCTTGAGGACGGCCGCTATGATCGTCTGGAGTGGGACTGGATCATCCCGAAGGACCATCCGCTCTGGGGGCAGACCATCCTTGCGGAATATCTCCAGGAGGGAGAGGTAGTCAGTTCAGCCCGTTCCTGGTTTGCGATTCATCCGTTCAGTAACGCGGTCATGATCCACGATCGGCCGAACACGTCGAGATACCAACACCCGTATAAGGCATACCCCCGCACTCAGAACCACAAAGAGCTGTTCGGCGCCACCTGCACCATTTACGATTCGGCCGGGGTCGTTCCAGATGATGATATTTTCTTTGAGCCCTATGTGGTCGGGAACGGATCTTATTTCATGAGCATCCCGACCCTGATGTCAATCACACGGGGGCTGCTTTCACAGGGAATGGCCCCCTTTTATTACCTCGAGTCCAGCGGGTCTTCCCACGGCGGATATAAAATATTCTTTGAACATCCGGATTGGGTCCCGAAAGCCCCGGCGAATACGGATGAATTCCTTCTCAATCGGAAAGCGGACATCGAGAGAGGGTTGAAGTTCTGGCGCGGTGAACTGAAGACGGAAGACGGAAAATGGCCGACAGTGACCCGCGGGGGCGGCGCCTATTCCGGCCAGCTTGTCGCTCTGAACGGGATCATCAAGGAGAACGTGGACCGAGTCATTCGCGGCTCTCTTAAACTGGTGGACCATGCACCATTTGTCGGCATTCGCTGGGACGGGCTGGGTTTCCGGGCATACAACTCGAAGTCCCTCGGTGGCAATTTTGGGAAGACGGCGGAGGAGTGTGCTCAGATCTCGGCGGAGAACGTTCGTCGGTTCCGCAAAGAGGTGCGAGAAGAGTTCCCGGCCTTCGAGATTCGAGCCAATGGTGGGATTTCGGCCCTCTCACAGCGGCAGAAAGATCCATTCAATTACGACCGGGCATACGAGATTATGGACGCGGATCCCCATCACAAAGCGGTCATTGAGGGACATGGGAGCATCATGGAAGAATATTGGATGGGTTATGCGGGATTCGGGTCCTATACCAACGTCTGCCGGAATTATCTGCGGGGCTGCCATTTCGAGAACTCGGCAATGAAATACGCCGGAGGACACAATGGACACATGCACTGGTTCTATGACGCCCTCTGCCAGTACACTCCCGATGAAATCTATCAGCAGTTGTTCACCTTTCTGGGCGGGGCTCACCTGGACGGAGCATTCGGTCCCATCGTCGAGAGTGGCTATGACCTGGGCCTGTATGCGATCCGGTTCAGCGAGTATTTCTGGGATCCGGAACTTCGGCCCATCCCCGGCCTGCAGGACATGGTCACCGTCGATGCGGAGTCCGATATCTGGTGCACCGAGGCAGGATTCCAGAAAGCTCATAAGAAGGATCACCGGATTTTTGTTCTGCCGGTGATCAATCCTCCCGTCACCGAGCGCTGGCTGCAGAATCGATTTGGTCAGTTGCCGGCACCTATTAAAGAACCGTTTGGAATGACGGTTCAGGTTCCCGAGGGATACACAAAGGCCGTGGGAGTCTACCTCCTCGAAAATAAACCGTATCCGGAAATGAAGAGACTCGAGTTTGAAGACAACGATGGCGAGGTGTGGTTCGAGATCCCCGAGCTTCAAATATTCAAAGTAGTGGTCGTCGAATTTTCAAAGTGAGGGTTTTGATGTCGTATGTAGCGCGCCCGAGTTGTGAGGTATCAACAATGAGAGATTTCCAAAGGATCCTGATCCTCCTCCCGCTGTTCCTTTCCACCACGGCATTCGCCGAACGCGAGGGAGTCCACTGCTCGGTCATCACCGACCAGGACGGAGACGAGGCTATCCTGATGGAGTCTGAATGGATCAGCATGCACCTGCTCCCGAGGATGCAGGCCATCATCAACCGATTCGTGTTCCGACCCACGGGCAACGACATCGTGGAGGCATTGCATGCGAAGATCCGCATGATGGGCGGCGGGATTCTGATGGATTGTTTTTGGGAGCAGGACTGGCGCTTCCAGGAGCTCAAAGAAAAGCCCTACACGTTCAAGGTCACAAAGATCGGGCCAGATGAGGGCCAGGTCGTTTTCGATACTGATATCGAGGGCTGGGTTGGGAGTGACGGCAGCGGGGTCATTTCCAAGCTCCTGTCGAACATGACCCTCCGCCGAACAGTAACGTTGAAAGCAGGCCAGCCCTTTTTCAGATTCGACTTCGAGTTCATTAACAATGACAGGTATGCCAAGCGGCCAACTTTCTGGCCCCACAATTCATCCATTGTAGATGTTGAGGGCATCGAAGCAGTGACCCGGCCATCCGCCCGGGGCCACCTTACCATCCAGGGCCTCTGGGGCAGAGGGGTAGGCGGCGACCACTACATCGTCGATTTTAATCATGGGTGGTCGGCCCGCATCGCCCCGGACCGGAGGGAAGGCATCATCTACCTCATGGATTATGACTACATCATGATGCTGTACAACAACGGTAACGGCACCTGCGAATGGATGTATGACAGTATCCTTTCCTTCAAAAAGCAGCCCTGGAAAGGCAGGATATACATTCTCCCAATCATTGGTCTCTCAAGCGTGGACTACGCCAACGAGTATTTCGTCTGCCAGTTTACGCCGCGCCGGGAAGAGGGAAGGCTCATCATGGATTTCCATGTCACCTCTTCCTACGAGAAGGTGGCCCAGGTCTCCTTCAATACGCGAGTGGAGACCCATCTCCTGAAAGGGAAGCCCAGGACTGAAAAGGTAGAAACGGTGACGATTGACGGAATAGGAATTGAACCTGCCAAAGGCCGGGCAGAAATCGATCTTGACGCCCCTGACCCCATCGCCTTCGAGATTTCTGCATTCGCCGAACTTCCGGACGGCAGCATCAAAAAGTTTAATTTTGAGAAGTATTATCCGGGTGAATATGACTCCGGCATGGGCTTCAACAGGCGCCGAGACGGCAAGATAGTAAAAGAGTTTCCCCGGCCTGTGAGAAAGCCCAAGATACCAAAGCTACCTCCCGGATTGACCATCAATCGAGAAGAGTTCAACGTATTCGGCATCTTTGGGCTTGGGACATACAGATCGAGCCTCAAGAAATCCATCGAAGCCATTCCGGATTCCAGGCTGGAAATCGGCTACTGCACGGGGGCTGACGCATACGGTTACGGGCTCGGAGACTTCCCCTACGACTATGAACGCCTGTTTAACTTCCGAGCTCTCGTGTTTTCCAACATCAAGGACAAGGAATTCAGAGGCATCGGCGCTTCGATACTGATGCCGTGGTTGAAAGCTGGAGGCGGCCTGGTTCTCTTCGGCGGCGAGTATGCCTTCACCTTCGAGTTGCGCGAGCACGAGATCAATCAGTATTACCCCGTCCAGCCGCAAGAATGGAACATGAGGAAGGGCGCCCTTCAGCTACAACCGCCGGAAGTAAAAGATCATCCCATCTTCCGAGGCATCGACTTGAGCGATCTGCCATACCTTTATTACAGCCATGACATCAAGCTGAAAGAGAACACCGATGCCAGGACACTGATGAAGATCGGGACATTCCCATTCATCATTGAAAAGAGGAATGGGTACCAGATCACGATGACCGTGGCCTCCAACCACTTCGGCATCCCCTCAGATTTCGAAGGGAAGCCGCACCTCCGCCACTGGAAGGAATGGCCCAAGCTGGTCGCAAACATCGTCCGATACGCAGGCGGTGACCTGAAATAAAGCGTTTTCACAAGAAATCCCTGCTCCTTAAACTCCCGGACCATTAACCATCAACCATCGGAACATTTAATGACGGATACTGAAACTGTCCAAATTGACGAGAAGAGATTTCATGAACTCGTGGAGAAAGTCCAACAGATTCGGGAGGAGATCGGCAAGGTGATTGTCGGTCAGATGGATGTGGTGGAGAAATTACTCATGAGCATCTTCGCGGGAGGCCATTGCCTGATGATGGGAGTACCCGGCCTGGCGAAGACGCTCATGGTCCAGACCATGTCCAACGTGCTCGATCTGAGTTTCAAACGAGTCCAGTTCACGCCGGACTTAATGCCTGGCGACATCACCGGATCCGAGATCATCGAGGAGCAGGCGGATGGCACTAAGAAATTCGTGTTTGTCCGTGGCCCGCTCTTCGCGAACATGATCCTCGCAGACGAAATAAACAGGACTCCGCCCAAGACCCAGGCCGCTCTTCTGGAAGCCATGCAGGAACACCGCATAACCGTAGGCAACCAGACTTACAAACTGGATGAGCCTTTCTTTGTTCTCGCGACGCAGAACCCGATTGAACAGGAAGGAACGTATCCCCTGCCCGAAGCGCAGCAGGATCGGTTCATGTTTTTCCTATGGGTGGACTATCCTGAGTTGGAAGAGGAGATCGAAGTTTATTCACGGACCACGAGCAACGTGACTGCCCAACTTGAATCGGTCATCAGCGGCGAAGATATCATGGAAATTCAGAGGATCGTCCGCGAGATCCCCGTGAGTGATCCGATCTTCAGGTATGTCGCCAATCTTGTGCGCTGCAGTCGCACCAGCCGAGGACAGGAAGGTGACCATTCGGTTCCGGATTTCATTCGAAAATACCAGCAATGGGGGGCTGGCCCCAGGGCCGGCCAATACCTCATCCTCGGCGCAAAAGCCCGATCATTTATGAATGGTCACACCCATATCGCCTCTGAAGACATTCGGTCAGTGGCCCATGCGGTCCTGTCCCATCGGATTATTGTGAACTTTGCCGCGGAGGCAGAGGGCATCACGTCTTTAGATATTATCGACCGGATACTGGATGAAGTGAAGGAGTGAGGGAGTTGGGTGTCGTTTCTTTGTTTTAATCCTCGTCTTAATCTCTGTCTTCATTTAAGTCCTCATTCTCTCAGATGGTCGCGAACCAAAGTCAGGACGAAGATTAAGACAAAGGTTTTGGTTTCGGCCGTCAGGCTGTGGCAGGATTAAACGCTGGATTTGAAACACTTCGGTTGCGACCATCGACCGCCGTAAGGAGTGCCATTGGAAAATCAAGATAGGGATAACGAAGGGCCTGTGGGCCTTGTGGAGGCCGATGTCATCGAGAGGATCAGGCGGCTGGAGCTGTTCTCACGCTTCCGCGTGGAAGGCTTCATGAACGGAACCAATAAATCGCCCTACAAAGGCGTCACAGCCGATTTTCTTCAGCATCGGCAGTATTTCCCCGGCGATAATCTGAAATACCTGGATTGGCGGGTCTATGGCAAGAGCGAGCGGTGGGTCATTCGACAGTATGAGGAACTGACGAATACGAGGGTCAGCGTCATTCTGGATGTATCCAATTCCATGGCCTATCAAGGCACGGGAATGACAAAGCATGACTTTGGGATCCGATGTGCTGCCCTCATTTTTTATCTGGCCTTTCTGCACAAAGATTCGTTCTCTCTCTCCACGTTTCATACGGAAAGAGCATCACATATCCCTTTTGGCCGCAGCAAACGGCATCTCACTCGAATCTTCCACGGCCTGGTGGCAGAGGAGCCGGGTGGCCAGACTGATTTTACGAACGGCCTCGAGGAAACCACGGCCCCGCTGAGACACAAGGGATTAACGATCGTCCTTTCTGATTTCATGGCGGATGCGGACCAGATCGTTCCACTGATTTCCCGATTACGATTTCAGGGAAGCGATGTGATTGCCATGCAGATTTATGATCCATCGGAAAGAGCAATGGACTTTACGACTATCACGCGCTTTCACGACATGGAGGATAGCGAAATCCTGGTCGTGGACCCGCAGATCATTCAGAACGATTACCAGCGCGAATTCGACGCGCACCAGGTCGAGATGAAGGAAGCCTGCCAGAGAGCCGGTTTCGATTTCACCGCCTTGCCCGTTTCTGATGAATACGATGTCCCCCTCATGGCATGCGTAAGAAAACGAATGGAACTGTTCTCATAGGTACGTATGGCCCGGAGATAGCCGATCGCTGAAGCAAAGCCCGTCGGTGTCGTGTTCCTGCTCTAAATTGGCTGCATCAGTCGTTCTGCATCATGAGAGAAGACCTCTTCACAGCACTGACCTTTGCCCTGGTGGCCTGCTCCCTCCACGCAAAGGACTATCACATATCGACCGCCGGCCTCGACGGGAACGAGGGGTCCAAATCAAAACCCTTCAAGACGATATCGGCGGCCGCGCAAGTCGCCCAGCCCGGTGATGTGATCACCGTCCATGAGGGCGTCTACCGCGAACGAGTCAACCCTCCCCGGGGCGGAGAATCGGACAAGAAGCGCATCGTCTATCAGGCTGCCCCCGGCGAGAAGGTTGTTATCAAGGGATCAGAGATGATCAAAGGCTGGAAGAAGCTTCAGAATGGTGTATGGAAAGTCGCCCTGCCCAACCGCTTCTTTGGTGATTTCAATCCCTACAGCGATGTCATCGGGGGAGAGTGGTATAGACAGAAGGGCTTTGCACGACATTCAGGAACGGTTTATCTCAACGGCCATTGGCTGGATGAAGCGCGGGACCTGGAGCGTGTGTTGGCCCCCTTAAACGCCCGCCCGCTCTGGAAAGCGAAGGTGGACGAAGAACACACCACAATCTGGGCGCAATTCAGAGACGTCGATCCCAATGCAGAAGTGGTCGAGATCAACGTGCGTCAGTGCATCTTCTATCCCGACCAGCCTGGCCGTAGCTTTATCACCGTCCGCGGTTTTATCATGCGTCAAGCGGCCACCCCGTGGTCCGGGGCGATGTCCGAACAGATTGGCCTGGTCGGGACCCACTGGAGCAAGGGATGGGTCATTGAGAACAATGTGATCAGCCACTCCATGAACACCGGTATCACGCTTGGCCGCTACAAGCTGAAAGGCGTCGCCATGCCCCGTGCAAATGCCCCGGGATACGTGCAGTCGATCCGACTGGCGCTTGAGCAGGGATGGTCCAAACAGAAGATTGGCAGCCATGTTGTGCGCAACAACCATATCTCGCATTGTGAGAAGAACGGCATCCACGGAAGCCTGGGCGGGGTCTTCTCCACCATCACCGGCAACACGATTCACGACATCGCTATGCGAGGCTGGATCGGCGGACCCGACGTGGCCGGTCTGAAACTGCTGGGCTCACAGGACTCGCTCATCAGTCACAATCACATCTATCGCTGCGGCAGCTTCGGAGGCGTCTGGCTGGATTGGATGGCGCAAGGGACCCGGGTGACCGGAAATCTCCTGCATGACAACAGCCAGGATCTTTTTATGGAAGTGAACCATGGGCCGTTCCTGGTCGACCACAACCTGTTTCTGTCGCCCCGCTCGCTGAAGGACTGGTCGCAAGGCGGCGCTTACGCGCACAACCTGTTCACGGGTCGCATGGTGCATCGGCCAGAGAGGCGTCGGCAAACTCCCTTCCACAAGCCCCACACAACCGAAGTGGCGGGTCTGCATAACATCCCGGGCGGTGATGATCGATTCTTCAACAATATTTTTGTGGGCCATGAAGGTTTGGCGCCTTACGACAGGGCGGCGCAGATGATGCTGATGTCAGGCAACGTCTACCTGGCCGGCGCCAAGCCGAGCACCCATGAGCGCCAGGCGTTGGTGGTGCCAGACTTCGAGCCCGGCACCAAACTGGAAGAGAAGCCTGATGGTTGGTGGCTTCATCTCAGTCTTGACAAGAAGTGGGCCAACAGGAAGCGCAAGCTGGTGACCACAGAACTGCTCGGAAGAGCCAGGATTCCGGATCAGCGTTTTGAGAATCCTGACGGATCGCCGCTGCGTATCGATAAGGATTTCTTAGGAAAGAAGCGTGACGACATGAATCCTTTTCCAGGCCCGTTTGAGATGATTGACGGCAGCAATGGAAGAGTGCGTGTGTGGCAAGATAGTCCGAGGAGGCAATAGCCGCCCGGGGGAGAGCTTTTACCGTGATTTGGGAATTCGGCCGTGTGAAACCACCCATCCACCATTCTGACTCGGACGTCGGTCCGCGGAATGATTGTGATCCATGAACAACGCTGTAAAACGCTGCCTGACGAACCGGCACTGGCACGAGTTGCCGCCACGAGAAGACGGGCCTTGGTCCGGAGATTTCGTTACTGCGAAATCGAGAATTCCTCTCTACATAAGAATTAAGGAGAATCTCAGATGCGTTTGGCACTAGTTGCAGGCAATGAACCCGGCGAAAGATGGACCCTCGCAAAACAGATGGGTGTGACCGACCTGGTCACTGGTCTCGGAACGAAAGGCGGTTCTGACGAGCCATGGGATTACGAACCTCTCAGGAAACTCAAAGAAACCGTCGAAGGGGAGGGCTTCCGCCATGCAGTCATCGAATCGAGCCCGTCCATGAACAACATCCGGCTCGGCCAGGACGGGCGCGACGAGGAGATCGAATGCTTCTGCACCATGCTCACCAACATGGGGAAGCTCGGCATTCCGGTCGTCTGCTACAACTTCATGGCGGTACTTGGATGGTATCGCACGCAGATGGCAGTGCCGGACCGCGGTGGTGCACTGGTCTCGGGCTTTGATCTTAAAGACACCGAAGATGAACCGTTAACCGAGGCCGGCATCGTTGAGGAAGATCGGCTCTGGGAGAATTATCGATACTTCCTGGAACGGGTCGTTCCTGTCGCGGAGAAGGCGAAAGTCTACCTGGCCCTCCATCCCGACGATCCGCCGCTCTCGCCACTCCGGGGCATCTCTCGCCTCTTCCGTAACATCGACAATTTTCAGCGGGCTATCGACATGGTGCCGAGCGAATACAACGGCATCACCTTCTGCCAGGGCAACTTCGCGGCCATGGGTGTCGACGTCCCGGATGCGATCCGCCATTTCGGCAAACAGAACCAGATTCATTTCGCCCACTTTCGCGACGTTCGCGGCACGGCAGACAACTTTGTTGAAACGTTTCACGACAATGGGCCGACGGACATGTTCGCAGCCATCCAGGCCTACAACGAAGTCGGCTTCGACGGCTCCTGCCGGCCCGACCACGTGCCGACCATGGAAGGCGATTCGAACGAGAGCTTCGGCTACACCATGCGCGGCCGTCTGTTCGCCATCGGATATATGAAAGGACTGCTGGAAGCGGCAGAAAAGATGGGGTAGAGGGAGGTGTCAGGAAAGCAGGTGTCAGGGAAGAACGGAAGGCAGAAGGAGGTGTCGGGTGTTAGGAAAGCAGGTGTCAGGTGTCAGGGAAGAACGGAAGGCAGAAGGAGGTGTCAGGTGTCGGGGATCAGGGAAGCAAGTCTCGGGTGTCAGGAAACCAGTGCCCGTTGTCAAGTGTCGGGTGTCAGGGAAGAACAGAAGGCGGAAGGAGG
>JASLXP010000421.1 GCA_030740295.1 Planctomycetota bacterium
GCCAGGGCATGGCGATTTTCCGACTGGCCTCCAAGAAAGGAAACCAGTGACCGCTTGATCGCGCGTTCAATCTTCTACGACGAAATTGAAAAACGCAGCGGCAAGACATCTCTCTGCTTCGACCTCGGAACAGTCGGGCCGGATCGTTTTCTCGGTGTACGACAGATGTTGGATGTAAAGAGACTCCGGCAGCACAACGGCAAAAGAATTCGACTCTCTTGCTGGATTCTTCTCGCAAGCGGATCGGATGTGCATACGGCGCACACGGGCATCCGTCTGTGGGGTAAATCCGGCCAACCGCCACTCTCAGCAACGAGCATCCGCATGCAGGCAACCAGGGGGAAGTGGAAATACTTCGAGCGCACATTCACCTTGCACCTCGGCAAGACCGGGCGAGCCGATCTGAAGGTAGGTCTCCGCACAGTCCCCACCGGACAGAAAGCCCCGGTCTGTTTTGTAGACGATTGCAGATTGGAAGCGCTTACCACTCCGGCGCTTTCAGCCACCCTCCTCTCGGGCAAGATAGCAATGAGCCCGGATCGCTGTCTGTCCGCTCGCATAGAAGTCGGTGATTCAGAATGGAAAGCTGGAATCAGGCGTCTGCGCTGGGATGTGACTTCCCCGGACGGCCTTCAGAGCTTCGCTCACGGCAGTCTTGATCTTTTGAAGCCTGCATCTATCGTCGAACCTGCACTGCCAAACCTGGCGTTCGGTGCCTATGGCCTGCGGTTCGCGCTGGGAAGCAAACGAGGTGAACGACTTCATGAAACACTTAAAGAGTTCCGTTATGCAAAAGGGCCTTTTGAGAGATAACTGCAATGAGAATCTCCAAGTGAGGCAGCCTGGCTTTCATCCCTGGGGACGCCGGCGTCCCACCGGCACAACAGAGGTCAGCTTCTCAACAGCACTGGCGCTTTACCTGGTCCTGATCTTCAGCACCTCTATCCGCGCCTCCATACTGGAAGACATCCAATTCATCACGCCAACGCAGTCACAGAGCAAGAAGAATCCCCAAGTTCCCGAATGGCGGATCCCAAAAACACAGACACCGCCTGCCATTGACGGCAAACTCGTCGAGCCTTGCTGGAAGAACAAATCTGCCAGGCTCGGTTCGTTTCGGATTGGCCTGTCGACGGTTCTGGCGAAACACCGCCGAGAGGCATGGGCCGCGTATGACGAAAAGAATCTCTACCTCGCAGTAAAGTTACAGCGTGAACCGGACAGTGCCCTGCGCGCCCTGACTCACGTGCCGGATGACGCGCACATCTGGAAGGACGATGAAGTCGAAGTCTTCGTCGATGCCTACGGTACCGGCACCGAGTATTACCAGCTCATCCTGAACAGCGAGGGCGTCCTGTTCGATGCCCACCACAGATTGCGCACTGTTCGCGATCCCGGAGGAGTCGGTCCGCTCGATACGAAACAGGTGCGCGACACGGATCTCACCTGGTCATCGGAACTGAAGCGGAAAATCAGCATTCAGCAGGATTACTGGATCATCGAGATGGCGCTGCCGTTTAAATCCGTGGGACTTCATTCCGCTCCCGCCGGGCACAGCGTCCGCTTCAATGTTACCAGCGCCGATTGGGATACCGGCGAATACACCAGCCTGAACCGAGTGAGCAGTTGGCACGACCCGCTCCAATTCGGCGGGCTCGTCCTGGGCCAGCCCCGCATAGAACCGGTGTCCCTGCAGATCGATGATGTTGGCAAGGGGAAGAATCAGGCTGTTTTCAATTTCCGAGATACCGGCGGCAAAGGCGCTAATTACCGAGGCGAGCTTCTGCTGACTACCGGCGACAGTACGGAGAGATTCCAGAAGTCTTTTGCCGCCGCAAAAGGGAAAGGCATCACATCGGCAGCGATTCCGTTTGTCGTTAACGCGTCGAAAGGAATGTGGACGATCTCCCTGAACATTCTGAACGAGGGCGGAGAAGCCGTTTACGCTGCCCGACGGCAGGGCGAGTTGCCGGACACCTTGTCGTTCAGCATTGGCAGCAAGGCTACATTCAATGACCGGCCGCCTGTGAAGGTGTCGGCAAAGCTGGGCGTCAGCAAGCTCTCACTCAAAGACGTAAAGTTGAAGGTGACTTTGCTTGACACCCGCGGCCGCAAAATAAAAAGCCAAACATTGGGAAGTCCGTCTTACACAGCATTTGAAGCCGTGATGCCGGTGACAGAACTGCCGCCGGGCAGGTATCGGCTCCGTCTCACTGCCACGGAATCCGAT
>JASLXP010000422.1 GCA_030740295.1 Planctomycetota bacterium
ATCAAGGCAGAAGAAGGAAATCAGGAGGTCCTGGCGGAAACCAAACGCGCCGGCATCGCCAACATGACGGTGGCCGGTGCCGACAACGTCGAGCAACGTGTCAGTGAGGCGTTTTCGGCCCTCCTCATGTCGGGAGCCCAGGCGGATTCGACCATCGAGCTGGGAAGAGCCGCAGCTGGCCGGCAGTAGTTCGACGACATCAGGACATCATCAAGAAAAAGGAAGGCACCATGATGAGGTTGAAGAGCGCATTTCTAGGGGCACTGGTTTGTCTGGCGGTTCTTGCTGTTGTCAGCCGGGCAACGACCGAGGGCGCCCAGAGCCAGTCTGTCCAGAGGACGGATAATGTTCGTAGAGTGATCAGCCCCGAACACTACCCTTACTTTGGATTCCCGTACAGCCCCGGAATCCTTGTTGGAGACACGCTGTACATCGCCGGTCACCTTGGACGCGATCCCGACAGCACGGAATTGGTGGAAGGCGGCCTCGAAGCCGAAACGCGGCAGGCAATGGCGAACATTCACGAGGTTCTGAAGGAAGCCGACATGGAATTCGAGAACGTCGTTTCCGTGACGGCATACATCGCCAACATCGAAGACTTTCCCAGGTTCAATGCCGTATACCGCGAGTACTTCCCGGAAGATCCCCCGGCAAGAGCCACCGTCCAGGTCGCAGCCCTGAATGTCGGCGCTCAGGTCGAGCTCCAGATGATCGCGATCAAATAATTAAATAGGGACAGGCACCTGGAGTGAACTGGAGTGAACCCCTAAAGTGAGACAGTCGAATGGGTACACTTTGCGAGAAAGGAAATGCAAAGTGACTAGAAAGAAGAAAAGAGTAGGGAAATATCCAAAGACATTCCGAGAAAAGGCGCTGGAGCGGATGAAGAGCTGCGAGAACGTGAGCGCACTAGCGAAAGAGCTCGGGATAAAACGATCGCTGCTGTACAAGTGGCGAGATCAAATCGAAGCTATCGACAGTCCGGATGAATCAGCCGCGACCGGACGCGAAGAAAGACTTCGTGGGGAAATAGGCAAGCTCAAACGGGTGCTGGCAGAGAAGACGCTGGAGGTGGATTTTTTCAAAGGTGCCTTGCACAAAGTCGAGGCTCGACGGCAGAGCAAAGGAAGCTCTGGCGCGAAGGCGTCTACGACCAAATCCGGGAGTTGATGCCGGTGCAAGGCAGACTGAGTATCGAGCATATGTGTCAGGCCGCTCAAGTGAGCCGAGCGAGTTTTTATCGGTCGCTCGAAGAGCGAGCACCGGCGGAAGAAGACATGGAGGTTCGATCCGGGATTCAGAAGATCGTGTTTGAACATCGGCGGCGTTATGGTTACCGGCGTGTGACCGCCGAGCTCCGGCGTGGTGGGATGCAGGTGAACCACAAGCGAGTCGCACGGATGATGCGAGAAGATAACCTGCTGGCGGTCCAGCCGAAGGCGTTCGTGGGAACCACGGATTCAGCGCACAAGTTGGAGGTTCATCTCAACCTGGCACGCCGTATGAAGCTGACAGGGATGAATCAGCTGTGGGTCGGAGACATCACCTACATCCGGCTGAAGAACGAGTTCGTGTATCTGGCTGTGATACTGGACGGGTATTCGCGCAAGGTCGTTGGCTGGGCCCTGGAACGAACGCTGGCGACCCGCTTGCCCCTAGCCGCACTCGAACACGCTATTGAAGACAGACAACCGGCGGCGGGGTTGGTGCATCACTCCGATCGCGGTGTGCAGTACGCGTCTGGCGAATACGTACGGATATTACGGAAGCATGACATGATTCCCAGTATGAGCCGGCCGGGGAATCCCTACGACAATGCCAGCTGTGAGAGTTTCTTCAAGACGCTCAAGTGGGAAGAGATCTACGCGAACCAGTATCGGCATCTGGATCATCTGAGGGCGAACCTCGAGGAGTTCATCGAGCGGTATTACAACCCTTGTCGGCTGCATTCAGCGTTGGACTATCGTCCGCCCGAAGAGTTCGAGCAGGCCGCCAGTACCGAGGTCGCCTCAGTCGGAGCGACCATGACTTTCTTTCAGGCCGAAGCACATGTCGATTTCCACAAAGAAAGAAAAAAGGAGCAAAAAAGAAAGAAAACTGAGGCCTGTGGAAACTGACGCTCCTGGTGGAAATCCTGAAGAACAGGATTCCCACAGTAGCTTGAAAAAGCCGGGGCTTTTTCACAGTTCCACACAGGTCCGGCGACGACCAACAACCTCAATTACTGCAAGTGTCCCAATAGGAATTGTCTCAACGGAGGGGTTCACCCCAGGTGCCTGTCCCCATTTTTTCACGTATCCGCTGCGACAGGGCGGCCGGATATGCGATTATGAACCGACAATTCGGGTACCGCGAAGGGGGAAGGCGGATGACGAGGAGAATAGCGATGACGAGAAGGGGGCTTGGGCTGGCCGTTGCGACTTTGCTGGTCGTGACGTCGGGCTGCGGTGGCGGCGACTCAAGGGAGGGTCTGAAGGTCTACCGCCATTCCGAGAACGGATCACCGACCAATATCGATCCGATTCAGTCCGATACAATCTATGCGAACATCATCACCGTCAACGTCTACGACACACTCTACCGCTACAAGTATCTCGCGCGCCCCTACGAGATCATACCCAATCTCGCTGTCGGCATGCCCGAGGTTTCGGACGACGGCCTGAGCTACACGATCAGGATAAAAGAGGGCGTCGGGTTCATCGACGATGAAGCCTTTCCGGAAGGGGTCGGCAGGGAGGTTGTCGCCGGCGATTTCGTCTA
>JASLXP010000423.1 GCA_030740295.1 Planctomycetota bacterium
TCACCATTCACCATTCACCATTCACGATACCTGATATCTCTTCTCCGATTGCTGCTGTAAACTATTCTTGTCGGACCTTGCTCGCCCAGTTCAAGAAATACCATTGCGCCATCTTCCCAACATACTCACGCTTTACCGCATTGTCCTGAGCCCGGTCTTTATCGGGATCTTTCTGGTGGATGCGCTGTGGGCCAAGGTTGCCTGCCTTTTCCTGATCATCACCTTTTTGATCACGGATTTCCTTGATGGTTATGTTGCACGCAAGCAGAACCTGGTGACCGATTCCGGAAAACTTCTCGATCCGCTGGCAGACAAAATCTGCAATTTCTCTGTCTTCCTCTGCTTCCTTGTCCAGGGCTATGCGCACGTCTGGATGATTGCGGCCATTTTTTATCGTGACGCGCTTATTAATCTTCTGAGGGCCTTCGCCGCAGCCAAGGACATCATTATTGCCGCACGAAAGACCGGAAAATTCAAAACCGCTCTTCAAGGTGTCGCCATGGTCGTCATTCTGGCCCTGATAGTCTGGGAGCATCTGACTGACGGCTCTCCAAGCAAATTGGAGGTGAGACAGTGGTCGAACTGGATCATGGGCGTCGTGGCAGTGGTGACGGTGCTCTCGCTGGCCGATTATGTGAAGGCCAACTGGGAGATCGTCCGGCGAATGTAGCCTTCTCCAAGGCGGCGTGATCCGCTAGAATTCGCACAGGAGATCGGGCGGGCTGTTTTCAGCATCTTTCCAAGCACGTTTCCCGATGGCTGACAAAGTAGATCTAGTTCAACGGCGACGGGGCGTCGCCAGCATTGCAGTGTTCATCGCCGGGCTCATCCTCTCGCTTACGCTTTACGCGGTGGTAAGGGACCTCGAGTCCCGGCAGGTTCGTGCGGAGTTCTATCTGGATGCTGAACTGATTGTCTCCTCTGTCAGAAACCAGGTGGAACGGGCGCAGAACCACCTCAGGGCGATAGCGGCCTTTTTCAGTTCGTCGGACTATGTGAATCGGGATGAGTTCAGAAACTACGTGAAGCACATGCTGGAAGGTGACACCAGCATCAAGGCGCTTGAATGGATTCCCCGGGTCGCCTCCGGGCAAAGGAATGCATTTGAAAACGAGGCAGAAGGAGATGGTTTCCCCGGGTTTTCCTTTACAGAAAAGCATGCGCAGGGGGTGATGGTTCCAGCCGCACCACGGGCTGAGTATTTCCCGGTGTTTTATGTCGAGCCTATTCGCGGCAACGAACGCGCACTCGGATTTGACCAGGCATCCGACCACGAGCGGCGTGAGGCCCTCCGCCGTTCTATGGATATCGGTAAGGCGGTTGCCACGGCGCCTGTCGAGCTGGTTCAGGATAAAGAGCAGAGCCGGGGGTTTCTTCTCTTTTATCCGGTCTACGAGCAAGATACGGTTTCTTTAGATGTGGAAACGCGCAGGAACAGCCTGGGAGGCTTTGCTCTCGGTGTGTTCCGGGTCCGAGATATGGTCTCGATGGCTTTGAAGATTCTCGACAGGAGAGATATCAACGTGCAGATCTCGGATGACGAAGCGGCCAGGTATCTTCACCGTCACTGGGCGGCCAGTGGCCAGCCGAATGACTACCAGAATATCTCAGTGCTTCATCAGCAGACCGTGCTTGTGGGCGGCCGCAAATGGACCTGTATGGCAAGCCCGAGCCAGGGCTATCTGGGCAAACGCCAGACCTGGAACCCGATCGCCATCGCACTGATCGGTATCGGCGTGAGCCTGTTCCTGGCCGGATACCTGGGTGAGAAAGAGAGAGCCGCACGAAGCCTGCAACAGATGAACGAGAGCCTCGAGCAGCGAGTCGCACGGCGTACCCGCGAGATCGAAGACAGAAATCGCGAGCTCGCCCGTTCCAACGAATCGCTCAGCCAGTTTGCCTACGTCGCCTCCCATGACCTTCAGGAACCGTTGCGGGCCATGCACGGATACTCGCAGATCCTGTCCGGCCGATATTCAAAGCAGCTTGATGAAAAGGCCCAGGGCTTCATTGGGAATATTGTGGATGGCGTTGACCGGATGAAGACGCTCATCAGTGGCCTCCTCAACTACTCAAAGATTGGTGGCGTGCACGAGACGTTCACTGAGTTTGATACCGGCGAGCTGATTGAACAGGTAATCCAGGATCTGGCCACCGCCATTGAAGAATCAGGCTCTGAGGTGATTCATAACGGCCTGCCTTCACTCGTCGCGGAGAGAATTCAGCTTGGGCAGTTGTTCCAGAATCTGATTGGAAACGGGATCAAGTTCCGGAATTCAAAAAGAACAGTCGTGGAGATTGCGGCCGCCCGTAGTGAGACCTCGGACAGATCCGAAGCGCTCCCACCCGGATGGGTGTTCAGTGTCACGGATAACGGCATTGGGATAGAGCCGCAGTATCTGGATTCCATCTTCATCATCTTCAAGCGGCTGCATGACCGCACGGAATATCGCGGCACCGGCATTGGCCTTGCCATCTGCAAACGAATCGTCGAGTACCACAACGGGCGGATCTGGGTGGCATCCGAGCCCGGCCAGGGCACGACTTTCTTCTTCGACATTCCTGACCGGGAACTGGCCTGAAATGGCATGCGTGTCATGAACGGTCCGCTATTCTTCGCAGCCGCGGCTGTGATGGCCTTTCCCTCCGAGGTTCCACACAGATGAGGGAGCACCTGAAATTTCGAGGAAGTACACCGGTGTCACGAAAGATTCGCGTCCTTATGGCAGACGACAGCCCGTCTGATGTCGACCTCACAATGCTCGCATTTGAGGAGGCGGGGATCGATATTGACATCGATGTCGTGTCGAATGGCGAGCAGGCGATGGATTTCCTCCGGCAGAGGGGGAAATATGCGGAAGCACAGCGGCCGGATTTCATCCTCCTCGATCTAAACATGCCCCGGCTCACAGGGCAGGAAGTTCTCCAACGGATCAACAAGGACGACGACCTGGGAATGATTCCCGTCGTGGTCCTCAGCACATCCGAAACGGGCGAAGATATCGGCCTCGCCTACTCCAATGGAGCGAACGCATACATCACCAAACCGGTGGACTACCAGGAATTCATCGATGTGGTCAAGACCATCAATGAGTTCTGGTTTCGAATAGCGAAGCTGCCTTTGCCGGCAGAACTCCCGTGAGGCCAGAACGAGAGACTTCGGCCACGGTTGCGGTCATCAGGCAGCCTCAAGCACAAAGCAGTGACCGACCGGCGCTCTCCATTGACACTCCAAGAGCCCCGTCCCTATAATCCGCCGCTTTAATTGCGCCTCGCTTTCCAACCTAGGTCTTCGCTCCCTTGTCCAGTCCAAAGGAAGCCCATTCCGCTCTGCTCCCGGCCAAACCCAGCGATCCTGGGGGACCCTTCGATCCTGCCGAGCTGAGCCCGGAGAGGCGCGACGACATCATCGATTACCTGGCCGGGACGGTCGTGCGCCGAAAGCTCCAGACCCCAGCCATATTCTTCCTGGAATTGAACAAGCCCATCTCCACAGTGGCCTCCAACATGGTCACCTTTGCGCAGCCGACACTTGGCGCATTCTTCGGCTTCAAAAAAATGGCCGAATGGGCCGCGCTGCTGAATGAACGTGACAACGTCGAACGGCTGATCCAGCGCATCGAGTCACTGTCGGGCAGTTCTGCAAAACCGCTATCCGAGGTAATGCCCGAAGCAATGCGCAAAAGGGAGGACGACTGAGCCATGCCCGGACTCGAACACTCGAACCTGGTGCTCGACCTATTGCTCCTCGCCCTGCTTGGGCCGGTCTATTACTACATCCATCGTGCACGCAAGGGCGAACGACTTTTTGTTCGCCGCATTCCCGGTGTCGATGCTGTAGAGGAAGCCATCGGCCGCGCTGTCGAGATGGGAAGGCCCATGATGTTCAGCACGGGTCTCGTCGGCGTGAACTCCGTCCTCTTCGCCTGCCTTGGCATTCTGAAACACATCACCGGCAAGGCCGCTCAATTCGCTTCGAGGATCATCATCCCTCAGAACGATCCGGAAGTGATGGCTATCGTTCAATCTGCCGCGGAACAGACGTATCGCCGGCAGGGCAAGGGAGAGCTCTACCGCCAGGAAGACATCCCGTTCCTTTCAGGCGAACAGTTCGCGTATGCCTCCGGGTACATGGGCATCGCGCATCGTGAGAAAGCCGCTGCCTGTTTCCTCTTTGGAACGTTCGCCGCCGAATCCCTCATCCTTGCAGAAGCCGGACAGCAGGTCGGCGCCATCCAGGTAGCCGGCACTATCTCGAACGAACAGATCCCTTTCTTCATCACCACCTGCGATTACACCATCATCGGCGAAGAGCTCTACGCCACCGGCGCCTACCTCAGCAAAGACCCGGTCCAGACCGGCTCGTTGCGCGGGCAGGACATCGGCAAGCTGGTGATCCTCGCCATTATCTTGACCGGTGTGGTGTGGGCAACGATTGCATCCATTAACGCGGAAAGTGTAGTCAGCGGCTACGACATCCCCCTCGCCAAATGGTTGTTCGGAAAATATGGAGGCGGTGAGTAAACATGCGCAGGCAACTGACTGTCCTCATTACTTTCCTTGCGGGGTTTTACTTTTTTCTGGAGTTCATACTTCCTGAAAAAATCGGCGTCGCGACAGATGGAACAGGCGGTTTCGAATTCGGAAAGTACGACGAACGGATCTCCATCGGCTTCACCGCGGTCGGCACCATGGCCTTTGCCCTCGGAGCGATCAGTATTCTGAACGCGCACGGCGGCAATATTATTCGGCAGCGTAAACAGTGGGGAGTCTCGATCGCGCTTATCGTAAGTATGCTGATTTCCTGCATCATCGGTTTCGTCATCTGGCACGCACGGTCCGTCAGCTCGCACATGGCGAAGGATGTCGAACGGCTCGCAGCGGTGCAGGCGATGGTCATCAGCAGTGCGAAGAAGAACCCCATTCCCCGTCACATGAAAGATTGGCCGGAGGAAGACCTCCCGCCCGAAATCAATCGAACCGCGACATTGGCCGAGCGCACCGCGACCCAGGAAAAACTTGTCGACGCCCTCAAATCTGTTCGTCAGAAACTGGCGAATCAACAACGGCCGCCGTTCGAGAAAGGTGAACATCCCTCGGACCTGCTGGCCACACATCTCGAAACCGCAGGAACCGCGGCGCCCGCAGCCCTGACAGCATTGAAGGCGGAAGACGAGGAGGCCGCAGCACCTGAGCTCCAGAAATCCCTCGGGGGCCTACGGGGCGCGGCCGATTCTCAGAGGAAGATCGCTAATCTGATCCTGGACAACTCCGCCGCCAACAAGGCGTACGACATCCTGTTCAAGGGCTTCTACATCGCGCTTGGCTCGGCCATGTTCTCTCTTCTGGCCTTCTACATTGCGACCGCCGCGTACCGAGCGTTCCGGCTGCAATCGGGCGAATCCTTTCTGCTGATGCTGGCCGCGCTGCTGGTCATGCTAGGCCAGATCCCGCCGGGCGTCGCCGCGGCTGATTGGGTTCTGAGAACCATTGGTTTCGACTCTCTCAGCATTACGCAGATCCGTCTGTGGATTCTGCAACAGGTAAACACCGCGGCCTTCCGGGGTATCGCCCTCGGCAGCTCCATCGCCGGGCTCTCGATGGCCTGGCGAGTCTGGTGGTCAATGGAATCCAGCGCGCTGCTCGATGACGCGGACGAGGGAGGTGCGTGATGGAGCATCCGGAGAACA
>JASLXP010000424.1 GCA_030740295.1 Planctomycetota bacterium
GCCTGCCGCAGAAACAGGTGGATGAGCTGTTCAGCCGGTGTGATGCAACGGAAGGCTATGAACTGGACGTCGATCTCGATGCACAGCAGATCTCAGACAGCGATGGGCTGGCAATCAGTTTCGAGATCGAGGAACACCAAAAAGAATGCCTGCTGCTGGGCCTCGACGATATTGCTCAAACGCTTCAGCATGAAGATAAGATCGACGCGTACGAGGCCGCGTCGGCTTGAGGTGAGCTACTCACGAATCAGGATGAACGTCCGGCGGCGCTGGTTCTCCAGCTCATGTTCATGCTTGGCTACAGCACAACGCTGCTGATGTTTGCCACCGTCACCGCATCGGTGCCGACCAGGTTGCCTGTGGAGATGTTCTGCGCGTCGCCGCCGTCCTCGGTCGTGTCAGCCAGGGCATTGATGCCTGCTGCTCCATTTTGAGACTGGACCTGTTCCTGGGATGAGGCGCTGGTGTTCTGTGCGGAGTTTGCCGCGTACCTGGCAAGGATGTCGACGCCTCTCGGAGTGAGAGCCACGGTCTCTTTGCGGGTCATGTCGATGATGCCGGTGTGGCGCACATCGCCGGTCTGGCTGAATGTTGCGGTCATGGTGCGGGTGTTGTCCGCGTCTCCACCACTGGCGATGGCGTTCTGCAGAATACTGTCGGCCGCGGAACCTTGGCGCTGTCCATTCGTAAATATGGCCTGCGCCGCATTGTTGTCATCGGTTGAATGCAGCTCACGGAAGCGTGCCCCGTGGAACGCGCCGAAGTTGTTGGCGAGTGTGCAGTTCAGGACGGTCGTGGTCAGATCGACATCGAAGGTCTGCGTAACCTGGGCATTCTGAGTGAGCGAATTGAATGCTGTGCTTTCCTCCCCATCGAATGTGCTTAGCTCAGCATACGCGGCCTGGTTGCCGCCCTGGTCTTGGGCGATGTTTGCAGAGCCGCGTGCCAGGAATTCAGATTGTTCGGTATCCACATCCAATCTCAGCAGGTCCGGCGAAGGCGGACCGACAAAATCCTGGAACACGATGTGTTTACCTTCGTCCTGAAGATTGAGGTCTATGGTTACAGGTTCCGCTCCGCTGTTACTGTCCTCCAGCACTCTCAGCGTTCCGGGATCGCCGGATGTCAGAGTCACCGTCGCCGCGGCAAATTTATCGTCTCCTCCTCCGGCACCAATGCCCGATCCGTTGAGGAAGTTGATTAGGTCGCCGACCGTCGTTCCATTGGTGCCGTAGATGAATTCAATGTTCGCACCAATAGTCGCCCCACTCTTCTGGGTGCCGGTGACGCGAACTTCATCCCCCGTGTTCAGAATATTCGTATCGTCGATGAGGTCGAGACTGTTCAGGTCAGTGCCTGTAGTGACACTGGTGGCGGCCGTATCATGGTCGAGCGTGAAAGATGAGAATGCATTAACGCCCGTTACGCCGTTGGTGTTAGTGTCAGCGAAAGAGCCAAACGGAGTGCCGCCTGCCGTCGCGTTAGTGATGGTAAGCGCGAGAGGGACGTCGCCTGCGTCTTCTGCGGTAAACCTGAGCTGCCCGCCGGAAAGGGCCACAGTGGAGGCATCCGGCACGTTGAGATTGATGGCGGCCACCAGATCGTTCACACCGTCAAAACCGACGTTGGCCGTGTTGACTGTAAAACTACTGGCGAAGGGGGTTCCATCAGAATCCGTTCCAGTCCAACTCAAGGTATCGCCATCGCTAATGCCGGCATTGGTCTCTAAGTCATTAACGATACCAGAAGTGCTGCCGGTGATGATTTCCGTTACACGGTTGGTCACGCTGCCGTCTTTGGCTGTAGTTACGTGCGCGTCCGGGGCATCTATATCAATCGAGAGCATCCCAGGCCCGCCGTTGTCCGCGACCAGACGCAGCTTGCCGTTATGCTCGTCGCCAGGACCGATAAGGTCCATCGATGCTGTAGTGAATTTATCGGTGCCGCCGCCGACCCCGATACCCGTTCCATTAATGAATTCGATCAGGTCGCCAACAGTTGTTCCGTTGTTAGCTGCCCCGTATACAAATGTCGCTGTGGTGATTGCGGTACCATCGTATTCTGTGCCCGTGATGGTGATGTCATCGCCCGGAACGAGCAGGTGAGCATCATTGGCCTGGTCACCACCGGGCAGGGCGGTCGAGGTTATTGAACTGGCGTTGGCTGTGTTGCTTCCCGGGGTGGCGTCCGAATTGATGAGAGTGTTCAGGTCTGTGCTTGTGGTGATCACAGCGCCGGCAGCTCCCGCATTATCCACGTGGTAGGCAAGTGGGGTCCGGAGGACCTGTTCGTGGCTTTCAAGCTGGATATTCTTCTGATTCAGCGCGGTTGCCGCCTGGCTGATTTGTGCCGTCGCTGCCCGGGTGTTGGTGGCCGCTGCGCCGGAACGCGCGTTGGCCGCCTGGTCAGTCACCTGGTTCTGCGATGCCGAACGAAATGCGTCTGCTTGCAGATTGCGCAGGACAGCATCACGGGTACGAATCCCGCCTTTGAATTGGCCGGGGTCAGTGTATGGGAGCGTGGTAGCCCAGAATGACATAATGATAGATTTGGGTTGGGGAAATCTGTCGCACTAATTATCGGCGGTAGGGCAAATTCCTGAGCTGGGACTTTAAGTTTTGCGTGAGCCTTTAAACTGAAACTCAGGATGGCTGTGTCTGAACAGAATTGTCCTAGCCTTCGTATTCTCGGAACTGGAGTTCAGTAATTAGTGAAATTTCATGTTTCACTTCAGGTTTGGTCATCATGGATTTTGGACTGACCATGTAAAGCACAGCCATACAGCTATTTGCACTCAGAATATGAACGTACCTGAAATCATAAAAGAGTGAAGTTTTCTGTTCAGTTTTTGTATTCTCTCTCCAATGTGTCTTGGCGCAGAGCCTCGATATCTCTCGCTTGGAGCCGCCGCGGAGGGTGAAGAACACGAAGAAAAACTTGCCGCGGAGCGTCAAGACCACGAAGAAAACTTGCCGCGGAGCGTCAAGACCACGTCGTCATTTGGGGGCCGCGTATCGCCGGATTATCGCCAGGGCAGAGGCCATCCCATCCAGTGCGGCACTGATGATGCCACCCGCGTAACCGGCACCCTCT
>JASLXP010000425.1 GCA_030740295.1 Planctomycetota bacterium
TACTGGCACCGGGTGCATCCGCGTTATTATCAGCTTTCAGATCGGCGTTCACGGTTGTCGTCCACGTTGACCGGCTTTTTCGCTGGCATCCGGCTGGTAAAAGCATTTGCCCAGGAAAAACATGAAAGTGAGCGGTTTGATGGTCAGGCCGGCATGCTGCAGGAAGCGTCTCTGCATGTGCAGACCAGTGTGGCGACGTTCAGCCCGTTCATGGCTTTTGTATTCAGCCTTGGCGGATTCATCGTCTGGTTCGCAGGCGGGAGGCTTGTTCTGTCAGACACCGGTCTCACGCTCGGTACGCTGATGGCCTTTCTTGGCTATCTCGGAATGTTCTACGGTCCGCTGCAGATGCTGACCCAGCTTACAAACTGGCTGACCGGTTTTGTCGCGTCCTCGCAGCGGGTGTTCGAGATCTTCGATACGCCCGAAGAGCCGGATGCCGATCCCGAACTCGCGCATGGCCCCCCCGAGCCGGGGACCATAGAATTCCGGAATGTCACCTTCGGGTACGAACCAGCACACCCGATTCTAAAAGACATAAATCTCCGTATCGAGCCGGGACAGATGGTCGGCATCGTCGGCAGAAGCGGCAGCGGAAAAAGCAGCCTCATCAATCTGCTGTGCCGCTTTTACGAACCGCAGGAAGGGACAATTACCATTGGCGGAACGGACATTCGGGAATTCCGGGCGCAGGACCTCCGCCGTATGGTCGGGCTCGTTCTGCAGGAGCCGTTTCTTTTCCGCGGCAGCATCAGCGACAACATTGCATACGGCCGGCCACAGGCTGGCCTGTACGACATCCTGACCGCGGCGAAATCTGCCCAGGCCCATGAATTCATCATGAGTCAGCCACAGGGCTATGAGACCGAGCTCGGAGAGCGCGGTGCCGGGCTTTCCGGCGGAGAACGGCAGCGCATCAGCATTGCCCGGGCCCTGCTGTGCAATCCGCCGACGCTGGTTCTCGACGAGGCTACTTCGTCCGTCGATTCCGAAACTGAATTCGCTATTCAGAGGGCTGTGCAAAAGCTTGCCGAGGACCGCACGGTCATCGCCATCGCTCATCGGCTCTCAACGCTTCGCAATGCCGACCGCATTTACGTGGTCGACAACGGCCGCGTCGTGGAAGAAGGCAACCACCAGCAACTCATGGATCGCAAGGGAATCTATTCCCACATGGTAGACATTCAGAACGAGCTCCTGGAATCCGTCGCATAAGAAACCATCAAATCAAAGCTCTCCAATACGAGAATAGAATCATGATGCACAATCAATCCAAGCACACGCTCCAATTCCTCGACCCCGAGACTACCCGGATCTATCGCGGGAATTCCGGCTTGTTGCACGTCCGGCTCATCGATAAGCCGGAGTCAGAGCATCAGGGGGTTCATGCCGTCCTTGCTTTTCCTATTTCGCATCCGGATTCCTTCATTTCGCTTCGCTGTGAAGAGGACCGGGGGGAACACGAGTACGAGGTAGGCGTCATCGAAGCGTTGAGCCAGTTCAACGTGGATTCGCAGTCACTCATCAGACAATCACTTGGTCGCCATTACTTCGAGCGGGTCATCCTTCAGATACGTCGCATCCGCAAGATATACGGCGTGCTCGAGTTTGAAGTCGATACCGCCTCCGGCCCTCAGACCCTCATGATGAAGTGGAGCTATAACAGTACGGAGGACTACGGAAAAACCGGCAAAGTGCTCCTGGATATCCATGACAACCGTTGGATCATCCCCAATATCGATGCCCTCCCTGAGGCAGCACATGAGCAATTTCGCCGCTGGATTTACTGGTAGAGTAGAAGGGTGGGTTTGGGCGGATCGCAAGGAGAGGACTGCTCAGGGATAACTCCACATTTCCGCGAAAAGTCCATGTGCCACAGTCTGCTTGCCGGCCCATGCATGAAAGTCTTTCGCACCTGCGGCACATCACGATCATCGAGAAGGCGAAATTATCTGTGAGTAAGCCTTCTGTAATCGCGGATCAGATTGTAGTGCGTGTATTGGCTGCTGTGGACGCCGATCGGAGAGAATGTCTGTCCCGGGCACTACAATTTTCTGGGCTCTGAAACCTACACGTTAATCGCCCAAAGGGTTAGAACAAAAGACAATATCTGTTAGATTTAGTCGTCCCACCCCACTGCACAATCAGCGTTCCCCCTCCAATCTCACCGCCCCTGCCAAGAGAGGTGTCATGTCTGAATCGACGCAAGTTCTCAATAATCTCGTCTCCAAGGGCATCCTTGACGACGATGAAAAAGCCCAACTGCTCCGCGAATATGAAGACGCATGCGAAAAAGTTGCAGATCTGAGCTTTGAAGACTTCATGGAGGAACAGGGGTACATTATTGAGGAAAGTCGTCAGAAGACCAGGGGGGCGACAGCCCTCCGGCCCTCATTTCAAAGCAGCATTAATCCGGACGATCTGGAATTACTCGACGAACTTGGAGATGGCGGTGCCGGTCCGATATTCAAGGCCAGCCCGAGCGGGAACGGAACGTATTACGCCGTACGAATCCGGCAAGATGTCAGTGATAAAGAAAAGAAAGACATCCAGGCTGCAAAGGAGCTCGACCATCCATCCATCGCCCGGGTACACGACCTGATTCTCCTGGACAAGGGCCCGGCAGTGGTCAGCGAATTCGTGGAAGGCATCCTGCTCAGCGAGGTGCTCAAATCCAGGAGCAAGCTCTCAGAACGACAGGCCATAGAAATCATCGGACAGGTCGCGGCAGCGTTCGAGCATGCGTGGAATCTGGAAATTGTTCACAAGGACATTGAACCGACCAATATTGTCCTGACTGCCGAGGGCCGCGTTGTCATCCTCGATTACGGCCACAGGAAGCAGACAGTATCGCCGCTTTACATGTCCCTCGAACAGGGCAAGAGAGTCAAAGATCTTGATATCCGCTCTGACATCTATTCTCTGGGGATCATCTTCTATGAGCTTCTTGCGGGCGAGCCACCCTATCGCGGCCAAAGCACACTCGAAACCATCAAGCGGCATCATCGCACGAACCCCAAAGATCTGCGCAGCATGAATCCGGATGTCTCGCTGGAGACATGGAAGGTCGTCCGAAAGATGCTTGGTAAAGGACGTCGTTATCGTTACCAGACCCCCGCCGATCTGCTGGATGCGCTGGACGCTCTTCTCAACGAACTTGATGAAACGGCCGCAGCGGAACGTCGCAAGATGGATGGAGCAAACGGTGCCATGTCGAGGCAACCAGCAGACGGCGCCGCGGCTGCGGCTGCCACCGTCGTCGGCGACGAGGAACAGACTTACCAGGAAGCCGAAGAGGAGACCTACCAGGAACAGGAAGAGGAGACCTTCCAGGAACGGGATGAGGAATACGACATCTCCACTCAGCCAAGTATGAAAGCCGCTGAAGTCGAAGACGCGGGAGAGGAGGCAGAAGAGGAGGAGGAGCCAGATGATTTAGAGGACGATGACGATGTGGACTGGGGTGATGTAGACGCGGAGGAAGAAGACGAAGAGGAGGATGAGGAAGAGGAAGAGTGGGAGGACGAGGACGAAGGCGCACCTGCAATGGCCGCCGGCGCGAGCCGCCGCGCGTATGCAGCCAGGCGCCAGCAGCGCAGCGGCATGTCGTTTCTATATTTTACCCCGCTGGCAATTGTCGTGGCCTTCATCGCGGTGAAGTACATGTCCAACCAGAAGGATCTCGAGAAACAACACCAGCAACAAACCAGACGAATCGCTCCGCCGACGTTCCGCCGCGATTACAGCAAGGAAGAAGTGGCAAAATTTCAGAGCTTCAAGGATGAGTTCAACGCCGCTATCAAGAAAAAGAACAATCTGCAGACCTGGATGGATCGGGCCATCGACTTCTCTGAGAAGCACCCCAACCGTTTCTACGAATCACGCAGCTTCATCGAACGCGTGATGAACAGCGCTGTCGGCACGGATGTAGAAGACACCCTTGCACAGCTCGGCAAAGTGGCCATTACCGAAATTGACCGGAAGGAGCAGGACCATGCCAGGTTCATCATGAGCAAGGTCCGTGAGCAGGCAGAAATCCTGACTGCCGATCATAAATTCGGGGATGCGATCCAACTCTTCTACCAGGTACCGGACAGTGATCGTACCCCGACAGTGGAAACTATGATTCTGGTGGATGTTTCCAACGTCGAAGAGATCGCCAGGAAGCAATGGAATGAAGCAAAGGACAAGGCCTTCGAGCTGACCGGCCTCGAATTCGTCCCCATCGAAGCTAGGGAAGATGTGACCGTGGTCGAGCCAGACCCCGAAGCCGAGATGAACAGTCGCCGGCGGCGTCGCCGGGGGGCCCCGGCCATGGCGGCTGTGGCTGAGCGCAGCATGGAAGAAACCATGGCCTTGCAGTTTGCCCCTACCCCGGAGGAACTGGCCAAAGCCAAGCGCCTCCTCGTTCCCTTCGAAGACTGCGGTATCCATCAGATCATGGTGCACTCCCGTGACTACCTGGCAGAGATGGAAAGCCTGGAAGTCCGCGTCGCGCAGTTCCAGGAGGAAATGGGACGCAAGATCGAGGCCCAGGCGAGAGACGAATCCCAGCGGCTGTATGAGGAGCTCATCGCCCGGATCGAGGAGATGCTCAGAGAGTTCAAAGTCTGGGAGGTCGCCAAGCTCTGCAAAGACGCCCGTGCCAAGAACGAATACTCATACCACTTCAGCCAGATCGACAGACTGCGTGACGAAGCCGACCTCATGGCCAACGTGCTTTCATGGGCCAAGCCTCACATCAAAACCCTCAAAGATGAAACCGTCATCGTCGGCAAATCCAAGACAAGCGCGAAATTTGAAAACTGGGACGAGAAAAAGGAACAGATGATTCTCGTGCGCGGCGAAGCGCGTTTCCGCCGCCCTTACACAGAACTCGAGGGCCCAATCCTCTACCGCCTGGCACAGAACGCGGCCAACAGCGTCGACGGGGGTACCTATCACATATCGATGATGGTCTTCGCCTACTACATCGCGAAGAATGAGCCGGCCGGCCCGCGCCGTGGCAAATTGTGGGATGACGCCAACAGTCATTTCATGGCCGCCAAGTCAAGGGGCGCGGATGTCAACAAGCACTTTGACCTCATTACGAAAATCCAGGTCGCCATCCGGGATGAAAAGGAACGCCGCGCAGTGGCCGCTCACTACGCCCAGGCCATGAAATACTACAAGGACAACAAGTGGGCACTGCTGAAGAAGGAATGTATCGAGCTACGCCTTGGTTTCGATGACAGCGAGCACTTCATGAAAGTCCGCGACACCGTACTCGATTGGATAGACATGGCCTACGACAAAATCGAAGGCCCGACCAGGATGGTGACGATCCCCGCGGGCGCCTACACGAACGAATACGACGAACCCGTCCGAGTCGGCGCATTCAAAATGGACCGCTACGAAACCACCAATCGTGAATACGCCCGATTCCTCCGCTTCCTTGAAAAGACAAACAGCCACATCTACTGCCACCCGGAGGAAAAGAATTTCTACGGCGAAGACGGCAACTTCTACGCATCCCGCCAGGAGATGATGGAAGCCGGCATCATGCCGGGCGGCGTCCAGGGCGGCAAGAATCACGTCCCCGATGATTTCGGAACCTACACCTCGGGCTGGGAAGACTACCCGGTCACAAAACTGGATTGGTATGACGCCTACGCCTACGCAACGTGGGCGGGAAAACGTCTGCCAAGCAATCGCCAGTTCACCCGCGCGGTCAGAGGCGGCGACAACCGTGAATGGCCGTTTGGCAAGAACTGGCGCCCGGAGCTCTGCAACGCCAACGACGGCGGCATGACCGACGGCAGCGTAGACGGCTTCCGCGGCGTGGCAAAAGTCGGACAGTTCCCGAGCGGACGCAGCCCCTTCGGAATCTTCGACCTCGCGGGCAATGTCCGTGAATTCACCAATCAGATGAACGGCAACATCGGCGGCTCTTTCATGGACGGCAAGAGCATGTGCAGCGTCAACTCAGGCAGCCGCCTCGACCAGCGCAACGGCGCCGCCCCACCGAGATTCCCATTCGTCGGCTTCAGGTGCGTGCAGGATGTGAATTAGGTCGCGGGTACAGGTTATTCACCTTTCAACCGACCGGCCAGAACTGCAGATTCCGCATGGGGCTGCAAGATGGCCCTCATAGCGACTGCAAGATATGCGTCGAGGAATCGATGCAGCTTGGCTCGAAAGTCATCCTCGGCGACTTCACTGCACAGAGCTCTGCTGACATGTCAGAGCTTGACTCTGTGACTTCTCCGCACCGCGCGAAGATGTTGGAGTGTTTGCTCGGTGCTTCGGCGTCTCGCCGACAGAGTGGGCTCCGGTCGCTTCCGAAAGCCAGTTGGGCTCTGGCGTGCCCAGGTTGCGACCGCAAGGCAGCCTCAGATGGCCGTCTCAGGTGGACACGGTCTCAGACGGGCGAGGACGCCATCCTACGCATGCGCCCAGTCCCGCTCATTCTTCACCAGTTGGTGCCAGATTTGAGGCATTCAAGGCAGGCCTGATTCCGGCAAAGAATGCATGCGGTTGAAGGCTGGGAACCATGGCTCCCAGAGAATCTGAAGACGTAAACAACCCTCTGACACTTCACATCCGCTTCCCGCATCATTCTTCACGCTAATCCGCTCACCTCACCTGACGGAGGCAGCCATGAAGATGAGACGACAGAAGAACCCGCGAATTTTTCCCGATCGCTACAGCGCATTGCGCCTGGACCATGAAAAGAAACCGTTGCGATGCCTTGGTTGTGGCAAGATCATTATTACCGACCGTTGTCATCGGTTCTGCAAGGAGTGCTCTGCGCTGAACAATGACCCTCGGGTTCGCGTACCAAAGGTCGTGCCGCTGAGCGTTCGCGACCTGTGAGCAACGTCATTAATTAAAGGAGCGCAACTGATGGAAGAGATACTTAACGACCCGCCGCAGGTCGGTGAAATCATGAGGGCCGCAGTCTGGAAAGCGGTGCCGTCGGAGTCTCTGGATGAGGCCGCCGCTCTAATGAAAGAAAAGAAAATCCATCACATGCCCGTGGTCGAGGAAGGCAATGTCGTCGGAGTTGTCTCTCGGCGCGACATCGATGTGATGATTGGGGCCAAGGGCATCCTTTCGCAACTGGCTGACCTGATCGAGATCCGGCACGTGATGAGTTCTCCCGCTATCACGATCCCTCCGGAAACGACATTCCGCGAGGCTATTCGTCTGATGATGAAACACCATGTCCACAGCCTGCCAATCGTAGAGCAGGGAGACCTTGTTGGGATCATCACAGAAACGGATTTCTTGAATTACCTGGTAGCCAGCCTGGAATTTGAAACCTGATTCAGATCACATCCTTCCGAGACTTCTCATGGATAATCAATGGACTCTCGATAAGACGGCGAAAGCGCTGGGCCTCTGCGTTCTATTGTCCTTTGGCCTGATGTTGTTCACATTCGTTTTTTGCATCTTCGGTATCGATTGGGCCTACAGCATGCACAGCCGATGGTTCAACATCAGCCGGAAGGAGTTCGAGCTGATCATCTATTGCAGCCTGGGATTTTTGAAGCTGCAGGCCGTTGTTCTGTTTCTGGTTCCTTACGTGGCTCTTAAGATCGTCGGCAAGGGGAATTGACGTCAGCGGAAGCAGCGGGAGCGGGCAATCGCCGTACTCCTCCGCTGAGAATGGGCTCATCTCCAGAGCCAAACGAGCGATTCGGGAAGGATGGCCCCGGCGTGCTTGGTGTCGTGCTCCCCGTCACCGAACTCAAGGCGGTAGTCGTAGCCGGCGAAGTTAAAAGCGGCGGCCATTTCGAGGTTGGCCAACGGCCAGTGGCCCCATCCAACGTCCAGGTCGTTTGAGCCAGCCTGAAGGAACACCCGAATAGGCTTAGGAGGCGTATTGCGGATCATCGTCGGATAGACGTGCCCGCCACGGATGTTGGCGAAACTGCCGACGTGACTGAGGACCTTACTGAAAGCGTCCGGCCTCTCCCATGCCACGGTGAAGGAACAGATGCCGCCGGAGCTTGCACCACACAAGGCCCGGCCACTGGCCTCGGTAGTGAGTGAGTAATTCTCCGCGACCGCCGGAAGAATCTCCTCCAGCAGGAAGCGTGCGTATTGATCGCTCAGCGTGTCATACTCGAAGCTTCGATTGCTGACCGGCTTCTCGTCTTCGGCTACCGGCGGAAAGTGGCCGGGGTTGATGAATATCCCCACAGTGACCGGCATCTTGCCCTGATGGATAAGGTTGTCGAAAACAATGGGAACGCGCGTCTTGCCTTCTTCATCGACATAGCCTCCACCATCGTGGAAGACCATCACGTTCGCGAGCTGTTCAGGTTGATACTGAGCCGGAACGTAGACCCAATAATCGCGCACGGTGCCCGGGAAAATGGTGCTCCGCCATTCAAGCCTTGAGACCTCGCCGCGTGGGACATCTGGCTGGCGCTGCGAATCGGGTCCGAGAGTGAATGGACCAGCCTTGGGAACAGGGATGACAAATTTCTCCGGCATGAAGTAATTCCTTTCGAAAGTGAGGCTCTGCCTGCGAGTATGGGCTTACGAGTGAATCGCTCTTTCACCGACGGCCAGCGCGGCCTCTTTCACCGCTTCGGCGAGTGTTGGATGGGCGTGGATGGAGCGGGCAAGGTCTTCCGCGCTTGCGCTGAATTCGATGGCGATGGCGGCCTCTGCGATCAAGTCACCCGCTCGGGGGCCGATGATGTGGGCGCCGAGGATCCGGTCTGTCTCCCGGTCGGCCAGGATCTTTACCTTGCCATCCGTGCAGCCCAGGGCCCTGGCGCGCCCATTTGCGGCGAATGGAAATTCGCCTTTCTCATATGCCACGTGCTCCTCCTGCAGTTGCTCTTCGGTTTTGCCAACGGAGGCAATCTCAGGATGGGTGTAAACGATGCCTGGTATCGCGTTGTAGTTGACGTGCCCATAGCCATTCACGAACTGCTCGACACAGGCGATGCCCTCCTCCTCAGCCTTGTGGGCCAGCATCGGGCCGCGGATGACGTCTCCGATCGCATAGACCTTTTCTGCTGTGGTCTGAAAGTGATCGTCGACCTCGATCTGACCTCGCTCGTTCTTCTCAATTCTTGCACTTTCAAGATTGATCCCCTCAGTGTTCGCCTTTCGTCCGACCGCGAGCAGGACCCGATCGGCAGTCATCGGATCCCTGCCTTCACGCTCGACGATCACTTCATCCTCTTCCGTTCTGGCTCCGGTCACTCTGCAGCCGAGGTCAAACTTCATCCCCTGTTTTTCAAAGATCTTGCGGGCGTCTTCGGAGAGATCGATATCCATTCCGGGAAGAATTCGGTCGAGGTATTCGAGAACGGTCACCTCAGAACCAAGCCGGCTCCATACCGAGCCAAGCTCCATACCGATGTATCCTGCGCCAATGACGATGAGCCGATGCGGAACTTCATCGTAAGCCAGAGCCTCATAGCTCGTCCCGATCCGCTGACCGTCCGGTTCGACTCCCGGCAGAAACGCGGGACGGCTTCCGGTCGCCAGAATGATCCGATTGGCGTTTATCGCCGTTTCACCCGAGGCGCCTGTGACGATCACTTTACCGGGACCATCGAGCCTCGCGGTTCCGTGAAAATACTTCACCTTGTTTTTGCGGAGAAGGCCGTTCACGCCCATGCTTAGCGTTTTAACGATGCGTTCCTTTCGCTCCATCATCCTGTGCAGATTGAGCCCGACTCCCCCAAGCTCGATGCCGTGCTCCTCTATTCCGTTCACGAGTTCGGCAAATTTCTCGCTCGATTCGAGCAGTGCTTTACTGGGAATACATCCGACCCGCAGGCACGTACCGCCGGGAGAATTATTCTTCTCAATACATGCGACATTCAACCCCAACTGCGCCGCACGAATGGACGCCACGTACCCACCCGGCCCTGCCCCGATTACAATCAGATCAAAAGTCATCACATTCTCCCCTCGGCTCAAATGAAGGCACCGGAATATGAGAATTCTCTGAGACGTTCAACTGAATACTGATTCCTGGATCGCTTTTCCCGTCAATACTCCGGCCTGGAGGCCGGAGCCACGAGAGCCACGGTCAAATGCTCACCGGCCCGCCGCTTGTGGCACTCTCCTGCGCGCTCAGCGCCACCTCTGTGTAATGGAATCCTGCTTCTTGAGTGAGCAAGGTCGGTGTGCCATCGAGGATCGCGTCTATGAGGTCCTGAGGATACTTCGGGTCGCTTTCGTCATCCTCGAATGTCGTGGGCTCCTGCTCCACAAGTACGAGGCTGCGGCGTGTGGCACCGTCCACCAGTTCGAGCATTCCGTTTGTGCCGTGGATCCGAATCTGATCGTTGCCGTGATAACCGATGCTGCGCGGGTTGCAGTAGTTGGCAATGATGCTGGCGAGGGTCCCGTCCTCCAGCCGGGCGGTCATACTCATCGCCATTTGGAATTCGCCATCTTTCGGATTGCCGCGATTGGTGTCCTGAGCGAAGACTTCTACAAAACGCTTGCCGGTCAGATGGCCAATGCAACTGATCGCGTGGATAGCCGCCTGGATGATTCCGCCGTCTATCCCGCGATCCTGCGGACGCCGGTCGTGGTAGGGATACGACTTCATACAGTAGAACTGCACCACCGTTCCCAGGGCCCCGGAATCGAGGATCTGCTTGATGCCCCTTACCGAGGGATAGTAGACCATCGAAGTCATAGTCCAGAGATTCTTGCCAGATCTCTCCGCTGCCTCTCGAAGCGCATTCAAATCCTCCCGGCAGGTGGCCATCGGTTTTTCAGCAAGGACATGCTTCCCAGCATCCAGAGCCTGCACACATTGCGCGGCCTGGTCTGCTCTCCGCTGGCTGCAGAAACTGACGAGGTCAACGTCGGTATCGAGCAGCCCTTCAAGACCGCCAAAGTAGTCGACGCCTTCCATTGCCTCCGGCCGGGTCTCTTTCAGTTTTTCAAACGCCTCCTCATCGATCCCACCGAACGCGGTCAACCGCGCCCGCTCCAGGCCAGTAACACTTCCATGAATCTGGTGTCCGCTCAATCCGAAACAACCGATCTTCACATCACTCATTCCTGCTCCTTATCATATCTCAGAATTAAAGTCAGGCTGAGCAAGATAAGAGAAATGGCAATCGCGGCAAATGACCGCCAGGCCAGAATAGTTCACGAACAGGCAGAAGCGTGTTTCCGTAGCCCTCAAATGCGGATTGCCACGACCATGCGTGCCACTTCACCACATCCGCCGTATCTCGATATCATCAAACCAGCCCCACCAACCATCCTTCTGGTAATAGACCGCCAGCTGCAGAATGTACTTGCCTGACTTCGTGGGCTTGAGCGCTTTCTTGAATTGTTTCCACTCGCCGTCTGTTGGGTCGAGGCGGATGACCATGAAACGGCTGATCTTTTCGCGGGTGATCTCTTTCGGTGATTTAATATCCCCTTCGTAGGCAAAGATGCTGAGGGAGGATTGCCTGTCTCGGTTTTCGCTCTTGTACCAGAATGAGAGCTGGTATCGGCGGTCTGCCTCCATATCGACGATGGCCTTCATTTCCGGATAGCGTCCTTCGCCCATCGCGATGGCTGTTCCGCCGTCGAGGCCGGCGCCCTTCTTCCATTGATGTTTGGCGGTGACGTTCTTGACCATCCCGTAAAACTGGTAGAAATCCCAACCAGGGAGTTTTGGCGGATCGCCGGGCTCGCCTTCCTCAAAGCTGCCGTTGGTGACAATGTTCTTGTGAGTGACTCCTTTGAGTCTGTTAATCTGCGGCCCCAGATAGGATTCAAGAGAAGGGCGTTTCACAATCTGAGATTCGAGCCAGGCGATGACCTTCTCCTTCGGCTTTTCTTTCAGCATTCGACGGACCAGGAATCCGATGGCACTGTCCGTCGCGCTCGCCGCGTTGCTTGAAACAGTATTGCGGAGTTGGCCAACGAATCGGTCATAGAAGGAGCCTCTCTTTCTATGGAAATACTTGGTGTCGATCATCCAACCCGATTCATCTTCGAGGACGTGGGTTTTATAAAGCTCGTTGAAACGGGAGGTGAGCGAGGTCGTGTGCTCGGCAATAGTCAGGATGGTGGCATCATCACTTTCGGCGAGCCATTTCTCGTTCGAGAGCTCCTGGCTGGCCAGGTATTCCATGCCGTTGACGCGCATGATCTGGTAGTAGGTGTCGAGGTATTCGAGACGCTTCCTCTGCTTCTCAGTGAGCTTTGCTGCTGACGCCTTTTTCAGGGCCGCGTCCATGAAAATGAAATCGTCACGGCGCAGGAACTCGAATTGCTCAGGGCCCCGCCAGCCCCACGAGGTCTGGTAAAGCTCTTCCGGCTTACGGCGTCGATAGATCTCATACCACCGATCGATGAAGGCCCGCGTGTGTGTTGCGCCTTCGCCGTACGCGAGCTGGAGATAGCGGTCGAGCAGTTTGCCTGGGTCGCGGCTGGTGTCCCAGAGAACGTGGGCAAGCACATAAAACTTGGGCGCACTGATAATCCAGTGCGGGATGCATTCAGAGTACAGTCCGATGCCCCCAACCTTCTGCGCCTGGCGCACCAGCTCCGTCAGGGTGTAAATATCGGGCCGGATCGTCAGGAAGCCGCCGTCCCAAAGCCACATGTAGAGATTCGGATTCGCTCCCGATTTCTCCCATGCTGCAAGATGTTCCGGGGATGGCTGGACATGGAACACCGAAATGCGTGGATGCACTTTGATTTCCTTGGGAGGCGTCTTGACCGCGCCATAGCCAAGGACAGCGATGCGGGCGTCCGGATTCTTCTCCAGCGCTCGCTCCATGACCGCGTTGTAGAAGCGGAAAAAACGGTCGGACAGATCGGGACGGCCACCGGTGTTGAAAGCATCTTTGTTGTCCTGCGCGCGGCAGAGCTCGCATTCACAAATGTTGCCTGCGCCGTCGTTCACGGAAAGGCTGACGGTGGCGAGGCGTGGATTCTTCTTGAAAGACTCCAGCACGAAGTCGGTCGCGATCTCGATAGACTTCGGATTGCCTGTGCACGGTTGCCATCCCCCGAGTGCATGCTGTCCGGGCTTGATCACGGGAATGAATCGCTTGCCGCCAACGAGCGGAAAGACCTCCGGCGTATCCTTGTGCTTGTTCGGATGAAAGACGTGTCCGAGCGCGTGGTGAAAACTCATCCTCACACCCGCGGCGAGCCACTGGCGGCAGCGGAACGTCGGCGAATACCAGTGCCGCATTTCGAAGTCAGGATTTTCAAGCACATCGATCTTCTCCGGCATTTTCCAGTCCGGCTGAGGCGTGATCACCTCACCCAGTTCGCCGGGGCCGACCCAGTGCACGTTCATGAACCTGTTGAGGAAATAATAAACCGGCCGGTCGTAGCCATCCTCATCCTGAGCAACAAGGAGGCAGACCGTCTGACCATCCACCTCGACGGGATAGCGAATCGCAAACGCGTCCCCTCGCTTTCCTTTGAGCTGAGCGGCGATGTCCTTTGGCGCATTTGCTACTTCGGTCACCAGGAACACATGCTTGGCTTTGTTCGTCTGCCACGGGACAGAGCTCACTTTCTTGCCGTTCACTTTGCTGATGTAGCGCGCGAGTTCGTCGGTTACGTCTTTGATCTTTTTTGTGCCTCTGCCGGCCACCAGCCATTCTGCGTTCAGATCCGTTGGCAGGGCTGGTTTGATGCCGAGCCTGATTTTGCGCCTCTCAGCTTCTTTTCTTTCTTTCTCTTTTGCGGCATGCAGTTCATCCACTTCTTTTTTTGTCATGACTCGCGCCTCGATGTCATCGAACCAGGCGGGCGCGGGATAATTGAGTGTAAAAATTCGAATGTCAAGAAATGCAGCGTTGTGTGGGATCTCATACTTGTATTCCTCTTTCTTCTCCTTCGCAGGAGGCAGCGAAACTTGATACCGATACCAATCCCCTTTCTGCACTTTGTTGTAGAGGTAGAGATAGTTCACAGTCGTCTTCTTCTGGATGACGATGGGCCTGCGTGATTTGTCATACCAGCCAACCCCAAAGTACACGCCGCGCAGTTTCTTCACCGGGTGACCCGTCTTTAGCCACCCCGCAACATACAGCCCCTGCTTTGGATCGAGCGGCATCAGATCGCTGTAGGCCCCGCCAGACTTTATCTGTTCGGATGTCCCGATCCTCAGGCACTGCCTGCCATTCGAGCCCGGCCGGGTTTCTGAAACCACCTGAAGCACTCGCGAGGCGTACGGCTTCGTCCAGCCTGTGGGCATCTTGCCGATGGTAATTTCACCGGGTTTATCGGCTTCGAAGCCGCCGTTTTTGAGGAGAGGTTCTGCCTGCTCTTCCGCTGATACAGACAGCAGAATGCAGGAGACAGCAAATGAAATCATGAGATAAGATTGAGCCACGAGAGTGTCCTCGGCGTCAAAAGTGAATGGTCGATGGTAGAGGAAAGCAACGAACGTCCCTTGACCATCTGTCCGTATTTATAGGAACCAGATCGAATCTGTCATGCGAAAGAGCTGATCATCCTGGAAGATGTTGTCTTCTGTTAACCATCAACCTTTTACCAATCTTCGTCGTGCCACTCTATCTCGTCAGCACCCCCATCGGTAATCTGGAAGACATCACTCATCGTGCGCTGAACGTACTCCGCGAAGTGGATCTGATAGCCGCTGAGGATACGCGTGTAACGGGGCGGCTGCTCAAACACTTTGGCATATCGAAACCGATGATGAGCAATCATGAGCACAATGAGAAGGGAAGAATCGTTCAGCTCATCGATCGGCTGAAATCTGGTGGCAGCGTAGCCGTAGTATCCAACGCTGGGACGCCGGGCATATCTGATCCAGGCTATCCCCTCGTGCGGGCGTGTATTGATGAAGAGATTGAAATCGTTCCGATTCCGGGGGCGACCGCGTCTGTGCCGGCCCTGGTCGCGTCGGGATTGCCGGTCAACGAATTCTGGTATCGCGGGTTTCCGCCGCGGCGGCCGGGTCGGCGGGATCGTTTTCTCGAGGAATCAAAGGGGACGGCCGCAACGCTGGTCTTTTACGAATCTCCTTACCGGATTAAAAAACTTCTGGAGGCATGTCTGAGGATCTACGGCGACCGGCAGTGTGCCTTGTGCCGCGAGCTCACAAAGAAGTTCGAGGAGATCGTGCGCGGCTCGCTTTCGAATGTCCTGGAGAAAATAGACGAGAAAGAGCCAAGGGGTGAGTATGTGCTTGTCGTTGCAGGGAACGAAGAGGGATGAATTGAAGGGCGCTAACCAGGCCGGCCGATTCTTTCGTAAAAGGTCGATGACGGCCTCTGTGTGGCTTGAGAAGTCAATACAAAGCAGCTCCATAGCGTTCAGGTTAATCGTCTTCCTCTTCGTCTTAATCTTCATCGGAGCAGTTTGAGATAAAGACGAAGAGAAAGATGAAGAGAAAGACGATGAGAAAGATGAAGCCAGTCTCACGTTGCCTGCAGCCTGTCGCCATGCAGCACATCCAGTGGGTCAAGACGGAAGAGCTTTTACGGATTTAAGAAATGGGAGTCCTCTTGTTCAGGGGCGAAGTCCCGGTCGTTTGCCTAGCCCAGCCCAACGGGCTGGGTTC
>JASLXP010000426.1 GCA_030740295.1 Planctomycetota bacterium
TCCAATGCTTCATCTACGTGCACTCGCCAGTAGATACGAACACTCTTCGCCCGAAGGCCTCGCCGCAGTTTTCCCAGGAAGACTTTGATGCCTTCCTCCACCACCTCCAACACTGCGGTCTTGGCTGGGTGCCTGCGGAAACGGTAAGGACGGAATTGGCAAAGTTGAATGCCGGCGGAAAAGGGATGTAGCTGGCGGTCTGGGATCAGGGAACACCATTCACCATTCACCATCCCCGCGTCCCGCCCTTCAGAAAATAAAATATATAAACGGATTGTACGCTTGGCTCACCAGGAGGATGCACGCCAGCCAGAAACTGGCGATACATGCGATGACCTTCGGCCAGGTCAGTTGCCGCGTCCAGTCCCAGGTCTGCGGCATCCGCCAGACGATGACCGCGGACAGGGCCATCACGATTAAGTAATACGGCTTGTAGATAATGCCGCCAAGCAGGACAGCTCCGGCCTGCACTTCAGCCAGGCCAAGCATCGCTTTGAGGTATGCCACCGCTGATGGCAGATCTGACGCGCGAAAAAAAACCCACGAGATCAGCACGATGAGAAACGTGATGACCACTTTTACCGGGCCGGGCAGGGAGCGATAGAAGCTCTCCTTGCCCATCACACGCTCGAGCCCGAGCCAGCCTCCGTGGATCATCCCCCAGATCACGAAATTCCACGAAGCGCCGTGCCAGAGACCGCCCAGCACCATGACCGTAGCAAGGTTTACATATGTCCGTTTATCGCCCTTTCGATTGCCGCCCAGCGGGATGTAGAGGTAGTCCCGCAGCCAACTGGACAGAGAAATGTGCCAGCGTCGCCAGAATTCAGTAATCGATTTCGAAATGTAAGGCGAATCGAAGTTCTTGGGGAATACGAACCCGAGCATCAGCCCCAGTCCGATGGCCATATCCGAGTAGCCACTGAAATCGAAGTAGATCTGAAACGCGTACGCCACCACTGCGTACCACGCGTCCAGCACGTGCGCGGAGCCCGCGTCAAAAACCGTGTCGGCAACCTTGCCACATGGGTTGGCCAGGATCACTTTCTTGGCCATACCGAGACATAAGAAGGAAACCCCGCGCGCGAATTTCTCCAACGTGCAAGCCCGGGAAACAAGCTGATCGGCGATTTCTGAAAACCGGATAATGGGCCCGGCCACAAGCTGTGGGAACATCGAGACATAACAGGCGAAGTCGATGAAGTTCTTCATCGCTTTGGCGTCCCCGCGATACACGTCGATCGTGTAGCTCATGGATTGAAAGGTGTAGAAGCTGATGCCAAGCGGCAGAGTCACTCGAAACACCGTATCCCAGACCGCGCTGTGCATACCAAGCCCCTGCATCAGCCAGTTGTAGTTCTCCAGTCCAAAATTGAAGTATTTGAAGAAGCCCAGCAACGAAAGATTGCTGAGGATCGAGATGAACGCCGCAGTCTTTTGCCGGCCCGTTCTTTGCCCGCCCTTCTCCAATCGCTCAATGGGCTTACCGGCATTCGCTCCCAGTTGGCCAACGATGACGAGCCCGCAGACGTAATCCACGAGCGTCGAGCCGAACATCAGGAAAACGAAATAAGGATTCGCCCATCCGTAAAACAGATAACTGAAAAGCGTGAGCCCCAGATGCTTCCCCCACCTTGGTAGCAGGTAGTAAGCCGCCAACGCCAGCGGCAGATAGTAAAAGATAAAGAGATGGGAACTGAAGACCAAAGATTGAAGTTCCTGTTGTCAGGTGGATTGAATACAACCGTAGCCGATTTTCAGAAAAGGGCGTTATAGGCAATCTGTAAAAAATATCCGACGTTTGGGAGAGCGTGGCGACACGCCGCAGCCATCCTGTCAGCCCGGCTTTCGATGGAGCTGACATGATAGTAGGTTGCTGAAAAATATTGAGGGGCTATAGAGAAAGGTACTAGCAATCAAGATTAGGCCATAGATGGCTGCGCGAGCTGTAATGACGGTCCAATTCCTTCCTTTCCGGCCCGGCAAACAGTTCGCTCTCCCCCCCGCTGAACAGAGAACAGGTCGCAGCCCCAAACAGCGCCCGAATGATTTTAGGGATGCCCTGAGTTACTTTACCGGCATCCACTGAATCTCCAGACCACCTCAACGTGCCAGAATTTATCAACCCGGCCTTTCTTACCGGCAGTGCGCTGGTTGCCTCACCGATCATTATTCACCTGATCAATCGCATGCGATTTCGGCGGGTGCGGTGGGCCACTATGGAGTTCCTTTTCGAATCGCAGCGCAAAAACCGGCGGCGGGTTCTGCTCAAGCAGCTTCTTCTGCTGCTGATGCGCATCCTCATCATTCTGCTGTTCGTGTTTCTGGTTGCCCGACCTTACGTGGGCACGAATCTGCTCCTCGGCGACGAGCAGACACACGACGTGATCATTCTCGATGATTCCTGCTCGATGAACGACCGGTGGGCGGATACAAGCTCGTTTGCACAGGGCAGGAATACCGTCCTGCAGCTCGCACAGGCGGCCGCGGCCAAACCTGGAACTCATAAATTTACACTTCTGCGGCTGTCCAGAATCGGGCAACCTGACCTCCTGAGAGAGTCGATCGACTACGGCGCGCTGGCCAGGATCAAGGGGGCCATGGAGTCGATGAAGGCGACCCACGGAACGCACAAACTGCTCAAGGGAATCAAAGAGGCCGAACGCCTGTTCACACAGGACAAGGGCTTGAATAAGTCTCTGCACATCATTTCCGATTTTCGGGCCCAGGACTGGCTGACAGAGGATGCGCTGGCCAAAAAACTCACGCAGATTGAGGAAGGCGAGGTCACCCTTAATTTCATCCGGACTGTTAACGAACAACATCAGAACAGTTCACTTGTGGATCTGCAGGTGAAGTCGCGAAACGTGGCCGCAGACGTGCCCGTCCAGTTTGTCGCCACGATCAGAAACCTCGGTCCTGGCTCGACAGAGGCTTTCGAAATGGAGATTGATGTGAACGGGACGAAGCTTCCCGCGGCCAGGCTCGATCCTCTTCCGCCGGGGCAGAGCGTGAAGCATCCCTTTGAAGTCCGGTTCGATACGCCGGGCAAGCATGTGCTAAAGGTTTCGCTGCCCCGTGATGCACTGCCGCCTGATGACGAACGATTCATGGTGCTTAACATCCGCGATCGCATTCCCGCGATGGTGGTAAAAGGCGAGGCCGAACAGCAGGTCGATTATATCTCGTACGCCCTCTCACCGGGCGGGGAATCCCGGACCGGTATCGAGCCGGTTGTCCGCAGCCCGCAGGCTTTGAATTCGGAACTGCTCCACGGGTATCCAATGATCTTTGCTGCCAACGTGCCCAAGCTGCAGGAGGCAGGAGCTAAGGCCCTGGATACTTTTGTCAGGGAAGGCGGAGGACTCGCCATGTTTCTCGGCAACCAGATCGAGGCCACGTATTACAACGAAACTTTGTATGCAAGTGGTGAGGGTTTCCTTCCTGCCCCGCTCGCCAGCCCGAGAAATATCAAACAGGATTTCTTTGGCAGCACAGGCCGATTGCAGTTCGAGGCGCATCCGGTTTTCAGAGTTTTTGAAGGCGAACGTAATCCGTTCATTCAGGCCGTGCGCGTCACCCGGGTATTTGCGCTGCCGGACGAATGGAAGCCGGGGAAGAATGTCACGGTGATCGCACGCCTCAGCACGGGCGAGCCGTACGTGCTCGAAAAGCGCCATGGCGAAGGCCGCGTGATTCTCTTCCTTTCCGGTCTCGGCGAAGAATGGACAAACTGGCCGAAGAACCCGAGCTTTGTCATCACCATGCTGCAACTCCAGTCGTCACTCTCCCGGCGGGGGCTGAGCGGCGACGCCAGCGATGTCGGCCTGCCGCTCGAGCTGGACCTCGAAGCCCAGAAATATGGCAAGGACGTCACGATCACGCTCCCGGCGGCCGCAGGCGATGGCAGCGCCGTCCGACTGACCGCAGCCCCATCGCCAGACGACCCGGCCAATCTGCGAATCGTTTTCACCGAGACCCATTACGCCGGCATCTATCACACGCACCTGAGCCCGTTAGCTTCGCCTCCGGAAAAGCATCCCTACGTCTTCAATATCGATGCCGCAGAGGGCGACCTCAAACTGATTGCCAAAGCCGATCTCGGCGAACGTCTCCGAGGTGTCGATTTTCATTTCCAGAACGCGACCGACCTCCAGTGGATCGACGCGGAATCCGATCAACATGAACTCTTGAATCTGATCGTCGCCGCTCTAGTCTTCCTTATGCTGGGCGAACAGTTGCTTGCGTATCATTTGAGCTACCACAGGAAGTAATGCGTAATACGTAATGAGTAATGAGTAATGAGTAAGTTTTGGCTTGGAGTGCCGGTCTTGTTGATAAAGCGGGTTGAGGCAGAGCCCGGAATCGCAACAGAAACGGAACTGCCAGCATCTAAAACCAAGAATCCCCCGAAATACGTCCGCGGTAACACAAACACCGGCACTCCCAATTCGGCACCTTACTCATTACGCCTTACTCATTACGAAATGAGACCGCCATAACATAAACACCGGCACTACCGATTCGGCACATTACTCATTACGCATTACTCATTACGATCCGATGAACCAACAGACCTTTTTCAAATTCGCCAAGATTGAAGAGCCTCAGACCTGGCTGATTATCGGCCTGGCCATGGTGGTGCTCGCGATCTTTGTGCGGCTGGTCTACCGGCGGGATGGTGTGGAAATGCCCGGCTGGATGAGCTGGTTCAACACGCTGCTGCGTGTCGGCGTGCTCGTTCTGCTTTGCTGGGTATTTCTCGAACCGGAGCGAAGGGTTGAAGAGACGATCATCCGGCAGGCAAGAACGCTGATGCTTTTCGATGTTTCGCAGAGCATGAACATCCGGGACCGCAAGGGAACGGAGAGCGCGGATGAGCAAAGGCCCTCGAGGTACGAGCTGGTGGTCGAGGCGCTGGAGAAGGCGAATCCCGCAGAGGGTCTGAGGAAGCGGAACGACGTTTACATTTATCGGTTCGGGCGTTCGCTGGAATCTCTCGCGACTCTGGCGCGGCAGGCGAAACTGAAAGCGGAAATCGAAAGCCAGAAGATCAACTGGCAGGAGTCACTCGAGCCATCTGCGGATGAGACCCGGCTGGGAGAAGTTCTCTCGAATCTCCTGCAACGTGAGACTACCGCGCCCATTGCCGGCGTGGTGGTCGTCACTGACGGCCGGTTGAACGCGGGGATAGCGACGGAGTCCGCGATCGAGCTTGCAGGCAAGCGGGGCATTCCCATCCACGTCATACCACTCGGCGGCATTGAGCGTCCACGCAATTTGCGGATGAATCGTCTGCAGGCACCGACCCACACTTATCCCAAGGATGCCTTTTCGCTTCAGGCGTTCCTGCAGGGCACCGGCTTCAGTGGCAAGACGATCAATGTTGAGCTGCTTAGAAAGCCCGATGTGGATGGGGCGGAATCTCAGAGTCTTGAAGTCCGGGAAGTGAATGTCGAAAAGGACAACGAACCGATCCCCGTCAGTTTTAATCAGACACTCGAAGATGCGGGCCGATTCCTTTACACCGTTCGAATCGAACAGCAGGAAGGCGAGCTCGTGAAGGAAGACAACGAGCAGAGCGCGTGGGTCCGTGTGGTGGATCGCAAGGCCAAAGTGCTCATCCTGGCGGGTGGCCCGACCCGTGAGTATCGATACGCCAGGTTGGTGCTGCACCGGGACAAGTCGATCGATCTCAGCGTGTTGCTGCAAAACATGGACGAAGGCGGAAACCAGGAATCGGGGGAACAACTGAAGGAGTTTCCCGAGCCCAAAAAACTATACGAGTTTGATGCTCTCATCGTGTTCGACGCGGATTTCACTGTCCTGAAAGATGAGCAGCGTGAAGCGCTCAACCAGTGGCTGTTCAAAGAGGGCGGCGGGCTGGTTTTCATTGCCGGCCTGCATCACACAGCCCGGCTCGCCCGCGGCAAGGAGTTCAGCAAAGTCAGGGAGCTGCTTCCCGTCGTGTTCGGCAACGAGCTCGAACTCGTCGAAATGATCGATCGTGAAGCCTCCAACGCGTGGCCCCTCGAATTCACCGAAGAGGGAAAAGCGACGGAGGCTATCCGTTTGAGCGACGAAGCAGTCCTGTCCCAGACCGCGTGGGAGACATTCAAGGGTGTCTATCGATGCTTCCCCGTCAGCCAGGAGAAACCAGGCGCCATCGTGCTGGCAAACTTCACCGATCCCCGGGCACAGTTTCTGTCGGGCAAAGCGGTCTACATGGCCGAACAGTTTTTCGGCAGCGGACGCAGCCTCTACTTCGGCAGCGGCGAGCTGTGGCGTATCCGCAAACTTGACCCGCGCTTCTACGAACGATTCTGGGTCGGCATGGTCCGCCACATCAGCCAGGGCCGCCTGCTTCGCGGGAGTCAGAAGGGTTTCTTGATGGTCGACAAAGATACCTTCACCGTCGGCTCATCAGTGCGCGCTCGGGCCCAACTCCGTGACAGCCAACTGAAGCCGCTGCTTACCCAGCAGGTTCCGTTGAATGTGGTCTCGCCAAGCGGCAAGGTGAATGAGGTCATCCTCGGCCCTGAAGAAGGGCGTCCCGGCTGGTATCGAGCGGAATGGCGCGTTCGCGAAACCGGTATTTACCGGATGCACTTGCTCGTGCCCGGCACCAAGGATCGAGTGGACAAATCCATCACTGCAATCGCACCCAATCTGGAATACGAAGATCCCAGGCGCAACGATCCTCTCCTTAACGAGCTTGCAGAAAAGACCGGAGGCCAGCGATTCGAACTCGACCAGTTGGGAGACCTGCTCAAAGCCATCCCGGACCGCAGCGAAGAAGAAATTGTGAGCCGCGTCCCCATCAAGCTCTGGGACAAAGAGTGGGTGATGTACCTGGCGGCCATCCTCCTCAGTTTGGAATGGCTGATCCGAAAGCTGAAGAATCTTGCGTAGGCGAGCAAGACGTCATTCCACGCTCCCATCCTCCCTCGCCCGTGCCTCATTGCTCCACCGGCCCTTTGCCAGCCATCTGAAAAATGAGATTACGTCCTCCAGCGCCAGATAAACTGCGGGAATCAGGACTAGCGTAAGCACGGTCGCGCATGCCAGGCCAAAAACGATGGAAACGACCATCGGTATGAGGAACTGGGCCTGGAAGCTTCGCTCGAACATGATCGGCGCGAGCCCGAAGAGTGTAGTGATGGTTGTAAGAAGAATCGCGCGCAGGCGTGCACGGGACCCGGAAACGACGGCCTCCATCAACGGCATTCCTTCGCGGCGTTTGCGGTTGATGAAATCTACAAGGATCAGGCTGTCGTTGACCACGATTCCTGCCAGAGCGACGCCGCCGATCATGGACAGGACGGTAAACGGATAGCCCATGATGTAGTGGCCAATGATGGCGCCCACGATGGCAAACGGGATAGCCACCATCACCACAAACGGCTGCAGATACGAGCGGAACAGTACCGCGACGACAATGTAAATCATCAACATTGCCGCGGCGAAGCCCTGCTTCAATGAAGCCATCGATTCCGCGGTTTCCTTTTTCTGACCTTCGAAGGAAATCGAAATGCCGGCAAACCGGTCACCGATATCTTTGAGTTGAACGGCAAGTTCGTCGCTTATGTTCCGGATGTTGGCCACGTCTTCATCGACCTGCGCACGAATCGAAACAGCTCGGTCCCCGTCGACACGGCCAAGTGAGGCGTACCCTCGCCCCATGGAAAGAACGGCCACTTCCTCGAGCGGCACTCGGTGTCCCTGCGGTGTCGGAATACGCAAGTTTGAAATATCCGCGAGATTCCTTCGTGCGCTTTCGGGCAGCAATACCCGCACAGTGACCTCTTCGTCTTCGAGCTGCAGCTTCTGAGCCTCCATGCCGAAGAAAGCATGGCGTACGTTGAGCGCAAGGTCGCGGGTCGTCATGTTGAGCGCGCGGGCCGATTCACGCAGTTCGAGCCGGACTTCCTGTTTGCCCTGCTGCAGGTCATCCTCCAGCTCGACGATGCCCTCAAAGCTGGCAATTTTGTCTCGTATATAGGCCACGGCCTTTGCGATGGTTTCCAATTCTTCGCCTTTCACGCGGAGCTCGATGTCCGGGCCGGTTGGGCCGCCTGACTGCAGGAGGAAGGCGAGTTTCTTAACACCGGGAATATCCATCAGGTCCTTGCGCATCAGGTTGACCACCTCCTTCGAGGTGCGCATTCCTTCTGCCTCACGGAAATCTGCTTCGAGAAGCTCGACGCTGAGCTGGCCGACCGTTGCCGGGTCTGTCGGAACCGCAATGCCTTCGTCCGTGAAAGAAATCCCAATGACAGAGAAGACCGTATTGACCTCGGGATACTTGATAACCTGTTTTTCCAGATACGCGATAACTTCCGTGGTACGCTCGGCAGGCGTGCCCGCGGTCATCTCCAGATTGACCCAGAAGCTCTCCGCGTCGACATCCTGAATGAATACAAAAGGCACGATATTGCCAATGACGAGACCCGATACTGTCAGGCTGAGTGCAATAGCGGCAGAGAGCGTGACATACCGCCAGTAAAGGCAGTGACGAAGCGCCCATTCAAAGAGGTTGGCAAGGTGGACTTCGATGAGACTGCTTTTGAAATCACCAAGGGCCTTGATTTTTCCCCGCAACCCTTTCGCCTCACCCTTGTGCGGTGAATGGTTGAGATGCGCGGGCATGATCAGGAAGCACTCGATGAGCGACATGGCCAGCGCCGCGATGGCCACCTTCGGCAGAACTGCCAGGAAGGTGCCAATCTGGCCTTCAATAAATGCCAGCGGCAGGAAGGCGACAATGGTAGTAACCACTGCCGCCACGACGGGAATGGCGACTTCTGTGGCGCCCTCCTCCGCTGCCTTATCTCCCGGCTCACCGTTGCGCAGCCGGGTGAATACGTTCTCGCCCACGACAATCGCATCATCTACGATGAGCCCCAGCACGATGATGAGCCCAAACAGCGAAATGAGATTGATCGTTTCGCCAAGCAATCGCATGACGATGAACGTGCCAAGAAACGATACCGCCAGCCCTACGCCCACCCAGAGGGCCACGCGTACGTCCAGAAACAGAAGCAGGGCAGCGAGAACGAGCATGATGCCGTAGCCCGCATTCTTGAGCATCAGATTGATGCGCTGCTCGATAAACCGCGCCAGGTTAGTCGTCGTGTCGATGTTGATGGCGCCGCCCATACGTTCTTTGTTTTCGGCAACGTATTTTTTGACCGCGTCGGCAATCTTCAGCGCGTCCTTGCCTCTCTGTTTGAAGACGGTGACCGAAACAGCCGGCCTGCCTTCGTAACGTCCGATCTTCACGTTGTCTTCAAAGGTCTCGCGAACCCTGGCTACCTCTCTGAGACGAATAACGGTACCATCAGGGCGGCTGCGCACGATGATCTCTTCGAGCTGGCGCGCCCGGTCTTCTTCGCCCGTCGTGCGGACGCGGATGTTTCCCGTTTCACTCTTGATCTGTCCTCCGGGCAGATCGAGGTTGGTCGCTGCAACGGCCTGCCCGACTTCCATAAAGGTGAGGCCGAATTCTTCAAGCTGTTCCGGTCTCACTTCGACCCAGATCTCCTTGTCCCGAATCCCGGAGACGACGGTGTCTGAGATGGCATCCAACTCCAGGAGTTCTTCACGGACCTTGCGCGCCTCTTCGCGCAGACGCTCCTCCGATACATCGCCGTGAACCATAACGATGATGACCGGGATCTTGGGCCGAATCTCAGTGATCTCTGGATCTTCCGCGTCCTGTGGCAGGTCCGGTCCGACGCGGTCCATCTCCGCGCGAATCTTGTTGAGAACGCGATCAAGACCCGCGCCGTCTTCCAGCTTGACCGTGCTGATTGAGACCCCTTCCAGCACCTGCGAAGAAACTTCTTCGATGTCTTCGATAGGGTCGAGTTTTCTCTCGATACGCCGCGTAACGGATTCTTCGATTTCTTCCGGCGTGGCACCTGGATAGGGCACCGTGATCATGATTCTTTCCGCCTCCACATTCGGAAAGAATTCCCGCACCAGAGTAAACCAGAAGTAGAACCCGCCAATGATGATCGCAATCATGATCAGATTGACAGCCACCGGATTGCGAACTGACAGGCGGGGGATGTTCATCACTCATCCACATCAGCAACGGGCGCGGCTTCCACGACGATGGTCACTTTGCTGCCGTCAGCGATCTCTTCCACGTTGGTGAGGATGACTTCCTCGCCCTGCTCCAATCCGCTGTCGACGAGTGCGACGTCTGCGAGGCGCTTACGAATGACCGGGAAACGCACGCTCACGGTTGCCGTACTGTCATTGTCCTCGGTTCTGTCGACTACAAACAGGTGGTCGCCCACAAATGCGGTTCTTGGAATAACGATGACCTTCTCGTGCGTGGGGCCGGCGATATCGGCCATGACGAATGCGCCTTCGGGGATACGATGCCCGTTCTGCCCGGCCTGGATGTCCAAGTACGCGTGGAAGGTGCGGTCTGCCGCGTTCACATTGGGAGCGACTCTGGCGACTTTTCCTTCCCAGATTGTTTCGTCTTCTATGCGATAACGAAACCGGGCCGGCGAGTCCTTCTGCACCTTACCGAAATGCGAGGCCGGCAGGGAGACTGGAATTTCGACCCGCGACAGGTCAATGACTTTAAAGAGGGGACGGCCCGGTGCGATGCGCGCACCAAGCTGGACGTGTCTTTTCTCAATAACGCCGGCATAAGGCGCCAAGATGGTGGCCCTCGAGAGATCATTGGCCGCCCTCTCCAATTGGGCCTTGCGAAGAGAGACCTCGGCGAGAGCGCGATCGGTTGAAGGTCGGTTGGCACGCTCCCGCATCTCCAGAGCAACCACGGCCTTTTCTGCAATCGCGGTCTGCATGGATTGCTTGTCCACGGTACTCGCTGAGACACGTTCTTTTTCCATCAGATTGCGAAGGCGCTCTTCCTCGCGCCGCGCTGTTTCGAGTTCCTTCCTGGCAACCGCGAGCTGCCTTGTCGCGCCGTCAAGCTCGTACTTCAGGGTTTCGACTGCCGCCTCCGCCTGTTCCATTCCGGCCATTGCGGCCATCTTCGCCTGCACGAGATCACGGTCGTCAATCTTGACGAGGGCCTCTCCCTTCTCCACCTCGCCTCCCGCTTCCAGCTTGGGCGAAATCCATTTCACCACCCCAGGCAGTTCAGCCTCAACCTGCGTCTTGCGAAGGGCATGGGCGACTCCGTAACCTGACAGAACCTCCCTGTAATCCTGGAACTCGACCGACCGAACCCGTACCGCCGTACGTGGAATGATGACCGCCTTCTGCTCCGGCTCTTCCTTGAGACTCTTCAAATGCTTGAATGCCTCCCAGCCGCAATAGATGACGCCAGCGATCAGGGCAAGCGAGATAACCGCCCTTGCGGCGATGCTTCCAGCACCTTTTTTGCTCATAGTTTTCCTGTCGTGCGGTAGTGTGAAGCAGTTTAACTGGGGTTCGGCCTGTTGCCATTTGGGGAGATGGCTGATGGTTCATGGTTGATGGTTAATGGAAGACAGCGAGAGCAACTATTCCTCCATTCTTCAAACCTTCGACCATTAGCCATCTTCAGACCATTCTTCTCTTCTTGTCACTCCACTTGATAAAACGGCCCTCGTTCATAGTCTCTCCCGCCATGAGTCTGCAGAGAGAGGTAACACTGAAATGAATGCAGTTGAGAGCGTTTTCCGATGCCTGTTATTCCTGCTCGTTTTTGCGATGTCATCGCAATGGGGGATGCCGTTTCCGCCGGTGGGGAAGGCATTCCTCTATGTCTCTTATGCAGACCTTCTGCTGGCGGCAACCTTTGGTGTCTGGTGTCTGCTGATACTGTTGAGACGTGATTTCAAGGATATCCGTTGGCCGCCGCTGCCGTTTTGGATCTTCCTCGGGCTGGTGTTTATCTGCACTGCGATTGCGGCCAAAAAGAAGGTCGCCATCAAAGAGGCCATCCAGGCCATTGAGTATTTCGGTGTCGCCGCGCTGCTCTTCCTCAACGGTTTCAGAGATGAGAAGGATTGGCATTTGGCGTTCAAAGTTCTAGCGGCATCTGTTCTCTGCAATGTCCTGCTCGCGCTGGCGCAGTATTTCAGCGCGGACAATGCGTTTAAGATTGCCGGAGCTTTCGGCAACAAGAATGTCTTCGCTGCGTGGCTGGCGCTGGTCGTGCCGTTCATTCTTGGGCTGGCCTGCTTTGAGCGTTGCCCCATCTGCCGCTACGGGATGGTCCTCCTTCTCGTTCCCGCGATGTATGTGAATCTGTCCGCGGGATCGCTCATCGCCATTGCGGTGGCATCGCTTGTCGTTTCGGCCGTTCAGTGCCGCAAAGGGCTCGTGCTCGCGGTCGCGTCCTGGGCCTTCATCTTCGCTGTGGGACCGAAGCTCTTCCATCGCGGCGGACACGGCGAAGTGTTGAAGACCTCCATAGCTCCGTTCGTGGCCAGCAATTATTCCTTTACACCAGAGTCAGCGAACTGGCAGGCACAGGTGGTCTACAACGAGACCGGCTACGATGCAGCGCGTGACTTCCTTGCGGTTTACCAGACCAGGTATCCCGAGCACGAAGCCCTGGTGGACCATCCCTGGTTTATCGAGCCTGACATCTTTGACTGGGGCGAGCTCTTCACGCAGCTCATTGACGAAAAGGGTGACGGTGGTACCGCGGCTGAGATCTGGAAACAGATACCGGATGATGTGAAAGAATCCGCACAGGCCGGACTGAAGAAGATGGAGGAGGATGACGATTACGAATACCGGCCGAATCGTGGGCAGCGACAGTTGCTTGTCAGCATTCTTAATAAACGCTTCGAAGGCAAAAGCGATGAAGAGGCAATGGAGGCTCGCGTTGAGCTCACGGATGAGTTCGATTTTTCACTACGGTTGCCAGTGCGCTTGCGGATGAAAACCGCGGTCGAAAAGGCCAACGCAAGATGGCAGGAACAGAAGGAGGCCATCAGCGAGGAGCTCGCATCGACAAGAGAAACGCACAAGGATCTTGAAGAGGGCGAACTGCTCGGAATTATCGAGGATCGCGTCGATGCACTCGAAGAAAAGAAAATGGTCTTCCAATTAACGGAGATGCCGCAGGCTGTGCCTAACACCCGCTATCTTCGCTGGCACGCGGCGTGGAAGCTCATCCGGGCGAACCGTGCCGCTGGCCTGATCGGGAATGGTCCCGGTCATTTCAGGGATGGTGTGAATCAGAGTTACGAGACAGGCGGCCCCCTCAGAAAGCCGGACGCCCAGGGACGGGCCGGCGCTAAAGACACCTGGGGACTCTCCTCTGATGAGCCGGACTCCTTTAACCAGTACCTCGTGCTTGCCGCGGAGCTCGGCTTCATCGGCCTGTTCTCTTTCGTCTGGATGCTGGCTGCCGGCATCGGGGAAGGCGTCCGGGGGCTCGTAGATGAATCAGACGGACGCAAGGCCATCGCACTCGGCGGAGTTGGCGCGATGGTTGGGATTGTCGTCGTCTCCGTGTTTCATCCTGTCCTCGTTCGCGGCCTGGGGGTGGTGTTTGTGTTTGTTCTTTCTTCGCTGTTCTGGCTGAGGGAGGAGGCCGCGGAGAGCGATTCGAATGAAGATGCCCGTGAACAGGGCGAGGACTTGCCGACAGTGCAATGACCACTCGCACAGTCATCCTGGGAATGCTCCTTGCCATTTTTCTGAGTGGTTACTGTTACTTCAATGACAGTGTTGTCAGGCAGGGATCGCTGGTATCGGACCTTCTGCCGGTGTTCGCGTATGGCGGCCTTGTCGTCTTCGTGATGTTGGTGCATCCACTTCTTCGAAGAGTGAAATCCCTTCGAGAATGGACGAAGGCCGAGATAGCGGGACTGGTTTCGCTCCTGCTGATCGTTTGCGCGATTCCGAGCTGGGGGCTGGTTCAGTGCCTGCCGACCAGCATCATGATGCCGCATCATTTCTCGCGGCAGCGTCCGGGATGGGTGAAACATGAGATTACGAGTGTGGCGCCAAAGCGGATGATGCCGGATGCCAGCGATACGGATGGGGTGCTCAACAGCTATGTCTCAGGGATGGCCGTCGGCGATGGTCATGTCGAGATTTGGAAGGTTCCCTGGCGTGCATGGTTGCCGGCCCTGGCCTTCTGGGCGCCGCTGCTGATCACCGTAGCCCTGGCGACGCTTGGCCTCACCCTGGTCGTCCATCGGCAATGGGTGCATCATGAACAGCTTCCGTTTCCGATCTCACAGTTCGCCCATTCTCTGCTTCCGGAAAATGGCCAAGTCGGCCTGCTCAAGAACCACGTCTTCTGGATCGGCTTTGCATTCATCTTTCTGCTCCAAATCAACAACTATCTGTTTCGATGGTGGCCGGAACGACTCATACAGATACCAACGTATCTGGATTTCAGCTCGCTCGGGCCTCACTTCACAACGCTAATGGACGGGCAGGGCGGGCTGCTGCTGAGGCCCAGGCTGATTTTTTCAGTGATTGGTCTGGCGTACCTGATTTCAACCGATGTCTCGTTTTCAATGGCGATTGGACCGGTCGTTTATTGCCTCCTGATGGGATGGCTGCTGCAGTTCGGGATCGAGCTTCGATCCGGTGACCATATGTCGACCAAGATTGAGGCGTTCCTTTTCACCGGGGGATACTTCGGCATCCTGGTGATGGTCGTTTACTTTGGCCGGCATTTTTACTGGGAAGTTCTGAAGAAGAGTTTATCGAAGCTGCCTGTCGGAAACGGCCCGGGGTCTGCACAGAACAACGTTGTTGACCTGCCGGTGTGGGGCATGCGGCTGTTCCTGATCGGCCTGGCGGCCTTTATCGCGCAGCTTGTGCTTGTCGGGCTCGACTGGCGGTTCGCGCTGCTTTACACCGGGCTGGCATGGATGATCTTCGTGGTCGTCAGCCGGACGATCGCCGAGACCGGCGCGTTCCATATCGGGACGGAGATCTTTCCCGGGGCTATTCTGCTTGGCTTTTTTGGCGCTGCATCTCTGGGGCCGAAGACGGTCGTCATCATGTTCCTGGTTTCGGTTGTGGTCCTGGTCGCGCCGGGCTGGTCGCCGATGCCTTTCATGGTGCAGGCATTCAAGCTGGCGGACATGTCTCGCGTGGACGTTTCACGCCTCGCCAAATGGGCGATTCTCCTCATCGTGTTAAGCATTGCGGTGGCCATCCCTGCGACTATTTATGTCCAGTACGATCAGGGCGCACCGAGCCGCGGTTGGCCTTACATGGTGTCGTCCTTTCCTTTCGAAAACCTGGTGAAGTGGCAGGACCGCCTGACCTCGCAGGGCATGCTCGAAACGAGCAGGCAGACGAAGGGCTGGGACAAGCTGCAGCTCACCTCGCCAAACTGGGCTTGCGTGACCGCGTTTTTTGTCGCGCTTGGGATCGCGCTCGGGATCGGATTCTGCCGCCTGCGATTCACCTGGTGGCCCCTTCATCCGGTGATATTCGTTTTCCTCGGCGGGTATCAGGGCAAAGCGATGGCCGGATCGTTTTTCATTGGCTGGATTCTGAAATCCGCTGTCATGCGATACGGCGGCGCGAAGCTCTACAATCGTCTGACCCCACTGATGATTGGCGTCATTGCCGGAGACGTGACCTCGCGTTTTGTGCCGATGCTTGTCGGTACGATCTACTATCTGGTAACAGGCCAGCAGCCGTGAATCGAACTGACTCAAAGATGATTACTGTCCGCAAATAGCTGCAGCTTGTGACATCCGTTCAGTCTCAAAGGTATCCCGACCATCCGGTTCGGACAGTCCTGAGTTTCAGGCTGAACTTGAAATAAAAAACGACACGGCAAGCAACCTTACCGTGTCGTCATTCTTTCGTGTTGCGGGTCTCCTTGCGCTGATTCTGTCAGAGAATCGGGTTAAGAATCCCGCGGCGACCTTCACCGGCGAACTCGTTGTGGAGCGCCGAGACCACTATGTCAGACGCCTGCCCGATCAGAATTTCGTGATCGCATTGATCTGCCAGCGGGTGTAATCCTGGTCGGCGGTGTTGAGGGTGTTGTTGATGTTGTCCGTGACAAAGACCGTGGCGGACAAGAGCAGATTATCAAGGAGCTTATATCCCCCGCTGATCCTGAAGCCCTTGCGATTGGTTCCGAAAAAATCACTGTCAGTCAACGGGGCGAAAACGGCATCGGCTTCGATTCTTTCGTAAACCAGACCGCATTCCCAATCGCCCTGGTTCTTGGCCTTGCCAAGCTTGGATCCAATACCCCAGGCGAGATTTTGTTCCAGCACCTGAGCGCCGTTGTTATCTGAGGTATTGAAAGCGATGTTCCAGTAGAAGCTGAAGGGCTTGTCAATCAGTTCCCAATCGTATTTGTTCACGATGTCGACAATGCTGTATTCGAAATCGAGGTCCAACGCGCTTCCGCTGTTGCCGCGTGAGGTTGCGACTGAGTTGAGAGCCGCTGAATCGTCCACATTCTCATATACGTAATAGGCAACTGCGAGCGTGGTGCTGAAGGTGTCGGTGCAATCTACATTCGCACCGCCCTGCCAGGCCCAGAGGAGGCTGTCGTTTGCGCTGGATTCTTCTTCCAGCACGAACTGTCCGGCCGTCCAGAAAAATCCCACATGCTCGAATGCCTGGTAGCTGACATTCTCAGAAACACCGTCAAAATTAACATCACCGTCCCAGACCAGCATGGTGTGGACGAACGGGTTCGGCATACGGCCACCGGTCAACGTCAGCCAATCCCACCTTTCAGGTGAATAGGTCAGATAGGCACGGTCAAGATTGAAGTTCTTGTTCGCGGCCCCCTCGAAAGTCTGGTTGGTGGATGTGGCATCGGCGGTGTTGCCTGTTGCCAGACGCAGGTGCGCGCCGACACCGTTGTCCCATTCTTTTCCGAGACCCAGCCGAAGGCGCACACGACCGCGGTTACGCTGCTTCTTGTCAGCCTGTCCGAGGTCGGTTCCGTCAAATTTGAAGCCTTCGTATCGAATGCGAATGTCGCCTTTGATGTAAAGGCCATCCAACCATTTCGGCATGGCGAAGGCGTCGGCCGGGGCTTCGCGTATGACCGCGTGGACTTCGTCCTTCATGGCCTTCAGGTCGTCTTTGGTTACAAATTCCTTTTCCTGATTCTCGCGGATGCCTGCAGCTTCGTCCGCGGTCAGAACGCCCTTCTTCTGCAGGATATCGATCAAGGCTTCCCGGTTAATCTTACCACCGCCAATATCTTCTTTGCTGATGATGCCTTTCTTAATCAGCAGATCCGCCAGGGGATCGTTGGGGGACTGTGCTTGTGCCGGAACAAAGGCCACTGCCAGCAGAGCTGCAGCGGCAAGGAGTTTTTGAGAAAACATAAAACCTCTCCAAGTGATGAAAGTGCCTCTTTGCGGACGCCCGCGATGAATTGGCTTTTAAAAGAGCGCCACGACATTGGCAACCGGTTTGAGTGAGCCAACGAGTTGCGATGAATCTGCCGCTGAGACAGGTGGCACGTTCGTACCGTCCTGCATCCACTACCCTTCAACACCTGTGTAATGCTGGAGAAACGGCTGCACATAATCCGGTGCGCGATCTATCAGGGCGGCAGCATCGGCGGATGGCTCCCATTCAATGCAGACCGGCCCGCGGGGGCGAAAATTCAATCCGACTGAGAGGCGGACATCCGGCCCCCGGTTGGTGAAAGCCGCGTGGTAGGTTCTGGCGGCAAAAACGATCAGGTCGTTTGGCTCGGTGAACAACGGGATACAGCCGGGTACTTCATGGAAGGCCACCGGCTCCTCCTCGCCATCTTTCGTAAACGAAGTGCGGCATGCATTGAGGGTGTACCCTTCCGGCCAGGTCCAGTCCGGCACATGTGAATCCTCCATGATGCAGAGCCCGCCCCGCTCGGGGCAACTGCCGTTCAGATAGAACCAGAGGCCCGATGGCCATTCGCCACAGTTGAGGGCCTGCCCCAGCTTCTCGGGGGGACGGGCGCCGGACCAGTCTGTATGCCAGCTTACGATGGCGGAGCCAATGTTACGCACGATGGCCGCAGTTCGGTTGATGGTAAGCTCGCTATCGTGGGTCACCTTCCTGCTGATCGCCATGAATTCTTCATTCTGCAGCAACAGAAAAAGCGCGCTGGCTTTCTCAATGAACGCATGCCTGACGCGGCTTTCCCCGGGCTCGAGATCCTCCGCGGGATTCAGCACGTCCTTTACTGCGGTTCTGAAGGTCTCAACAGTAGCGTCATCGATCACGCCCTTAACGATGGCGAATCCGTGTCCCTCGTTGCAGGCATCGATCTCGTTCAGTTCGTGCGGCTGGAATTCGTAGCGGTAGGGCAACTCGGGCTTTGAGGGGAGAGAATTCATTGATGGTTTTTTCTGGTGGAGAAACAGTTCGGTTGCGCCCGATACATGAAAGCTCACATAATTCATGGCAGTCAGAGATTCAACCCTTACGGGCACGTGGGAGAACGCAGAGGTTGGAATGTTCAGCAGACGAGATTTCGTTTCCAGGTCTGTAAAAGCTGCTGCGCTCCCCGCATGCCTGCTGTCCCTTCAAACACGTATGTCCAATAGCGAAGAAGCAACTGACAAGAAGCCCACCGGGCTGATTTCAGATCCGGATTACGTGAAGCATGACACCGGTTTCAGGCATCCCGAATCGCCGAAACGATTCGATGCTGTCATCAACGGCCTGAAGAAATCCGATGCCTGGAACAGGCTTGTTCAGATCAAACCGCGCAAGGCCGCGGAAGCGGAAATCCTCGCCTGTCACAGTGCGAATTATCTTAAAACAGCGAAGGCCGATATAGCGGCAGGCCTCGCCAACCTCAGCACTGGCGATACCAGCATCTGCGGTGATTCGTTCGATGTTGCACTGAAAGCGGCGGGCGGCGTGCTCGAGGCTGTGGATGCGGTGGTCACCGGGAAAATTCGAAACGCATTCTGCGTGGTTCGCCCCCCAGGCCACCATGCTACGCCGACCCGCGGCATGGGATTCTGCGTCTTCAATAACATTGCGATTAGTGCCCGCTACGCGCAGAAGAAGCACCGCATTGAAAAGGTCCTTATCGTTGACTGGGATGTCCATCACGGTAACGGCACACAGGATGTTTTCTATGAGGACGGCTCTGTCTTTTTCTTCAGCTCGCACCAGCACCCGTGGTATCCCTACTCGGGCATGGCTGACGAAACGGGCTCGGGCAAGGGCAAAAACACGGTTCTGAACTGCCCGCTCCCCGCCGGCTCCGGCAACAAAGAAATCGTGGGCGCGATCAAAGACAGACTCCTGCCGCTGGCAGACAAGTTCAAGCCCGATCTGATCCTCCTCTCCGCAGGATTCGATTCCCGCATCGACGATCCGCTCGGCATGTTCAGACTGACGGATGATGACTTTGCCGAGATGACAGAGCTGATAATGAAGTTCGCAGACGAACACGCCGAGGGCCGCCTGGTCTCCGTGCTCGAGGGCGGCTACAACCTGGATGGATTGGCAAAGGCAACCACCGCGCATTGCGAGACGCTGGTGGGGAAGGGATAGGCTGGATGGATGAAAGCAGCGCTACGAGGCGACTGCGTACACCCCCACATCCACATCTTCGGCCCGAGAGGCGAGAAGCCAAGAAGAATGTGAATCTCTCCTCAAGTTCCGATCTGAAAGCGGAATCAGTGTAAGTGGTGAAGAGGGTGTTGGAGAAACGTCTGCCGGAGTTGGGGTTAAGGGGTTTTTGGGGGGGGTGGGCGGTAACCCCCACCCCCCAAAAACCGGAGTACAACCCCCCCCCAGACCACCGCAAAAAAAGAACAAAACGGAGAAGAGAAAACAAATGATGGGGAAAAGGGACG
>JASLXP010000427.1 GCA_030740295.1 Planctomycetota bacterium
TCGGCTGCATGCCCCCGAAAGCCGCCGGACCCGCGCTTAACAGCAGTTCTTTCACCAGGTCTGGCCACTGATTCAGCATCTCGTCGTGTACCTGCCATTTCCCCTCCACCGGGGAGGCGAACTTGTAGTGATAAGGCACAAAGACCTTGCCGCGCTTCCAGTCGATTAGGCCCTGACGGATATGGATATAGGGTGTATCGTTCTTGCCGATAACGATTCTCTTCGGCGCCGTAAACTCCTCGCCGCTGTTAAGAAACATGGCGTGCTTGTCACAAAAGGTTTTGTTCACCGGCAGCTTAGCCATCACCGTCCCGTCGGCGGCAATCCATTGGCCCTCGGCGCTGCGCTTGGCGTAGTAAAAGTTGTAGCGGTAGACGGCTTCGTGCATTCCCTGGTACTTGCGCTTGTTGCCGCGCGGGTCGTCATCCTTGTACACCCAGAAACAATGGACGGTTTTGTAATCGGCGCCGGGAACGAATGCGTTGTATGAGCATGCCTGCTTGTCCGGAAAATTGCGCCGCATCTCAATGACGGGCTGCGGCTCGGTCCAGGTCCGACCGTCGTCTTTGCTGATGCGCATCGACCAGGGATCCTTGTGTCCGCCGGCACGATAGAAAAGGTAGATGCTGCCGTCTGCCATGCGCATCGATTGCGGATACGTGGCGCGCGGTGTCGGGCTGGGCATCTTTTCCCACTGGGTGATGTCGTAAGGACCCGTCGAGCGGACGTGTTTCATTGCCCTGCCATGGCAACCGAAGAAGACGTGCAAATGTCCTCTTGCGTCGATGGTGATGGACGGGTTTCCGTGTGTGTCGCCGCCCAGACCGTGGTCCGATGCCCTCACCGGCCCGCGCCAGGTCTTCTTCCTGGTGTCATATGCATCAATAATCGGACGCCCCCGACCATCCTGGTGGGCAGTGAAAACGATGTCCTTCTCCAAAATGGCATGGGGAGCAATGTAGTTGTTGTAGAAGGTCTTGTAAGGCCTGCCGTCCCTCTGAACGGAGGCAAATGCGTCTTTGATGCTCGGTCCAGTCCCCTCATTTTCAGCCCCATGGCACGAGAGGACAACAAGTAAAGTTGCGAACAGAGACATCATGGTGGTCAGGCCAATGTGAGAACACTTTGTCATAAACGTATCTTCCTCTCTACGAATGCTGCTTAGAGCCAATGTCGCGGATTTCATCTTCACTTTTTATCTGCCGTTCTTTCAACTCTAGTTTTTATCTCTACTTTCTGCCGGTATGGCAGCCTCCGAAAGATGCCCCGTCAATGAGAAGGAAAGACAAAAAGCGAAGACCAAAAGAAGAAAGAAGAAAAGTGAAGATTAATAAGCAAGATTAAAAGATAGAGCATCAAGCCTCATTCTTGATCGCTCGGAGGGCGACCCGTCGTCCGCTCGCGCCCCTACAAATAGTCTGCAATCTGCCTCACTGCTCCTTCTGTTCCTGCTTCCATGGCGGCGAGGATCATGGCGAAACTTTTGATGTTCTCCTGGATGCGAGTGTCAGATGGTTCGCCGCCATCGAGCCACTGGAGGAACTCGTCGAAGAGGTGACAGTGTCCTTCCCACTTCAGTTCGGGAGCTTCGTATTGTTCTACCTCCTCATCCTTTCGATGAACAGTGATGGTCTTGCCACCTGCGATTTCTACTGAGGCTTGTTCCAGTTCCAGCCTGTAATACTCGTTGTGCCAACCGTTGATGATGCCGGCAGAAGAGCTGTTGCCTTCGTAAAAGCAATGAGAGCCGTTGTTCATTTTCAGAACGTACATTCCGCTTGAAAGATGTTTGAAGCTCGACCACTCAGGATTCCAACCGAAGCCGGTGAGGGTTTCGCAATCGCCGGCGCTTAAAAATCGGAGCATGTCCATGTGATGGATTGAGCCCTCGAACAGCAGCGCGAAATCCATATCGTGCCGCCATGTCGGCCCCCAGCTGTTCATTTTCCGGTAATCACACGCGTATCTCCCCACCACATGTTGAAGCCGTCCGAAACGGCCTTCATCGACGATACGGCGAGCTTCCTGTTTATCGGGAGCGTATCGATAGTTTTGGATAATAGAGACCGGCAGGCCCGTACGGTTCGCGGCTTCCACCATGGCCCTTGCATCCTCTATGGTGCCGGCGATTGGCTTTTCGCAGATGACCGCCATGCCGGCCTCGAGCGCGGCGATTGTCTGTAGCGCATGAAATTGTGGTGGCGTGGCTACTCCAGCGAAATCTGCCTGGACGCTGTTGAGCGCATCCTCGGTCGAGGTAAAGAGCTGGTTTTTCTCGAGTCCGAGCTTTTCCGCCTGTTGGTCAAGAATCTCTTCATTGACGTCCACGAGTCCGATGACCTTGATGCGGTCGCTGAAGTGAGTTGCCCAGTGGTTGAGCCATCCGCCGGCCATTCCTCCGCCGCCGAACATAAGACAGGTTTTTGTTGACATGAATGTAAAGAGTGATGAGTAATGAAGAGGTTTTTCAGGGATTCGATCTCTGCCGTAGCGACAAGCCGCCAGCTTGTCGAAAACGGCCTCTTGAGCCCGTTTGACAGAACCACAAGCTGGCAGATTCGTTCGTAAAACGGTCTCGGGAATCTTCGCCCCGAAGGGGCAGTTACATATCAGCCCAGGGCAACGCCCTGGGTCTGGAGAAATGTTTTCGTCTAGCCCTGAAAGGGCGTAACAAATGGTTGGGATGAATTCACTTGTGACGCCCTTTCAGGGCTAAAACTGTTTTCCTATCTCTTCCCAGGGCGTTGCCCTGGGCTGATATGTTTTGGCCTTTCAGGCCACAATTCGGTTGGTATTGACTTTTTACGAAGGAATCTGGCAGCTCGTGGCTACGATGCGTATCCGAAACAGGAACTACTAAGAGAACGTGAACTCCGGCAGCCGAACGATCTCGCCTCCTTTGAGAGCCGATTCATGGGCACAGATGCCGACACAAGTCCAATTGGCACTCGTCACTGCGTTGGGCCTGGGATCGCGATCCTCGACGAGCGCGCTGACAAATTCGTTCACCAGATGCGGATGCGAGCCGCCATGACCGCCGCCTTGAAGGAACGACAGATGCTCCGCGTCATGAATCTCTTGCGGCAACGTGAACTTACGAATCTGCTCGGGTAGCAGATGAGCGTAATCAGGCACTTCGATTTTTTCAGCGATCTCGGGTTCCGGCTTTTTTGCTGTGTGAATGACGTGCGGCTCGTTTTCGATCAGCGTCCACTCAAAGCTCTTCTTCGTGCCGTACACATCAAAACTCTCTCGGTACTGCCGAGCCACGTCGTAAAGGCACCGCCACACATGGGCGGTGAGATCGCTGTCTTTCACCTTGATGTGACAAGATTCAACCGCGAAACGATTGCCGGACTTCTCAGCAATGTCGTCGCGAACCGCACCCGAACCAAAGCAACTGACGTATTCGGCCAGTCCGTCGACCAATCCGAGGCAAGGGCTCACCACGTGTGTGGCATAGTGCATCGGAATCATTCGCTCCCAGTAATCGGGCCAACCATCCATGTCCTGTGGATGCGATGCCGCAAGATGTTGGATCGTGCCCAGCTCACCCTTTTCATGCATTTCCTTGATAAACAGAAACTCTCGACTGTAGACGACGGTCTCCGCCATCATGTACTTCAATCCCGTCTCTTTGACCTTCTCAACAATCTGGCGGCATTCGTCGATGGTCGTTGCCATCGGTACGGTGCACATGACGTGCTTACCCGCGTCCAGCGCTTTGAGCGACATCCAGGCGTGGTCCGGGATCGGACTGTTGATGTGAACGAAGTCGATGTCTGGATCAGCCAGGACGTCGTCGTAGTTTGTGTATCGCTTTTCGATCTCAAACTGATCGCCGACTTTATTCAGTTCGGCTTCGTTACGACGACAGATTGCCGCCACGTTGACATTCGGAAGGGCCTGGTAAATCGGAATAAACTCAGCACCAAACCCCAAACCAATCATCGCAGCATTAACACTCATGGGAGTCTCCTTCTTTGGATCGTTCATTTCGGCAAGGTAACGTGACATCACCATCGGATTAACTCCTTCGCAGTAGTTGGTTTTTCGGCAGATGGATCGTCTATCTACTCATCACTCCAGCTTGCAGAGAATCTGGACTAGTGTCAGCACTGGAGGTGAATTCGACTGAATTCTACCAGACTGGGCCCTGGAGACTCTGGACGCATGATGTCGTTTTGTGCAGAATAAGGAGGCATTTTGTCTTCGATGGGCATCGCCTTTGGATTAACTCCTTCGCAGTAGTTGGTTATTCGGCAGATGGATCGTTTATCTACCTATCACTCCAGCTTGCAGAGAATCTGGAGAGGCATTCTTTGGAAAAGAGCCTGAGGCGGTTAGTCGCTGCCGCATAATCAACATGTCAGGGACGGCGTCCGCTGTCGAGAGATACGTCCTGCAGCTCAGCAAGAGTGCGATCGCCCTTACGATTGAGCCACATGCCAGGGACGGCGTCCGCCGTCGAGAGATACGTCGTGCAGCTCAGCAAGGGTGCGATCTCCCTTACGACTGAGCCACCTCATCAACGCTTCATCCATTCGTGCTGATCGTGATGTCGACTGGGAGACCTTCGACGTCAGTTGCGGATGCTACCGATTCGAACTGACGGGCTCGATGCCGGGGAGTGGGGCAGTTCCATAAAGCCGTCGAGCCAACGCGGTCTGTGGCTATAAGACTTTGTTAAAGGATGGGCGCCGAAAGAGGCAGGGAACTGACGTATCAATCGCCGGTATAAAGCAGTGGCAAGTGCTCGTCATTGTCGAGCAAGTCGCCAACCTTTAACCTCTCGGCGTACTCCGAGGGCAGTGCAGCGGGGTGACCGTTGTCTGTCGACCCTGTCGGCATGAAGAGCATGGCAAATGCCCGCCGTGGCCTCGGACTCATGTTGGGGCCGGCGGCATGTGCAGTCATACCGCTGAAGAATATCCCGTCGCCTGCCCTCCTGGTTATCCATCGAAAGATGACCAATTTCGAAAACAATCACGCATCTTGACAGTCTCAGCAATCACATCCTCAGCAAGTTCATTAATGTAGCCTTGATCCTCAAATTCTATGCTGAGCCACCCATTATATCCGGCGTCTCGAAGCGCACCAAAGAAACCCGGAAAGTTTATTGTTCCGGCCTCCATTTTAGTTTGCAGGTAACCTTGTTTGGCTTGACGCAAATGGACATGCCCAGCCTCACTGGCCAATACTTCAATTTCTTCCTGGCGATAACCCAGAGCTGTGTAATGTGACGGATCCAGTACGAGTTTCAGCCCCTGAACAGCGTGTAAGAATTCCTGTGTAACGTCAGGAGACTCCAGCAAACTATGGACATGAGGCTCAACCAATACAGCGACCCCAGCTTCTTGCCCGGCAGCAACCATTGGTTTGAGGGCTTCGGCTGAGATATTCATTGCCTCAGATCGGCTTTGGCCAGAATTTATCATCCCCGGCAAGGTGAACATGGAAGGCGCACCAATAGTTTTTGCAAATATCAAAGCAGATTTCAGGTCAGCTAGGTTTTGAGGGTTTGATGGTAATGAAAGATTTCGATCCACTTCATCATCACCAAAAACATGAAAAAGATTAGCAGTGTCGACTGGCAATGCAGCCGTTAATTCAGCCCCATAACTTTCTGGATCAGTAAGTAATTTTGCCTTATCCAGAGAACACTTATGGAAGTTACCTAGATCTATAGCCTCGAATCCAAGAATTTTTGCTATTCCCCCACCTCATCAAGGCTCAGATTCGAAAATGACCAACTTGTTAAACTGAGTTTCATTTGTCTTACTAATCAAGTAGCGCTTATTAACGACAATTATCGAAAGGTCGAATAAGATTGAGCGCTTCACGATCAAGCTTCAATCCAAATCCTGGAGTCGTGGGAAGTTCTATAAACCCGTTAACAGGCAGTGGTTCATTTTTGAACATTGTGCCAAAATTTGGTTCGATTTTATCGGCCTGCTCACTCATCATCATAAATTCAGCCAGATGAATATTATCAAAGGCCATTGCCATATAATATCCGTAAACACCGCACCCATGAGGAACTAAGGCAACGGATTGCGCGTCTGCAAGTGCCGCAATTTTAATAAATTCTGTAGGCCCCCCCATCCACATCACATCCGGTTGCAACAAATTTACGCCCGTCTCAATAAGTTGCTGATAGCCATACCGTGTATACTCATGTTCGCCTGTTGCGAAATATGCACTACAGCCCATCCCCTGTAGTTTTTTTGCCAATTTGGAATGACCGACATAATCGTCAGGCATCAATGCCTCTTCCATCCAGGTCAAATTGCAGGGGTCCAATTTTTTTGCAAGATTTGCCGCATACTCCACATCAAGAGCCATATAGCAGTCCAGCATCAAGGGAAAATCAGGGCCTACTTTCTCACGCCAATTTTTAACAAATTCAACATTGCGCTTCATGCCACTTGGGCCTTCACTTGGTCCATAAGGCAATGGAATTTTTGCTCCGTGAAAACCCATTTCCTTGGCAATGTCGGGGCGCGAGCCCGTTGCGTAAACTGGTACGCGTTGCTTTGTTCTACCGCCCATCAGATTATAAACTGGTTCATTTACTGACTTGCCGTAAAGATCCCACAACGCCAGATCGATTGCACTGATCGCATGCACAGTAAGTCCCTTACGGCTGTAGTGTATAGAAGCGCGCCACATCAGATCCCATATATGAGTACGATCACGAACACTCTGCCCCTCAACAAACATCGCGAGATGCTTCTCAATGAGGAAAGCTGCTGCTTCTCCACCAGTACTAACACCGATACCAATAAGCCCATTGTCATCTTCTACTTCAACGATGACTGTCGGGATTTTTGCCACACCCCAGGATTTTCGGGACCCGGCATATTCTGGAAATCGTGACATTGGGTTAGCTATCGGTGGGTGACTGGTTCTATGATCCCATTCACCATTTGCGTCTGTATGACCCATAATCCAATGTGAATTGTCAGTGTCATGAACATCACTGGCACCATATTCATTAGCGCGAGAAACATAGGCACGGACTTCTTTAATCTTGGCAAGACCCGGTGTTGGTATAACTTCCTCGGTGGGCGTTAAGAATAATGACATTTAAGTATCCTGTGACTGAAACGATTTACTCGGCTTATAATTAGTATTTCTAGAGGGTCTGTCGGCCAGAATCCCCTATTTATTTAAGAGCACTCTGGCTGATTACCATTCCCTAACTCGAAAAGCCTCATTGGGACAAGGTTTCTTGAATCGTTGCCGTAGCTCAGAGCCCAAGCCCGTTACTTTCTAAAGTCAATAACCAAGGTCTGGCCCTATTAGTCTACTTTAACGGTTCGTAGCTGGACAGACTCCCGCCGGAGACTTTGCGCTGACATTGCAGCTCACTAAACGGATCTATTATCGACTGAATAGTAGCGGTTAGTGCCGTATCCATCCGGATTGTCCGCGGATTCATACTGCCATGATACCGAAGAACATGGGCCTGCTGCGGCGCGTTTCCGACATGGGGAAGGCCTCCGTCTGCCCGGCCATGTTTCTTCCAGCCAGCTTCACGGATAAATATCGCGGAACTCTCGCATCGAAACCTGTATGTGTCATCCGGCAGAGATTCCTTCGGCTTCTCGTTGGTGTAGGGGATGGGATTTTCTCCACTGAATAAAATCTCAGTTAAAATGCCCGTGATTGCAGGATGGTCGAGCAAGCGTTGAAGCTCGCCGGAGTAATTGTCCTTGGCCCCCGCGTATGCTTCTGCCCTCATAACCTCGGTTTCGGACTCGCTGAGCACCGAAGGCAAGACCAACCAGCCACGAATGTCGAAGATGAAGAGCTGCTCGGGAGTCATGGGAACCGGCGCCTCCTGCCATGGAGTCCCTTCTTTATTTGCATCTGTTGTCGTTGTCATCACCCGTCCTCCATGTTGCTACTGATAGGAATTTGCTTTTGCCTGAATCACTCACACCAACCTCAATTAACCATTCGCAGTTGCAGCATCAGGCTGCCGCCTTTCGTCCGTCGTTGCTTCCGTGGCAATCCGAATCTCCTTATAGATCCAGATTGAGGTCGTCGGACGAATCGTCTTCCGGTTCTTCCTCATCCACGGAGAAATCGAGTTTGGTTTCCGGCTCGCCGTTGACGAAGCGAGGGCTCGCGGGCAGGCCCTCACCGATCATTGCGTGCATTTCGCCGATGGTCTTGCCGCTTGGCTTGAGATCCCTTTTCGCGGTGATGATCACCTTGCCGAAGATGGTGCCGCCTTCACGACCCCAGATGCTGACGCGCCGTACGCCGCTCTTCTTGATGTCGAGTACAAAATGCTTCGAGGGCCAATACCTGTGCAAGGTATTCACGGGCGTTCCACCGCCGACACTGAAACTGATGTCACCCAGAGGCACCAGGTCAAGCCCGACATAGACGGAATTGCCTTTCTTATAGTCTACGCCCTGGACATTCCCCATCGTGTAGAGGTAGTACTTCCCAGGTTTGTCGAAGCGGAAGAGGTAATCGACCCTTGGCAGACAATAGGGCGCGTTCTCAAGCGATGCGGTTGCGCCATCGCCGGGCGAAGTCCACAAGAACCCTTCAGGGGTTTCATCGAGGATGCGCCGGCCAGCGGTGCGCCACTCTCTGTTTGACTTGAGCGGTGCCGCATGGCCCTTCAGGGGCTTCCAGGTGTGGTGTGGTGTTGATTGGAGGAAGTGGTATTTTCCCGCGCCACTGGCCAGGTAAGGCATAAGGGGGCTCGCAATGATAAACGTCCCCATATCCGTCTTGCAGCTCTTGGCAGCGGAGGCCGGCAGCGTTGCCCCGCCGGCTTGCCGCATGTGCAGCCGGTATCTGTATTCTCTGTTCGCCACGAGGCCTTCATCAACATAGACGGGCTCTCTCTGCCATTCGCTGCTGTGTCCGCCGCCGATGGCCTCGAAGCGATACTCGACCTTCAGGGAAGGATCCAGCAGCACTCCCGCCATCTTGATAGAGGTTCCGGAGATCGCGACCGGGTCATAGGCCCAGGTCGCCTTGGAGGGAAGGCTGGTCCCCGCCTTCAGCCTCGGTGGCCGGTAGTCGTATTTCTCCACCAACGCCTGAGTCTTGGGATCGGGCTTGAGGTACTTCGGGTCCAGGGGCGGCGCCTGGTATTGGTCGGGCTTGATTCGCGCCAGCCACTGCATGAGATGGGGGCTGATCTTTCCGCTCACCTCCCACGGCAGTCGGCCGTCCCAGTTGACCGTGGTATGCCACTTGGCCTGCTGGATGGCGAGAATATTCGGCAGCATATCGGAGTATTCTCGCGGGGCCTTGCACAGTTCCCGGCGCAGGTCCGTGGCCGCTTCTTGGGCAACCTTCTCCTTGGCGTCGATTTCCTCCAGAGAGAACCCATCATCTTCCTCCTCATCATTCTGCAAGTCCGTGAGATCCGCATCTAATGCCTCACGCCCCTCCTTGTTCGAGTCCTCCGTGAGTTTCTCAGGGTCATAGTAGTCCACCAGGCCTTGGACCAGGTCTTCTGAGATCCGGCGTGAGGAAAGCCTGGGGACCGGCGGGCCGTCCCCGAATTTCTTGAGTACCGCGTGATAGACGCGCACGAAGTCAATGCTGCCTTTGAAGCTGTCAGTCCCGTCGCGGCGCGCCGCAATGAAGTTTCGCCGTGCCTGTCCACCGGGAAAGAGGTGGGCCGGGCGGAAGGCCGTCTTGCGACTCCCGACCAGCTTTCCATCCAGGTAGAGGGCCGTGGTCGTGCCGTCGGACTCGACCCGCAACCGAGCCCACTCGCTCTTGGGCAGAGGCTTGCTTGCCACAATGCTGAAGGAATCTTGCCTGCTCCTGACGACCAGCTCCGGCTTCCCGGAACCGCCGGCTGCGAGCAGAACCATGCAGCTCTCTTTGCCCGTGCCGAAATCAAAGAGTACGTCCGCCGCACCCCCGTCACACTTGATAGCCATGTCGATGGTCGCTTCGCCAAGGTCAACCGCGGCGGAGCCAATCTCTCCGTACTGATTCTCGCCGTTGAAGGTAAAGGCCCGGCGCTTGCCGTCCACCACAAAGCCCGGCTCGCCGTAGAGTCGGCCGGAGTGGAAGATCATATGATTCCAGTGTGGGCCGCCACAGCCAATCGGGGCGATACCATCTTTCCTCTCCTTCCCGCCGCGCGCTTTGTACCAATCCTCCAGCAACACCGTTTCGGGGCGGTCGAAGGCGAAGTTGGCCTCCAGGGGTTGATCCTCTTTATCGTAGAGCTGCCGCTTCTCAATACCCTCAACCACGGTCACCTTGGGCTCGTTCCGCGGCACCAGGATGTAGCCCTTGCCGTCCGCACTGGGTTTGACGCGTGGCGGTTCGACCCCCCGGTCGCCCCGCGAGACTCGGGCATAGCCGGTGGGTGAGGTCCCGAAGGCGACGATGGCCCCAGCATTGACACGGGCGTGCCCCGAGACAGTCGTTCCCTTGCCGAAGACGATCGAGCCCTCTTCGATAATGGCCTGATCCAGGACCTGGGCGTGGTCCAGGACCATCGAGGCAGGCCCCACATAGGCAGTCGGCGCCACGGTGGCGTTGTTGGCGACCCAGCCGCCGCCGTTGGCGTGGCGTTTCCCCTCGGCATTGGCAAGCAGCCACTTCATCTGCTCCTGGCATAGATGTACGATGCGGCGCCAGGTCAAATCCGAGCGTGCATGTTCATCCCGTCCGGCGTTCTCCTTATCGAAGGTAAATGCCTTGAGCTTGGCGAGGAAGTCACTCTCGTTGTCTTCCGTCTTCTTGATGAGCGCTTCCAGCCGCGTCTTCATTTCGACATAGGTTGGTGAGTCTGACGGATGGGGCACGACGAACGACCAGTCATAGTAGTAGTTCATGCCCAGGTTCTGGAAGTCACCCGGCGCAGAGCGCCTGGTGCCGGGACGGCAATCGGTCAGCTTGACCTCATAGGGATACTTATAGGGGAAGCCTGCTTCATACAGGGCCACTGGCTCTTCATTGACTCTCTTCGCCGCACTGAAGTCGGGCAGGGCCTGGGGCGTACCGGCCACGGTCAGCCAAAAACGGACATCCCCCTCCTCGATCGGCATCTCCATGGTTCCCATATTGAAGAGCGGGCTGTAGCGGCACTTACCGCTGCGATTCACGGCCACGAGGCAGGCACGCCAATCGGCGTAGGTGTCGGGATCGTAGATGCCGCGAAAATCAACGGCGATCTTCGTCGCGCCCTTGTCGGGCATCAGGCGAATCATATTGCCGCCGAAGGGCTCGGGGGCGAAGTTCATGGGGCTGCGGTAGAGCCGTTCCTTCAGATCCATCGCCTCCAGGTGGTGATAGCGGGGATGGTTGTACTTCTTGCGAAGATCATGCTGAAGCTCATAGTCGAACTCCGGCAGACGCGCATAGATCTGACCGATCAGGTCACCCACGCCCTTGATCCCGTTCTTCCAGATGCCGCGCTCCTGGCCCAGGCGGGCCATGACATAGAGGGGAGTTTCCTCACTGGTAAAGTTCTTTCCCGGCAACCCCGGCAGGGCGGCGCGAGTCAACAGTGTCGTCGGCATGGCGTAGCCCCAGTTGGGATCATCCGCAATGGTGATATAAGCCAGGCCCGCGGGATACTGTCCATACAGGATGTGTTTATGTGGCATAATGAGCGGCAGGTGTGCCTTATGCACCGCCGAGGGATCGGCCATCATCTGACAGGCGTCTGAGGAGGTCTCGGCGCCGCCCGGGTAGAGGATGCCGCCGTTGTACATGCCGTGCCCCCACTCATGGAACAGGCCCCAACTCCAGGGCCCCCCGCCGGCATTGGCCACGTCGCATGCACCGTAACCGCCACCCGCATAGCCAGGGATAATCTGATCCCCGTCACGAAAGGTTCCGCAGACACCGATCCGATATTTGTAGAGAACCTCCTTGTCCCAATAGGGCATCAATGTGCCCGCGTATTCCTGATAGGCCCAGAAGTCCTCCGCACAGCGAAACGTGCCCTGGCGGAAGAGCTCGGTCTTCTCCTTCTGCTTCATATCCACCCAGGGATTGCTTTTGCCCGGAGGTGCTTGAGAGCCGGAGCCGTACGAGAAGCGAGTTGTTTCAAAACGCATGGTCCCCGGTTCACCGGGCTCAGCGATATTGGGGAACATCTTGGCTGCCCAGGGGGATACGTTGTAGTAGGCCTTGTAGAGGGTCTTCTTGATGCGGGCCATCTCCTTCTCATAGAGGTCCATGATCAGGGCTTCGTCCGCTTCAATAAATGAACCACGCGTGAAGCAGCGCTTACTGCCGTCGGGCAGCCGCAGGACCACCGCCGGAATGATCGCCCCCCTGGTCACCCCGAAGAACTGCTGGTTGATGAGATTCCCGATCCCGCGAAAGCCCAGAAGGTGGGCCTTGAAGGTCTTGGGCTGGCCGACCGGCCAGGGCTGCCGGCCATGGAACGCTCCCCAGTCAGGATCGGCCTCGTCGCCGCTTCTCAGGGTCCA
>JASLXP010000428.1 GCA_030740295.1 Planctomycetota bacterium
CAATGATATACTCGCCCGTTGGCTGTGGGCTATCGGCAACGCAGCCCAACCCCATGTCCCATACGAACACAATCCTGTCACCTTCCTCAGCATCTCGTGGTAGGGCATCGGTCCGCCATTCGATGCACATGCCGCCATCCATCCTGATCTGCCATCCTCGCTTGAAGTACCTACGCCAGGCAACGCGATCGATCCATTCTCGGCCTGCGACCACGGTGGCATGGCCTCCGATCACCTCAGCAAGTCCCTCCACCAGTTTGAAGCTTCTCTCGCTCATCCTGCCGCCAATCACCGGCGCTAAGCGCTGGATTACATGACTTTCACGCCGTCGGGCATTTGCCAGCCACGTTCAAGCAAATGCTGAAGGCCAGTGTACTCCTCGTCGATGTCATCAAGGGTGCCGTCGTGATTCTACCAAGGGCACTCAGTCTATGTCCAGTTCCTGTAAGGCGTACGCAGCAGCGCCGATGGTCGTGGCCTGACGATCTCTCAGAGCACACCTGCGCAAGTCCAGCGGACCGATAAACGTTTTCCTTGTTCTGGCCAGGGCTTCACTGATATGAGAGACGATTGCTCCGTTCGTATGCTCGACCATACTCCCGCCAAGAAGCACGGTCGTCGGGCCAATGACGATGGCCATGCTCTGGATCGCCCTGGCAATTGCCCGAATAGCCTCTGCAAATATCCTAAGTGTTCTCTGGTCCCGCCGCTCGAACAGTTTCCAGGCTCCCGAGAAGTCAGCGCACCTCTTCTCGCCAATACTTCGCACGATGGCATCCGCCGAGGCCACTGATTGAAGACAGCCGCGCTCGCCGCACGCGCAGAATTCTTCTGAATCCGTGAGCAAATGACCGAACTCCCCGGCACCATGCGAAGGTCCTTCAAGGAGTGTGTCGTTAAGAACGATTGCGCCCCCAATGCCGCTGTCCAAGTGGAAATAGAGGAAATCGTCCACGTCCTGTGCCGCCCCGTACCAGTTCTCGGCCAGCGCACGAAGTCGGGACCCGTTCTGCATGAACAGCGGCTTGCCGTAACAGCGAAAGGCCCCGAGTATCGGTTCTTGTTTCCAGCCATTCCGGCTGTCGATGAGAAGGATGCCTCGCTGACGATCGGAAATGCCGAGATTTACGATGGAGATCGCCCTGACGTTCTTCCATTTGCCCCGGCAGACTGCACTGAGGGCCTTCTTCTGGGCGGTTAGATGATCTTTGAAGCTCCTCTTGGTGACGCGCTCCGTCTCTGTGCCGCAGACCTTTCCTCTCGGACCGACCAGATGGGCCGATGCCGTGCCCCTGGCTAGCTCGGTAACAGCGACCAGGGCTCTTTCGGAACTGATCTCAAGAATCGCCGGAGGCCTGCCGCGCTTCCCGTTGGATGCCTTCTCCTGTACCCGCACGATGCCTTGGCGCAGCAGCTTATCCGAAATCTCAGTGAGGGAAGCTGGGGAGATATGAGTGTTCTTGGCTATCTGAATTCGGGACCCGCCTCCTGATCTCAGCAGGTATCGCAGTACCCGGCGTCTGTTTGTCCTTGCCAGACTGAGCAGATCCATGGTCAGAACGCATCTATGCGAGCCAGAGGATGATTCCCGCCGCAACGCACATTGGTATAGAGCCGTAAAGCCTGTTTTCAGCCTTTGATTTTCTTACCTTAATCTTTGACAAGTACGTCGTCAAGCGGTATTTTTAAGGAGTCCGAAATAATTCTTCTTGACGGATACTTGCGCACTGTTGAAGAAAGCCTCGGAACTGCTATGAACCGTGTTCAGGTCAACGTTTCGTTTAGCCGTGATTACTTCCGTCGCCATTTTGAGGTTGAGTTCGGCAAGGCGTATTTCCAAGACGTCAGGACCAGGGTAACGACCGATAGAGAAGTTCAACTGGGGCTCGACCAGAGATTTGGCGATTATGGGCTTGGCCGTGTGGACCCTCCCTTCACGTACCAGCTTGGGTATGACGACACATTGAACGTCACGTTGATGTTTGGGGGGAAACTCCGATATGCTTCTGACCTGACGTGGGTCGATCCTGGTTTCCTTCCCATTTCGTTGGTGCGCGATCTTCAACCTCCCGTCATTGAAGAGACCTGGCCTCATACCCGGTTCCTTGAGCAATACAACGAGGCCGCTGGAATCTACGGGCCCCAAAGTGTTCTGCCCCCGGTGCCCCACGGCATTCTGGAGGCAGCCATGGAGATGTGCGGGGAAGCATTCCTGCGGGCGATGGCCACCCGGCCTCAGGAAGCCCATCATCTGCTGGATGTGCTGACAGAGACAATAATCGCCCTGAAGGAGTTCTGGGACGTGAAGTGTTTCGGCCAGGTTCGAAAGGGGCTTTCCCTTGGCGGGTGTTCAACGACCATGCTTTCTCCGAAGATGGTCGAGGTGTTCCTGGTACCCAGGTATAGCAGAATCGCTGACCACTTCAAGAACGCGTTCATCTGCAACTGCGGAATCAGCGATCATAATCTGAAGAACTTTCTCGCAGTCAAGCAGGCCCGGTTTGTCCGGGCCGGGTGGGGATCTGACCTCTCGCAGTTCGCCAGACTGGCCAAGGATCGGCACGTCAAAGCATCTTTGAGCGTTGTTCGAGCGGCGACGCTTCCGCACAGGGAATTCAGGGCAGACGTAGCCTACATTCTGGAGACATTGCGTGAGGTTGATGAGGTATCCGTCCTGCTCATTCACGCTGGCGCAGACACTCCGGATGGCAACGTGAAGGTCGTTTTTGACACCGTCCATGAGTTCGCAGCCAGGCATGGCATTGAGCTGGACAAAGACCAGAGGCTATCTCACTTGAAGGGCACGTAGAGTCCGGAGAGCCGTCAGAGAGGAGAGCATCCGTTGGAGTTCGAGCCGAAGCCAAGCAACGATTTTCAGGAGTTCATCGAGACGTATTATGAGAGATGTTTGGCGGTTTGTCCTCAGCTTAGAGGAATTGCCGGCAAGTGGAACTTTGAAGACCTCATTCCGGGCCTCTCAGATTTTGATGCGAGGCTGGTTTTTGAGGACGGACTCGTTGAGAAAGACTGGGCTGCGATCTCCATCAACGTTGGAAATGTCCACACGGAACTTGCGATCCAGTATCCGCACTGGGCGAGGAAACTTGAACACAACCCGGGGCAGAACCTGACGCACGCCGAGATGCTCGACCCAATCCTTTATAACCCCGAATCGAAGCTTTGGACTTTCTACGCCGGTGACGAGGGCATTTCCACCTCCATAAGGAAGTATCTTCAAACCAAGCCCTGGACACGACGCGATGAACTGTTCTACCTGAAGAAGTTCGCCGCGTATTATGGCCCATATCATCGCGGGATCGATCCGCCGGTTAACATGGGGAGATGGGAGAACAAATACCCACTCCACAGCCGTTTCATGCACTACTTCACGCCACCCGTGCAGGCAGCCGTAGCGCTGGCCCAAAAGAAGCCCGTAAGAGGCAAGTCCGACTCCCTCAAGACGGCGCGCAGACTCTTTCCTGTCCCTGAAGTCATCGACATGGTGCTTGATGCCGTTGAGAGACACTATGAGATAACAGAATACTACCGCGAGCTACGCTTGGGTCAGATTGAGGCACAGCTCGAGAGCTATCTTTGTGAAGTCTATGCAGCGCTTTGGGATCGCGTTACGCTGATTGACGTCGATTCCAGTGACACGGCGCAGGAGCTTCGTGCCAAGGTATCTGCAATCCCGCTTGACCCGGTTGAGGAATTCTGTGATTGCACACGTTTCGGCCGGCTCATGAGAGGTCGGCTGGACTTCTATGCAACGGACATACCCTGGTTTGACACAACCTGGCTGATTCCCAACGAGGTAAGGCGAATGCCGAAGAACTTCATTCAAAGGTCCCTCTTGACCTACGGTAAGGTCCGATGGAATGAGGACCTTGCCCCCGAGACCGTGTTGGCCCGGCTCGAAGGGAATCTCCTGACGTCTCCCATTTGCCAAGGTGTGAGGACGTTTGCGTCTCTTGCGGGACGAGAGCTGACCAAGGAGAGCCAGAAGAGGCGAGCAGCCGAATTGGCCTGCACCTACGAGCCGATCCAATGCATGTTCGAATTGCTTAGGAAGGATCTTCGTCGCCTGACGGAAGAGCCGGAGCAGTTTTCTCGACCTGCTGGGTGACTGCATCGGCGTATCTTCGTGCGACGAACTTCGCGCCCAGAGCGGGCATCAGGTTCCCTGAAGAATGACGGCAGGCGGTCGGCAGAGCGGCTGTCTCTGCTGCATCAGAGCTCCTTCTCGCATTCAATCGACTGCCACTGGAACTGCTCATACTTTCGAAAGCGTCTGGTCTCGCAAGATCCGCAGGCCAGGTACATCCTTTGGGCGGCTTCGAAGAATGCCCGATCGCCCGTCGTAACGACGGCCTTGCGGATTCCCAACGCCGTCAGTCCCCGGAGGAATTCTTCCATCTGCCGCTTGCCTACACACGGCCGTTGGTCGCCCATGATACGAATATGATATGTCTGTGCCTCCTGAAAATCCCATCCGCACTCACGGCAGAGCAATCCGGAGCCTTCAGACCTCACGACAGCCGCACCAACCCCTGTTCCCACCACCCCCAGCGGTAGACTGCTCCCGCCTGCTCCTTGCTCCAGCCGGGGTATGGCCGTACACTGATATTCGCCCAGCGGCATTTCTTGGGCCGGGCGAAAAGGGTTGGAATATGGCACATGTCAACTGCCCCAAGATTGCACCAGAGGTGAAACCATGACCTTGACGAAACGGCAAAGGGCCTTTCTTTGGATAGGGATTGTCCTCATTGTTGTCATGTGCTTTGTCCCGCCTTGGCGAGAACACCGTCAGACAATCGCAAAAAAGAAAAAGCAGCCACACACAGAGAACACCCGAAAAAGGCGGGAGCCCATGATGATTACCATGGCCGTTTCCTTTGGATGTCAGGCGCCGGCAAAAACCGTCAGTCGTACGATTGAACGTAATGCTTATGACGGATACGCGGGGTGAACGAGTAGAGTTTGGCCTTCTTCATATGAAACCGCAGCCGAATCGGCCGGGCCTGGATCAGGTGGCTGTCTTTTTGGCCCTTCCACTTCAGCACGTGGCGAACGCTGTCAGTGG
>JASLXP010000429.1 GCA_030740295.1 Planctomycetota bacterium
CGAGACTGATGCGGCGGAACCGAGGGACACAGCCGAACCAGCTAAGGCCGGCGAGGAAGAAGTTTATGAGCCACCCAGTGATTTAGCTGAGCCGGCGTCTTCCGTCGAAGAAGAGGCTTTTATCGACGTGGTTCTCGAAGAACCCGACGCGCTCGAACGCCGGTCCCTGCCGATAGAATCTATTGATGGTACCACAGCACTCCACAAGGATTTCGGTCCGCCGTCCGATTCCGACACCGAGACCACCGCTGCCGCTGATATCGAAACAGGGAGGCAGATCCGGATTGAGGAAGTGCTTTCGGTTGAGGTGGAGAGCATCGGCCACCCGTTCCAGCAGCACCGCGCGCCTGCACGCTTTGCATATGACACTTTTGAGGAACGCCTTCAGTGGGGGCATGAAAGCGCCAAGGACCAAGCCCGCCTTGCGCTCACCACGCAGAATGCATCCGAAGGGCATAAGTGTCTAAAGCTCTCTTATAAGAAGGGGAAGAAAGGCAAATTCGAAATACGGCGCGAAGTCTTCTTGACGCTGCCCCAGGTCGCCCGCTTCACGATGGATGTTTTCAGCCCGAAGGAAATACTCGATGCCAGGCTCGTGGTCAGGGCTTCTCAAAAGGACTGGCGGCAATTTGAGTCAGAGCCGAACAAGATCAGACCGGGCTGGAATCGCTCCCTTTCGTTCGTCATCGACCCGGTCGGCGGACAGGATTCCAATGCGCAGGAATGGGTGGATAACCTCGAGGATGTCATTCGGCTGAGTTTGGTTTTTACACCGCTCGAAGATAAGGATGGGACGATTTTCCTGGACAACATCCGGATGGATACCGACCCGGAGAGCGCGGCCAGGGATTCCCGCGGCCCGGTCATTTACGATGTGCACCCCAGCGCGGCGAAAGTCGAGCTACACCGCGCGCTGGAGCTCGACATAGATGCACAGCTCACCTGCACCAACGTGTTCGACCGTTCGGAGGCCGATTTAATCGGGACGTTCTTTTCGCCTTCAGGAAAAAAGAGAACTGTTCACGGATTCGCCTATGACTTTGCATCGAAGAAAAGTTCAAGGACCGACTGGCGGATGCGGTTCGCGCCGGATGAGGCGGGCGCCTGGGAATATGTGGTTGAGGCAAGAGACAAGACCGGAAAAGCCGTCTCACGGCGTGGACAGTTTGCATGTGTTCGGACATTGGATCTACCGGGCATGATCCGAGTCAGTGGGAAGGATCCGCGTTATTTCGAATTCGAGAACGGCCAGTTCTTTTATCCCATCGGCCAGAACATCGCCTGGGCCAGCGGCATGGCTTCGTACTTCAAGAGTCTGGAGGACAACGGCTGCAACACGACCAGGGTCTGGATGTGCCCCTGGCATCTCCAACTCGAGGGCCCAAAGAACCCGGGGCACTACAACACAGAGAATGCACGACGGTTCGATGCGATACTGTCCCTCGCAGAGAAACACGGCCTGTACATGATGCTGGTCATGGAATACCACGGCATGCATCTCGGTGATTGGTCGCGCAATCCGTACAACTTTGAGAACGGCGGGCCGTGCTCGAAGCCGTTCGAGTTTTTCACACTCAAGGAAGCCAAAGAGCTTTTCAAACGCCGGCTTCAATACATCGTTGCCCGCTGGGGGCATTCGTCATCCATCTTTGCCTGGGAGCTCTGGAACGAGGTCGACCTGGTGGGTGATTACAAATTCATTATCGAGGAAGACAACTTCAAACAGATCATTGAATGGCATCGCGAAATGGGATCCTATCTGAAATCCCTGGATCCGTACGGGCACCTGGTCACTACGAGCACATCAAATACGAACCGTCCCGATGGCATCTACAAGCTCGATGAGATCGACTTTATCCCGAAGCATTTTTATCGCGAGAAAATCGTCGACGAGGTCGTCGTGCAATACAAGGCCAACAAAGACGCGCGCAAGCCCTATTTTGTGGCTGAGTTTTCCGGCGGCACGGACCCGCGCAAAGACCAGGAGGACGCCCTGGGCCTGCGCCTGCACGCCGGAATCTGGGCCGCGATGATGACCCGGACCGGCGGCTCCGCTCTGCCCTGGTGGTGGGACATACACATCCAGAAGAATAACCTGTATCACCACTACAAGGCGTTAGCCGCCTTTGCCAAGGGTGAAGACCCCAGAGGAAAACAGGTCCGGTTCTTCACCGAAGAACTGGTCAGCAACAAACACAGTGTGGATATCCTCGGCACTTTCAATCGGACGGAAGCCACTTTCTGGGTATACAACCGGCAGGCGCTCGAGACCGATCTTTCGGCCGCAGCTTTTCCAGTGCTTTCCGCTCCAATCCAGATGGATCTCAGTGGTTTGATTTCAGGCAACTACAATGTTGAAATCTGGGATACCTGGACAGGAAAGCGAACGACTTCGCTTCAGTTGGAGGCCGGCGTCAAGGGCCTCCAGGTTGAGCTTCCAGAATCTGACAGGGACTTTGCTGTAAAGGTACGGAGGCAGGATCGGGCCTCCCATCCGAGCATCAAATTCTACGCAAAATAATCGGGCCGCGCGATGCACACAGATGCCAGCTTTCTAAGCGACTTCTTTCAGTTGGTAAACAGTCAGACGAAAGAGGAATTCCTGGAGACTTTTCCAGACCCCTTCCTGTTACAGAGCAAAGGGCTCATTGATGACTGCCCAAGCACGGCGCACTTCACCACCCTTCGATTCAAAAGGGTTGAGCCAAACACCATGTTGAGTCCGGCCCTTCGCGAAAAGGGAAAACTGCGCGTCTTCAAAGTAAGGAAAGATGACCTCAACGCGTTTGCGGACATGATCACCATCGGCCGAGCCAGTAACAACGACATCTCACTGCCCTTCGCCAGCATCTCCAAATTCCACGCCTACTTTAAGGTGGATGGCGATGACTGCACTCTAACCGACGCCGGTTCGACGAATGGCACGTTCTTGAACAACGATCAACTCGACCCTGACAAGCCATCCATAATGAACGACGGGGACGGCCTGTCGGTCTCACCACAGACAAATTTCACCTTTTATCGGCCCGGCAGTTTCTACGATTGGGTCAAAAACCTCCTGCAGACACAATAGACATGGGCCGACCCAGGGTGCTCCTGACCAGAGATTTCATCGAGCTGGATATCTCTGATTTCCGCTCGGAGTTTGATATTCACGCCGGTAGCAAAGATGGCTTCATGTCTCGAGAAGAGCTTTTTGCGCATCTTCCCGAAGCCGATGCCGCTATCATCCGTCATCAGGATCATCCCAACCGTGAATTCATCGATGCCGCGCCCAATCTGAAAATCATCGCGAACTACGGCGCCGGTTTCGAAACAGTAGATGTCGACCACGCCACAGAGCGCGGCATCTGGGTGACCAATACTCCCGATGTGTTGAACGACACTACGGCCGACCTTGCGATGACTTTACTCCTCTGTGTCTGCCGACGGGTAACAGAGGGAGAGCGGTATGTGCGGCAGGGAAAATGGATCACCTACGACCCCAACGATTTTCACGGCTCAGACCCGCGCGGCAAAACCCTCGGTATTGTCGGTATGGGCCGTATCGGTCAGGAGTTCGCCCGGCTGGCCCGGACGTTCAAGATGAAGATCATCTATCACAATCGCCGGCGCGTCAGCGAAGAGATCGAGTCCAGCCTGGAAGCCGAGTACGTAGATTTCAGCGAGCTGCTGGCGCGCTCTGATTTCATCTCGCTCCACACTCCCCTGACGGATGAGACGCGCTACCTCCTCGATACGGAAGAGTTCGAGAAGATGAAAGGCGGCGTCTACGTCATCAACACCGCCCGCGGCCAGGTAGTCAGAGAGTCCGCGCTGGCCGCAGCTTTGAGGTCAGGCAAAGTGGCCGGCGCCGGCCTGGACGTCCACGAAAACGAGCCGCAGGTCCATCCTGAATTCTTCGAGCTTGAGAATGTGGTACTCCTGCCCCACCTCGGCAGCGCGACGCTCGAGACACGAGCAAAGATGGCGGCACTGACCGTAGAGAATGTGCGGCTGGTCCTCGGGGGGCAAAGACCGAAGACGCCGGTGAATGAGGTGAGTGCGTTGGCCTAAAGGCCACCTTTCTTACGCGTATAACGGATATAGGTGTCGGCCTTCACGGCCCCCTTGCCTGCTGGGAAATCCCTTGCGGCAGTCACGAATGCTTCCTCCGCTGCAGCATAATTCTTCTGCATGAGATAACACTTTCCAGTGTTCAGGTGGAACAACTGTCGGTCTGGCGTGTACGGATGCGTTGAAATCAGATCAAGGTAATGGACCAAGGCGGCTGCATAATCCCTCATTTTGTATTGAAGAATCGCTGCATTCTTGGTTGCTGCCTCCCGCAGGTTAACCGGGCCTTGCCTGGCAACTTGTCCGTACAGGCTTGCGGCCTCTGAGATCAGGGACCTGGCTTCATCTGGTTTCATTGATGCAGACATGTCGGACAAGGCATCGGCGTGATATAGGTGGACCATTGCGGCAACTTTTCCGGGGAGGTTCCAGGGATGCTGCTTCATGTCCGAAGGCAAGTGGTCCATCACTTCACGCGCCTTTGCCGGGCCTAATGTGTGCGCCTGGTTCAGATACTTCGAGATGAAATAAAGCTTCACTGCGGACGGCGCCTGCGAGATGGAACTCAACCTGCGTGCAATCTGAGTTCCCTCTTTCGCAGCATCCAGAGTTCTTACCACGTTTTGCGACCACGCTGCTGCTCTTTCCTTTTCACCTTCAGAAGATATTGCTTTGGTGAATGCTTCTGCCGCGTCCTCAAGGCGGCGCTCATGCATAGCGATAAGCCCTGAATAATAAGCTTCGTAATACTTCGGAGAATGGAGGGACTCCCCACACACTCGGTCAGTGCTTTGGATGATTCCTGCAATAAGAATCACGATCGGCAGCATTCTATTCATCTGGCTTCTCAAACACTCCGGAATTGAGTTTTTCCTTCGACTTCTTAGCCCAATGAGAATCCGGCCATCGTTGAATCCCCTTGGTGAAGGCTGATCGTGCGCTTTCCTTTTGACCTGAGCCCAGGAATGCCTCCCCCGCATGGTAAAGAGCTGGGCCGAGGAATGGCGGATTGCCGTTGTCTCTTTTTGTGAACTCAATGAGCTTCTCCGCAGCCATCTCATATAGCTTAATGTTCCCCTTTTCTTTGGCCGCACTGAGATAGCTCAAGCCAATCTGATAATGGACCTGAACGATACGGGCATGCTCAGGGAAGCGTTCGAGGCATTCTGTGTACGTCTTCGCAGCATTCTCAAATTCCTTGCGCCGACCGTAAATCACACCTGTCTGAATCAATGCATCGGCCACTATCGCGCTCTCTTTAAATCTACCCATGAATGCCCGATACAGGCTGAGAGCTTTGAGTGGATCTTCCTCGTTCCAGGAACGCGCCTCTGCAAAGGATGCGGTTGGCGCAAGCGGGTGTTCAGGCATTGAGTCGACCAGCAACCGGAATTGCTTTCGAGCATCGCCCTGCTTTCCCTTCTGCTGCGCCGACAAGGCGGCGTAGTATGCCACCCGACCTCCCAGGCTGTCAGGTAATTGCTTCATGGAGAGCGATTCAAGAATTCTGTCGGCTTCCGACCGGTGTCGTTTTACTTCCTCAGGGAACTTCACTCTCCTCAGCTTTCCCAAAGCCTCACTCCAATCGAGAAGGCATCGGGCTCTTGCACAGTCTGCTGCCGCGGTCGCTTCATCGACCGCATTTAACGGCTTGCCATCTACGTGTGGATTCCACAGTTCCTTCTCTTTCAGCTTCAATGTCGCAGCTCGCTCAAAAGCCGTCGTTGCCAGAGCGTGAAACTTCATTTCGTAAAGACACCGTCCCAGGTGGTATGCCGCGGCGAATGAATTCTTGTCCTGCAAAAGAACTTCATGATACTTCTGCGCTGCCGCCGAATACTGTTTGGCCTGGTAGAGCACGAAGGCATGCAGGTGTTTTGATTCGACATCCTTCTCGTTCGCGAGTTCCACCTTCCTCAGCAGCTCTGCGGCTTCGGTCCACTTTCTCTTTGACGCAGCGGCCTTCGCGCGGCCCTTCCACCTGCCCGTCATCTCTTCGAGTGAAATCAGCTCCGCCCCCAGCGGGGCAATCAGGATGAACGACAGAGAAGCCGTAACGAAGGAGGATCTTAATTGGGATATGAATCGAGAACTCGCGCTGCGATGGTGCCTGACGGTATAGTGAAAATCACACAAGCAGTAAATCAAGACGCGTGGCCTTGTGGATCATTCAGAATCGGATTTCTGAGGATGGCCCTCCTGTTCCGAGTGCACGCATGAACCACGATTGAAATCACAATCCCCGTGTGATATTTCTTTAGCCCGCGCAGCGGTCCTACTGAAGGGGCCGAACACTCGCACGCAGAAACTGCGACAGGCAAAACAATTTCTATCCATTTGTATTAAGAGGAGGCTGATCATGAAGGCCCAGGTCTTTTATGAACCCGAAAAAATGGCTCTCGAAGAGAGGGCCGTCCCCGAACCAGGCGATGATGAAGTTCTGGTCAAGGTGAAGTCCGTCGGTATCTGCGGATCGGATGTCGCCTATTACTTCGGTAACAGCTCACTTGAAACCGAAGACGGTAAAGGCCCACTCGTGATCGGTCACGAATTCACAGGTGAGATCGCCGGGGTCGGCTCGAATGCCGCGGGCTCGTTCGCTGAGGGCGACCGCGTGGTTGTCAATCCTGTGCAATCCCCATTCGATTCGCCTTGGACTAAGCGCGGGCTCTCCAACGTCGCCGACGGCAAGCGAGTGCTCGGTGTCAGCGAAGATGGCGGTTTCGCTGAATACTGCGTTTCCGATTACCGCTGGACTCTCAAACTTGCCGACAACGTGACTTTCGACCAGGGAGCGCTGACCGAGCCGCTGGCATGCGGCCTCTATGCTGTGAACAACTGCCAACTCCAGGAAGGCCAGAGCGTCATCGTCTTTGGGCCGGGCCCCATCGCTCTCATGATGGTGCAGGTGCTGAAGAGCCGCGGAGCCAAGAACGTGGTCCTCGTCGGTACCCGGGACTACCGTCTCGAGAAAGGCGCAGAGCTCGGCGCAACCCACATCATCAATGTCAGTGATGAGAGTTCGCCCCACTTCGCTGGAGATCTCGAAGGCAAGATAAGAGAGATTAACGACGGTGAACTGGCAGACCGCGTTATCACTGCCACCAGCTCTCTCTCCGCCATTCAGCAGGCCCTCGGTGTCACCGGCCCCAATTCGATCCTCGTCATTTTCGGCCTCCCCGGCGACAAAGACGTACTGGAAGTGCCGATCCTCGATACCATCCTGATGGACAAGACCATCCGCTTCTCATGGCTCGCGCCGAATACCTGGGAAGAGGCCGTTCAACTCATATCGGACGGTATCGTCGACATGGACGCCATCATCAGCCACAAGTTTGATCTCGATTCCCTTGCCGAAGGCATCACCAAGGTCAGAGATCGTGTAGACAACTGCACCAAAGGCGTGATTAAGGTCTCGTAATCCAAACTTAGCGCGACAGCTTTTGAGCCTGGACGACACACGTTCGTCCAGGCTTTTTTTATCCGTTCCTGTCTACAGCTCAGACGAAGCACTGACCACAGTTCAGCCATGCTGCGTTCCATAGATCGCCTTACTCAAGTGGCCCCCGTGGGGCTCATCATTCTTACCTCAGTCTTCTTTGGGCTTCGGTCGTCGGCAGCGGAAAAGCAAGCTTACGACATCGTGGTCTACGGTGACTCATCCGGTGCCGTCGTCGCGGCCATCGCGGCGAAACGGATGGGCTGCAAAGTCGTATTGGTGAGCCCTGCGAAGTTCCTCGGCGGGATGAGCAGCAGCGGGCTGGGGGCCACGGATTTCCTAGGCAGGCGCGCGACCTTTGGCGGCATCGCATCGGAATTCTACGACGCCATCGCCGTGCAGTACAGAAAAAAATACGTTCGGAGCTTCGAGCCACACGTCGGGCAGGAAGTGTTCAACAAGCTCATCGCGGACGCAGAGGTTGAGGCTGTCCTCGAGGAAAAACTCGACCGTGAGAACGGCGTGAAGATGGACGGGGTGCGCATCGTCTCGATCACGACACTCAGCGGCAAGAGCTATCGCGGCAAGATGTTCATCGACGCCACCTACGTCGGCGACCTGATGGCTGCGGCAGGTGTGACATTCACCGTCGGGCGCGAGGCCGAGAGCAAGTATGGCGAGGACATGGCGGGCGTGCGACGGGGCGACACCCACCCGCGAAAGCACTACACGCAGGGCGCCAAGGATCACTTCACGCGCAACGTAGATCCCTACGGCAGGCCCGGACATCCAGACAGTGGGCTGCTGCCGTTCATACACCAAGTCGACGGCCTGACCAACGGGCAAGGCGATCGCAGGATTCAGGCGTACAACTATCGACTGTGCCTGACCCGTGACCCGAAGCTACGCATCCCAATCGAAAAGCCAGACAACTATCGCGAAAGCGATCATGAACTGCTGCTGCGAAACTTCGAGGCGGGCGATCACAGGTTCCCCGCATTGATCGGCAGACTATCCGGGTCGGGCAGCAAGGTTGACTGGAATCACAAACACGCGATTGGCAGCGATTACGCCGGCGCGAACTGGGATTACCCCGAGGCCGGTTACGAGAAGCGGCGTGAAATCGAAAAGGCGCACGAACTGTACATCCGAGGTTTCCTCTGGACCCTGGCGAACAGCCCCCGTGTGCCGCAAAGGGTGCGCAAGCAGGCTGCCGAGTGGGGCTTGTGTAAGGACGAGTTTACCGACAACCGCGGATGGCCGTACATGATCTATATCCGCGAGGCGAGGAGGATGGTATCCGATTACGTGATGACCCAGCTCGATTGCGAGGCCAAACGCATGGCGGACGACCCCGTGGGCATCGGGTCGTTCGGCATGGATTCGCACGTGGTGCAGTATTACGTGAACGAGAAGGGGCATGTCCGGCGTGATGGGACCATCTGGCGCGTGCCGCCCAAGCCATATGGGATTTCGTACCGCTCAATCGTACCGCGTAAGGGTGAGTGCGAAAACCTGTTCGTGCCGGTGTGCCTGTCAGCATCGCACGTGGCGCACGGTTCGATACGCATGGAGCCGGTTTTCATGGTACTCAGCCAGAGCGCGGCGACCGCGGCTTCGTTGGCGATCGGAGACGACGTGGCCGTGCAGGATGTAGACTACGCCAAGCTGCGGAAGCGGCTGGATACCAGCCGTCAGATCGTGCAATGGGGCAGGACGCACAAGGTCAGTCGCGCTGAGCAACTGCCGGGCATCATCGTAGACGATGTGAACGCGAATAAGACTGGAAGCTGGAAGCCCAGCACCTTTGACCTCGGCTATGTCGGCAAGTCCTACGTGCACGATGAGAACACGGACAAAGGCGCCAAGAACATTCGCTACGAGGTAAAGCTGCCCGAGACGGGTCGGTACGAAGTGCGGATGTCTTACACGTCTCGCAGCAATCGGGCCAGCAATGTGCCCGTCACCGTGCATCACGCGGATGGTAACGCGACGGTCACCGTAAACCAGCAACGTGGTCCGAACGCAGAACGCGGGTTTCATAAGCTCGGCGTGTTCCGCTTCAACGCAGACCAGCCCGCTGCGGTCGTTATCCACACCGCCGATACGACTGGCTATGTCATCGCCGATGCCGTGCAGTTTCTGCCGGTGAAGTAGCAAATCAGAATGGCTGAGCGGGAGCCCTGGCTTTGGTTCGTCTGCCGTGAGTTGCAGATATCAAGCCGCCGATTGAACTCGTTGGAACCCGCTGATATAATCCGCCCCTTCACGCAAGTGCTTATATTGGAGATATTAACGTCATGAAGAAAAGCCTCCTCGCAACGTTGATCCTTGCCTTTGGATTTCATACTCCCAGCGAGGCCAAGTGGATCTGGAACAAAGATACCGGTTTCTACAATCCCAAGTATGCGGTGAAAGAAAGTGCCGAGGCCCAGTTCAAGTATGCGATGAGCTTCTTCGAAAAGAAGAGGTTCGAACACTCACGCAAGCTCTTCAAGCGGCTCATTCAGTTCTTTCCGGATTCAAAACTGAACGCAGAGTCGCAATACATGATTGCCGAATGCTATCACGAGGATCAGGACTATTGGCAGGCATATAAGGAGTACCAGGTTCTGGTGAAAGAATATCCGCGCCACGAACGCATCCAGGACGTCATCAAGAAGCAATATGAAATCGGCCGGCTCCTCTGCAACGGCACAAAACGCAAATGGATGGGCATCAAAATAAAGGCCGAGGAAAAGGGAATGGAAGTGCTTGAAAACGTCGTCCTCCTCGATAGCTGGGACGAGCTTGCAGACGACGCGCTGTTTGAGATCGGCAAGTGCCAGTATCGAAAGAAACAGTACGAATCGGCGGATAAGACATTCGCCAAGCTTGTGCAGGATTACCCTTCGAGCGAGCATGTCGAAAAGGCACAATACCTGAAGGCACGCTGTTCGTATGACAGGATTCAGGGTCTCGAATACGCACCGGATCTGCCTGCGAAAGCGAAACGGGATTTTGAAATTCTGGCGGAAGATTATCCACAAGCGAAAGTCACTGCAGACGCTGAAACAAAGATCAATCAGATGGCAGAAGAAAGCGCCAAGAGTGATTTTGAAAAAGCCCATTACTATCTCAAGAACAATAAGTACGCGGCAGCCGCCATCTATATTCGTTCGGTCGCGAGAAAGTATCCGAACACCGAGACTGGTAAGAAAGCGGCCCGGATCTGGAAGGTGCTCGAGTCACTGGAGCAGCCCAAGTGAGATCTGCCTGCCTGGTGGCGCGGGCGTTGCGCCACCTCCCCTTTCATCGTTGGTTCACAGCCAGACATTTGCCTGCGTTCGTTTTCGTTGCGCTTGCCGGGTGCGGTTACTCCTCCAAATCTCGCTTGCCGGAAGGCATTAACACGATTGCTGTTCCGATTTTCAGGAATCAGACTTTCCGCCGTGAGATCGAGTTGGAGCTTGCCCAGGCCCTCCGCAAAGAGATTCTCGCTAAAACGGATCTCAAACTTGTGGACCTGAATTCAAACATCGCTCACAGCGCTCTCGAGGGCGAGATCATCGATTTTGAGCTTCTGCGACTCAGAGAAGACAAGGATGATGAAGCCGTAGAATATCGCGTGAACCTTGTCGTCGATGTAAAGTTTCACAACCTTAGAACTGGTGAAGTCATTTATTCAGTCAAGAATCTGGCGCGCAACGCTGAGTTTCTGGTCTCCAAAGGTGAAGGGATCGCCAAGGCCAGAGAGGAAGCTGTGCGTGAGCTCTCGAGAGAAATCGTGAGCCAGGTCTTACACCGCTGGTAAACTCATCCACATGTCTGATCAGAACCCAAAGAGCAACAAGAAACCTTCCGGCGATAAAGGGCAGGGCATGAAGCCCGGCAAAGTCCTCATCATGTGGATTGCGGCCTTCATCCTGATCATGGTCATGCTCAAGCTGGTCAGCGAAGGCAAGCCGTCATTGCTCAAAGGCAAGAGGACCCTTCAACTGAATGAATTCTGGGCGCTGCTGAACAACAACCAGATAAAACGGCTCACCTTCAACGGTCCCGTCGAAGGCGAAGCAGAGGTGCAGATGTGGATCGAAAAGACCAATGCAGATAACGAACAGAAGAACTACATTTTGCTGATGGAAGAGACTGACCGGCAGATGATAGTCATTCCTCTGGATAGCTCGGGAGACGAGATCAGGCAGCTCCCGCTTGCCATGAAGGGGGAATTGCAGAAAGAGCCATACCAGGCGCGGGTGCTCTTTCTGGAGGGCTACTTGAATGACAACCTCGAACGGATCAGGGGACGCCTTGGGCCAAACAATTTCGTCTACAATCCGAGGCCGTTCCCATATAAACAGGTGCTCTTCAGCCTCGCGCCCTGGATTTTATTTTTCATCATCATCTGGTTTCTCGTTCTGCGCCAAATGCGTTCTCCCGGCGGGTCGAGTGTGCTCTCATTCGGAAAGAGCCGCGCGCGCATGGCCAACAAGACCGGCCAGAACGTCACATTCGACGATGTCGCCGGCATCAATGAAGCCAAAGAAGAGGTGCGGGAGATTATCGAATTTCTCAGGAACCCGGAGAAGTTCCAGAGGCTCGGTGGGCGTATTCCACGGGGCATTTTGCTGGTCGGCTCACCCGGCACCGGCAAGACACTGCTCGCCAAAGCCATCGCCGGCGAAGCGGACGTTCCCTTTTTCAGTATCAGCGGCTCTGACTTTGTAGAGATGTTCGTTGGTATAGGCGCATCGAGAGTGCGCGATCTTTTCCGGCAGGCCAAGGAAAACTCCCCCTGCATGATTTTCCTCGACGAAGTCGACGCGGTGGGACGCCGCCGCGGCGCGGGCCTGGGCGGAGGACATGATGAGCGCGAGCAGACCCTTAATGCCATCCTTGTCGAAATGGACGGTTTCGAAACGGATTCCGGGGTCATCCTTATCGCATCCACCAACCGGCCGGACGTGCTCGATCCCGCGCTCCTCAGGCCGGGACGCTTTGACCGGCAGGTCGTAGTCGATCTTCCCGACGTCAAAGGGCGGGAAGCCATTTTGAAAGTCCACGCCCGCGACAAAAAACTTTCTCCGGACGTCGATCTGGCCAAGGTCGCCAAGTCGACACCTTTTTTCTCCGGAGCGGACCTCGAAAACCTGATGAACGAAGGCGCGCTCCTGGCAGCCATGAAAGACCAGAATGCCATATATCCCAAGGACCTCGAAGAAGCCCGCGACAAGGTGCAATACGGACGGGAAAAGAAGAGCCGTCTGCTGCACGAAGAAGAAAAGAAAGTCAGCGCGTACCACGAGACCGGTCATGCTCTTGTCGCTCTGTTGACGCCCGGCTCAGATCCTTTGCACAAAGTCACCATCATCCCTCGCGGCATGGCTCTCGGCGCGACGCATTTCATCCCGGAGCGCGATCATCAACTGATGTCTCGCAAGAAGATCCTCGGTGACCTCCGAGTTTTGCTGGCGGGGCGAGCCGCTGAAGAACTCTTCCTCGACGATATCACATCCGGCGCCCAGAATGATTTCGAGCGCGCCACCGAGCTGGCCCGCCTGATGATCTGCAAGTGGGGAATGAGCAAGAGCCTCGGCCCAGTCTCTTACAGTGAAAACGAAGACAACGTATTCCTTGGCCGCGATATCACCCGGGTCAAGTCTGTCAGCGAGGAAACCGCCATCGCTATAGACAAGGAAATCAAGGAACTGCTGGAGCGCGGCTATGAAGAGGCCAAGGAACTTCTCGGTCAGCGCCGGGAGGAGGTCGAAGCCATCACCCAGGGCCTTTTCAAATATGAAACCCTGGACGCCGAGGAAGTCCAGGCACTGATGCGAGGTGAAGAGCTCAACCGGCCGGATGACGACTTCGATCCCGCCGCCCTATCCGACCAGGCCGAATCAGAAGACACGGAAACAGAATCTTCTGAAGACATTAATACAGAGTCAGAAGAGATGGATGAATCGGATTCTTCAGATGAGGAAACACCATCCGAACCTGCGGAGGCCACAGCAGACAGCGTTGCCGGAAACGAGGAAACTAAGAGCGACTGAGCCACTTGCGCTTCGCCTTTAACGGGATGCCAATCCGTGTCTTCACTTGACCAGGAGCCATTCAGATGACTCCCAATCATCTCCAGGTCGGCGTCGGCAGAACTGACATCACTCCGCCGCTCGGCACCCTGCTGATGGGTTACCCCACCCCGGACCGTGCGGCAGAATCTGTCCGGGACCCTCTCCATGCAACCGCGCTGGCTTTCGAGTACGCCGGCGTAACGGCAGTCATCCTCAGCCTCGACGTCGCGATCGTCGAAGACGAGCATGTTGCTGCGATCCGGAACGGCATCCAGGACAAGACAGGCGTGCAGCCCGGCCACATTACCGTGTGCGCGATCCAGACGCACAGCGCCCCCCGCACCCAGGAGGTCTGGGGATGGTGTGAACTCGATGGCGAATACATCGACAACACCATGGTTCCTGGTGCCATATCCGCCGCGACAGATGCCCACAACGCAAAAGTGCCGGCCCGGGTCGGAATCGCCACCACCCGGAGCGATGTTGGAATCAATCGACGACCGATCCGTGCAGACCACGGCATCGCCCTCGGCCAGAGCCGATGGGGTTACTACGATCCCGAAATGACAGTATTGCGTTTCGAATCTGTGGAAGGGACACTGGCCACTGTCGTCCATTACGGTGCCCACCCGACCGTTCTCGGATCGTGGAGTCGCGCCATTTCCCGCGATTGGCCTTGCATCATGATCGATGGCATCGAACGCTATTCGGGTGCGCCCGCGCTTTTCATCAACGGCGCGGTTGGGGACATCGCCCCACGCTCGCAAAGTCTCGGGGCCACCGGCCAGGACGAAGACCACCTGTTGGAAGTCGGCCACACCGCGCTGCGAGACGCCATGAAAGCATGGCGTTCCATCAGAGATCTGCGCGACATCAACATGAGCGTCAGCACCGGAAACTACGAACTCACCTACAGACCACTGCCGCCGCTGCAAGAAGCCAAGACGGAGCAACGCAATGCCGAGCCTGACAAAGGCAAATACGGCAGGGGCATGGCCGAGTACAAATACTGGTCCGCGGTCATCGAAGCCCACAAGGCCGCGCCTCGGTCCGGCCGTCCATTTCTTCAGACCATCACCCAGCTCGGCCCCGTTGCCATCGTCCCATTCCCTGGTGAGCCCTTCGCTGAGACTGTCCTCCGCATGCGTGACGTCAGCCCTTTTCAGCACACTCTGTGCGCCAGCACTTCCTGCGGCAACAACGCCTACCTCTGCCCAAGGGAAGCGTACGCCCGGGGCGGGTACGAAGCATGGGTTGGCCGTGCCCTCGGCGCCTACCTCCTGGCCGAGAACATCGATGACATCCTCGTGCAGGAAAACCTCAGCCTGCTCGAACAGGCATTCACACATGCCTACCCGGCACTACCTGCTTAGCGGCACTTCCGGAATAAACGAATCAGCATCTCCGGCTGAATGTGTTTTGCCTGCACTTTATGACCGGTGGCGAAGTTCTTCTGCCGCCTCGCACATTACCTTGAGCTTCTTGTAAGCCGTGTCCAAATTCCTGGGGCTGTGCGCACTGGTGGCAAAACCGCAGTCCGGGTTGAGAACGATCCGTTCCGGGGCAACAAACTGCATCGCCTGTTGTGCCCTCTCAAGCACCGTTTCCACACCCTCCGCTTCAGGCGAGGTGGGATCGATCACGCCTACGCCAAGGATCTTGTCTGCTGGAAACTGGGCCAGCTTGTCAAATCCTCCCGAGGCCGGAGAATTGAACTCCATGGCAAACCGGTGCGCATGGATACGGTGAACGGCCTCCATCAGAACTGATTCGTCCGGACTGCGGTCAGCCGCCACGCCATGGGAATGGCAAAGATGAACGCTGATGAAAACCTCGTCCAGGCCGTCGATAACCTGGTTCACCGTCCGGATGGCGAGCTCAACTCCTGCCTCAATCTCAGCAGGAGTATTCAGGTGGTAGAGCTCCGGGTTGGAAAGCCACGCCTGCCACGGCTCATCAATCTGAATCGCATCCACCCCCAGCCTTGCCAGCGAAAGGACCTCTTCCCGTAGAATATCGGCGCAGTCCATCACAAAAGAATCCCGGTCAGGATACGCTGACCGGGAAAGCTCGGGGTGCCAGAGATGTCGACCCACTGTGAATGGGGAGGGCAAGGGTACGAGAATTCTCCCT
>JASLXP010000430.1 GCA_030740295.1 Planctomycetota bacterium
GATGTTGCCGATTGGTGTTTCGAAAACCTCAAAAGGCCGATCCCCGGGAACCGTGAACCTGTCAACGCCCAGGAATGGCAGATGAACCTTTCGATAAACACCGACAACGCCATCAGGGCCGATGAGCGGCGCGGAATTGAAGATCCTGTTCCCATCGAGTTCGAGCATGCCGAATACCAGCCAGATACCAAGCTCACTGCAGAGGGCACAGAATCGATCTGTCGTTGGGCCGGGGATGGCCTCGGCAAATCGCGCAGCGTCTTCCTTTTCTTCAAAACAATATCCGCTCACACACGCCTCGGGGAAGACCACAAGTAGCGCGCCTTCGCCGTTCGCCCGTCGCAGCCAATCTTCCATCTTGTTTCGATTAGCTGGTGGATTCCTGAACTCAGGACAGATCTGCGCCGCGGCCGTTCTGGTCATCCTTTCACCTCGTGACTCGTGCCATTGCCCAGGTCACCCGATCACCTGCATCGCCGCCTTCGCCGAAATCTGCGACCAGGCTGATCTGCTTTGCGCCTGCCACGTCCACCTGGACCTCGATGGCTTTTCCTGCCTGCCGGGCTCGCCGCTCAAACTTCTTTCTGCCATCGACAAAGATCTGACAGATCGCATCACCTGATTCAGACAGGGCTTTCACTTCATCATCTAATCCAACGACCGCGTGGAATTTCTGATACCCCTCCAATGAAAAAGTGAGCCTGGAGCGTGCATGCTGGGAAACTCCTTTTTCATAACGCCGGCCATTCAACATGATCGGGCTGCCGCTCCAGGAAGCGTCCTTCCTAAAGCGCCGTGGAACTCCGCCGGGCACAAAGGTCTCCGATTCGTGACTCTTGATTTTCATATCCGACATGAACGTACTCTTGCCGCCTGTGAAAAGCACTGCCGTAATCGCCTCGACAGGAAAATGAACTTCCCCAATAGAAGGCAGCGTGAGGTAAAGTTGCCCTGCCTTGAATCCTTCCCACTTGCCGGTCACTCGATCTCCCGAACAAAAACGCACGACGGCCTGCAGCCCCATCGATTTCGTGGACATGGTGTTTGTGAAAGTGATGCCGAAGGCTCTTGCTCTTTCGATGTTCACAAGGCCCAGAGAGGATTTAACTCCAATGCTCGTGTGATCCAGCCAGCGCAGGGATCCGGGTAGCGCGTCACCGTTTGCCAGCCTCACATGTGTCTTCCTGCTTGTCTTTGCGTGGCTGATTCGATCGGATCGGAAATCCAGCCCGGCCAGATGCGTTAACGGAACCTTCACCAATCCGAAGAGGTCACTCTCCACGACCAGTTTTTCGTTTTCCAGTTTTTTGATGGCACCGGAAAGCCGATCCCCGTTGTGAAACCTGATGCCCCGCACGTAGTAATCTTCGACGGGCTTCTTGCCGAAACTCAGCTCCACGAGTTCATCGAGTGGAAACGCCCGCTTCTCCTCCGATGTCTTCAGAGCCAGACCAGTTGTGCTGGTCAGAATCGTGCCTGTGAATCTGCCATCAGCGGAAATTAATTCCACATCCGAGCATTCAATGAGAGGTGCCAGCAACAGGATTGTTATGAACATCAGCTCAGCGGAACTTGCTTAAACCATCGAAAGGTGGGTGAGTTTCAGTTGGTTGCCATCGGGGGCCGCGCTTTTTGTGTCGCGGGAGATGATCGCAAATGGATGTATTCTCTTGATATCTAACATAATGGACAATCAGCTAAAGAGGAATCTCGTGCCCTGTGCGAAGTTTCAAAGATCAACTTCACAGCATACTGATTTAGTCGTATCCTGGTCTCATGAAAAATCGGCTCATTTTCATTTGATGAATTCGGTCAACTCTCCGTCTATATATCGGTTCGTGGCCTCAACTCCAACATCAAAACCAGCCATGCCATCTCGCCTGTTTGCCCTTCTTGTTTCTGCTGTCCTTTGTTCCACCCAATCGAATGCCGAAAGTGATGCCGGGCGGATGACCCGCTATTACGCGAAGCATGGAGTCCAGGCAGCAGCCATTCAGACTCTACTGGATATGGAATGCGGTAACAGCGCGGTCCGGAAGTTCGCGTCACGGGGCCTGAAGGCTGGCCGAGGGGGCCTGCCTG
>JASLXP010000431.1 GCA_030740295.1 Planctomycetota bacterium
GCAGTATTCAATGATGGTCTGTCTGCTGATATGAGTTGTGAGTAAGCATGCAGAGTAAAGGCGAAAGAGCATTATCCGCAACGACAAGATTGGCAGGCGCTCTTACGCGCAAGTCGAAATAACCACTGTAAGGAAAGCTGCCGGCTGCGTCACTCTGTCTCCAGTGACTTCAGTACCCGGCGTCCCACCTCGGTCAGTCGGTATTTCTGCTTGCTGCTTCTTGGCTTGTCTGGGATGGTCATTTCGATGATTCCGTCGTCCATTAGGGGCTTCAGCACTTGGTGCCTGAACTTGGTGCGGTCAGAGCGCCCTGCGACATCCATGAGATCGACTAACGGTTGATCCTCCAAGCACTTACGCATGATCTCAACTTGGTGCCGACTTGGTGCCGACTTAGTGCCAACTCCATCTGCAACTTGGTCCCAACTTAGTCCCAACTTGGTCCGTGACTTCCCCTGCAAGTTCTTCATCTCCCGTCCCGGCAACTTCCAGAACGGCCGGGTGAATCGGCAGCCGCACCATGAAGTAGCTGTAATTCGCGTCGAACTCGAACTGGGGCGGGGGCGATCCGTTTTCGCTCATCGAGTGCAGAATCTTCGGAATACCCGTGGCGCGACCTTCGGTGAATTCCAGTTCTTGGAGCAGGTCGTCTATGGAAATGGGCAGGCGTAATAGGCTCATACGATTGTCTGTCCCTGGGCCTCAAACCGTCGAGCAGCCCATCGTAGCGCTGCCCTCCAGGGCGGCGTCTTATGCGAGTCGAGGGCGCCCGCGAAACTCCGGCCTGGTGGCCAGAGCTACAGTGCTTCACCGAAACTTGACTCATTTGTCCAGTTTTGGGACTTGTAGACGATTAGATTCAGGAATCAGGATTCAGAAGGATTCGGCTGGCATGTCGTCATAGATAATCAAGCAATGGTATCGAACAAATAAGGAACAGGCTGACCACGTTGTCTGTCATTCGATTTTCGTTCCGGACATATAGCACGAGAGTTTCCGCTTGTTAAATCAACATAAGATGACAATTGGATGATTGTCATTTGACTTTATCTTCTGACCATTTTAGGCAGGCAATTCTCTGTTGCTGAACTGCCATCAAATGACGAACACCAATGAAAGAACACCGTTCACCCAATCCGCTCGTTGACTCGAGACGCCCTCGGAATGGCGCCGTCCTTCATCTCAATCCTCCCGGCTTTGTATGGCGGCCGATCGAAGACGCCGCTTCGTTTCGGATCGAGGTCTCGGAGGATCAGAATTTCGGGCCCAATCGAACCCAATCGATGACTATCGAGGGCCGCACGCTGATCGTCTGGCCGGAGACCCTTCGGCCAGGGAACTGGTATTGGCGGTGGTGCGGGGTTGACGGGCAGGGAAACTCCTCCAACAAGTGGAGTGAAGTGTTCTCGTTCGAGATGGCCTCCGAGGCCCACGACCTGGGAGACATATCGTCGGAGGCCGTGTTCCCCCGGATTCCCAGGGAACATCCCCGCCACCTGTTATCGGCCGATGGCCTCGATGACCTGCGGCAGCGGTGTCGAACTGGTCAGAGGGATGAATGGCAGCGTCATAAGCGCCTCGCGGAGCAAAGGCTGGACGAAAACTTCCAGATGACCGAGCCTCCCTTTCTCCCGAATCGGGCAGAGAATCATGACGAGTGGGGACGGGTGTGGAAAGATGCCATGAATCATTCGCGCCAGTATGGCCAGGACACACAGCTCTTCGCACTGGTCTACTGCATCGAACGTGATGAACGATTTGGGCGTGCGGCCGCGGAGAGGCTTCTCGAATTTGCCAGGTGGGATCCTGACGGTTCCACATCGATCCCACACAACGATGAGCCGCATATGAGCATCATCAACCTCGGACCCCGCGCCCTCGACTGGGCGTGGGACTGCATGACCGAGGCAGAGCGGAAGACAGTCATCGATGCGCTCGTTGCCCGGGGCGAACGCAACCTTCAACTGCTTATCGATCAGGATTACGGGGTAATCGGTTCGTCGAGTCATTCGGGACGAATGCTCGGTTTCCTGGGAGAGATGTCTCTTGTCCTGGCACACGAAGCACCAGAAGCGAAGAAGTGGTTCGATTTTGTCGTGCCTGCTACTGTGGCGATGTACCCGTGGTGGGGGGACGACGCGGGTGGATGGTCAGAGGGTGCGGCATACTCGACGGCATACGTCTATCTCTTCCTTCATTTCATATACAGCCTGCGGCAGGCCACGGGCATCGACCTGTATCAGAAGCCGTTCTTCAGAAATCACGGCCTCTGGAGAATGATGGTGGCTGCGCCCAATGCGAAAGTCTGCCCATTCGGTGATGGTGGACAGAACGGCCAGGGGATTGTCGCCTCGAGCTGGGGCATCCAGCGCCACCTCGGCCGGGTCTATGGAGACGCTCGCTTTCTCATTCACGCCGAGCAGATCGCGGCCACCCAGTCTGAGCCGCTGGTGGAATGCCGCGGCCTCTACGCGCCGCTTTCTTTTCTGACAGAGACTTCGCCACCATCCGACGAAGTTCTTCCGAAGTCCATGGCCTGCCTGTTCGATGATATCGGTTGGCTCATCATCCGAACGAATCTGCAGGAACCGTCTGAGGATATTCGCTTCATGATGCGAAGCTCTCCATACGGGGCGGATAGCCATTCTCACGCGGACCACAACTCCTTCGCCATCGAGGCATTTGGCGAATCGCTGGCCATTCCGAGCGGCATATACAATCTCTATGGTTCTGCCCATCATCACGGCTGGACACGCCACACGCGCGCCCAGAACGCCCTCACATTCGACGGCGCCGGGCAGATCATTCGTTCAGAGAATACCGTCGGCGAGTTCCTGGACTTTCACACGGATGACTTCGTCACATACGCGGAAGCTGAGGCCGGTGTGGCTTACGGGGAACGGGTCAGGAGCGCCCGCCGCATGGTCCTCTGTCTCGACTGGAAGATATTCGTTCTTGTCGATCAGATTGAACTTACCTGGCCGGCCATGTGGACCTGGCACCTTCATTCAGCGAATCCGATTACCTTTGATGGCGAGGGTCGGCGTGGTACCTGCCGGGTCCGTGAAGCCGCTCTGGATCTCCAATTCTGTTATCGAAAGGACCTTCGCTGGAGGATCTGGGACGGCTTTGACATCCAGCCGTTCGACCATGAGGGTACTTTTCCTGAATCATCGGCGCCGCATCACCTCGATGTCTACTCCGAACAGCCGGTGTCACGAGACCAGATAGTGACAGTCATGGTCCCTCGCAAATCAGACCAGCCGGAAACGAAAGTGATTCCACTTCGGGGACAGAATGTGGAGGGAGCGAAGATCGAGCTGGACGGGTGTACTTATGTAGCCCTGGCATCATCGTCCGGCACAAACTGGACATGCGATGAGTGGTCTGACGATGCCCGGATTGTCGTTCGTAAACTCGATGATTCGGGAACGGAAGTGAGACGATTCAATCCCGATGATCCGAAGCGGTAAGTTCAAACTTCTGAAAGGAACCATGTGAATGCCCTGCCACTTGCCGGTTCTCACTTGATGGCGGGGTCCGCCCTGCTGTTGATCGGGTGCGGTGTTCTCAGTGCTGCCCCCGCGCCGTCAGGAGAACGGATCGAATACCTGATTCAGAGGCTGAACGTAAGCTGGGATCTGGCCGCGCAGATGGATGCGAAGGCCGCATACGATGAGCTGCGAAAGACAGGGCGGGAGATTGTACCGGCATGCCTCGACGCCATGGAACGGGGCAACGCATCGGCAAGGATGTGGGCTGCAGCCGCGGCGGCTTCCACGAGAGACCCCCGCGCTGTCGATCCGATGCTCCAACTTCTCCGCGATGATCACTATAAAGTCCGGATGATCGCGACCTGGCATATCCATGTTTTCATGCAGAAAGATCTGCGGGTCGCCCCGGCGCTTGGGGCACAGTTGGCCGATACGGTGATCGGTGTGCGGCAACAGGCGATGAAAGCGCTGGGCAGGATGAAGCCGCCGGCAGCCCTGCCGAATATTCGCGCTGCACTACGCACCGACGATCTCGACGCGCGTGCGGACGCCCTGCGAATGGTGCTGGCCTACGAAGGCAAGGAACTGCGAACGGAAATTCCACGAATCATGCACGGTGACGGCGATGGCCACCTTCGCTCGGCCGCGGTGGCAATACTGCCCACGGCAGTCACCATGAATGAAGCTCGCGCCCTTGAAATAGTGACTCTGGTGAACGACCCGGAGCGCCTGGTATCCGCCGCTTCGCTCAGGTTGCTGGGTGAGTTTTTCAAGAAGCCGCCGCTCTCAGGTATCGAGCTGCGAAAAGTGTCTGAAGCGGCCGCGGGTGCCATCACCGAAGCCGCCGGCCGGAAGGAACCGGAAGTACGGGAAGCCGCCATGCCGCTCCTGGGGCACTTGAAACGGCAGAAGGCTCTGGCGGTACTCGTCAAGGCCCTGCAAAGCGACCCCGACCCGCGGGTTCGAGCATCCTCAGCCCGGGGCCTTTTGCACACGCGTGTCCTGGATGGCCGAGTTCTCGATCCGCTTCTCAAGGCCGTCAAGGACAAGTCTCCTGAAGTCCGATCATCGTGCCTCAAAATGCTTGCATCGCTCTCGAAAAAGGACGGGCTGCCGCCGCAGTCACGATCTCATATTGCAGACCAGTTGGCCTCGCAGTCGGATGCCATCTTCGACGACCCCGTAGCCGCGGTGCGTGCGGCCGCGTATGTTGCTTTAGGCGAGCTGTTGAAACTGAGATCTTCCACAGCGCTCATTCATGCGATCGAAACCGATAAGAACCGGCAGGCCAGGATGGGCGCGGTGATGGGCCTGTTCCTGACGGGGCGCCGGGACAGCCCAGCGGTTCTGGCTGTTCTCGAGGCCATGGGCGATCGGAATACAGCAGTAGGCTCAACGGCCGTAAAGGTGGCGAAAAAACTGCTCAGCGGAGCCCAGCCGTCCCCTGCCATAACGGCCCAACTCCGAAAGCTTGCCTCGGATGATGACGCGGGCGTCCGCGCCCGATCACTGCCGGTTCTGGGTATGTACGCCAGGGAAGCTGCCCTCGATGTCATTGCATCGACTATCCAGGCCGACCCGGTTGCCTCCGTGCGGAAAGCGGCGATTGACGCCCTGGCACGATCCCGGATTCGCAGCGCCGTCGCAGTGGACGCCGTCGTACCAGCTTTGCGTGATGAAACATCCATGGTCCGTGGAGCTGCCTACAGGGCCTTTCGCAATCTGACTCGGCAGAGCCTGCCTTTCCAGCCGGCCGCTGACTCTGAAACCAGGGCCCGTCAGGTGAAAGCAATCGAGGCTTGGTGGGCAGGGAATCGTCCGGGCCTCGAAACCGGCAAGAGAATTGGGGACAAGTGATCTGTTCGTTACACGAATTGCGGCTGTTCGACTGGCTGCACTCTCCGGTGCCGCTAGCTTTAGTGCCCCGAGCCTTGGGAAATCAGAGGCTTCTGCCGCGCTGAAGGAGAAGTCTGAGGTACGCAGATGAGAGGATTGTGATGACTCAGATCGCGATTTATGGAAAAGGAGGGATTGGCAAATCGACCCTCGCGGCGAATCTATCTGTTTCCCTGAGTCAGATGGGGAAGAGCGTTCTGCAAATAGGCTGCGACCCCAAACGTGACTCGACGCGACTCCTGTTGAACGGTCAGAAGATCACCCCGGTATTGGAATACCTCAGAGACGTTGACCGTGATCAGCACAACCTCGAAGACCTCATCCAGACGGGTTACGGCCAGGTTGACTGCGTTGAGGCCGGCGGGCCTGAGCCGGGAATCGGTTGTGCGGGGCGCGGTATCCTCAGCACCTTCGACCTGTTGTCCAAACTGGGGATCGGAGAGAGGGAATACGATGTAACCGTCTTCGATGTCCTGGGTGATGTCGTCTGCGGAGGCTTCGCCGTGCCGCTCAGGCTGGAATACGCTGATGCAGTTTACATCGTCACTTCCGGTGAGTTCATGTCCATCTATGCGGCCAATAATATCTTGCGGGGGGTGAAGAATTTTGATCGGGAATTCCCACGCCTGGGAGGAATCCTCTTCAATGAAAGAGGGATGGAAGAGGAACGTGTGAGAGTAGAACGGTTTGCGGCCGCAGTAGGCTTGCCCATTGTCGCTGACTTTCCCCGCAGTTCTCATTTCATTCAGGCTGAACGAAAGAAACAGACCATTCTGGAAGCATTTGAGACTTCGCCTCTGGCGGATCAGTTCAGGGCTCTCGCGGTGTGTGTCATCGACCCGAAGCCCTTTCAGCACGCGCGTCCATTGACGGACGAGATGCTTGAAGAAGTCGTTCTCGAGAACAAAGTAAACGCTCAGCCAACGGTAAACATCTCATGCCATGAGTCTCCCCCATCCAATCAGCGCGACGTGACTGGCAGGCCCTCTTCGAAGCAGTTTCTCTCGAAGAGTATGCATTCCCACGGGCCACTTCACGGATGTGCTTTTACTGGCGCGGCCAATACCACGACTCATATCAAGGGGGCCATCACCATTGCCCACGGCCCCAGGAGCTGCGCTCATATCGCCCAGCAGGTAGCGATATCGTCAGCCCAGCGGACGCTGGCCACGCATGGACAGCGGGTTCCCGAACAGTTCTTTCCACCTGTTATCAGCTCCGATATGGCTGAGACGACAGTGATCCATGGCGGCGCGGCAGAACTGGAACAGGCCATCGATCACGCGCTGACGCTACAACCGGAAATTATCTTTGTTATCACGACCTGCCCATCCGCCATCATCGGGGATGATGTGCAGTCCGTGATCGCGCGCAGATCGGCCGCACAGAATGGATGCAGGATCATCCCCATCGCGACCGACGGAAACATCGAAGGGGATTACCTCCAGGGCATCATCAATGCCGCTATTCACGGCGCAGCCTCGATCGTCGATCGGACTGTCTCTCCCGAGACCAAGTGGGTCAATATCGTGGGTGAGAAGAACATTGCATCCAATGCAGAAGACAATTTCTCTACGATTGAGGGCCTCCTGGGGTCGATCGGGGTCCGGGTCAACACGCGTTTCGTACATCGCACTTCCGTTGAGGGATTGAGGTCATTCCTGAAGGGACAAGTGAATCTTCTGGCATATGACGATCACCTGGGACGGCTGCTCCGGAGATTTCTGCAGGAAGAATTTGGAGTGGAATTCGCCGATCTCCCTTTTCCTGTCGGTTTTCATAGTACCCAGGAATGGCTGCTGGCCATTGCAGAGAGGTTCGGCGAAAAGGAAAAGGCGGACAGAATTGTGGCGCAGCATCGCGAGGTCTACCGCGAGGCGGTCAAGCCCCTCAAAGAGATCCTTCAGGGCAAACGTCTCATGATTGCCACCTTCAGCCATTCCATCGACTGGATTCTGGATACCGCCCTGGAGATGGGAATGGACATCGTCAAAATTGGCATTTTCGACTATTCCCAGGACGGCCTGCTTCGCAGCAGACACAAAGACAGCCTTCCTTTCGAAATGAACTATCCCAGGGAACAGACTCTGGAAGATGTCCGCCGCCTTCGGCCCGACTTGCTGCTTTCCAACAAGGCAGCCGCGGGACTTGCCGGTGAGATTCACTACGACCCAATTCCTCTCTGCCCTGACTCCGGGTTCTACACTGGTCTCCACCGTGCCGAGCACTGGTGCAAACTCTTTAAACTCCCCAAAGTTGAAGGATGGAAGAATGATCAATTCCTCTATCAGTCATATCCCTCCGGATAGTTTTACGGGGGCGATTCTCGCGATTGAAGGAATCAGGGACGCGACAGTCCTGCTCAATGGACCGACGGGCTGCAAGTTCTATCACGGCGCCATTTCGGATCGGCAATATCCCCGGGCCGGGGCACTCGACCCCGTGACATACTCGAAAGAATTCTATTTCGGCCAACCACGGGTCCCAGCGACCTATCTCGATAATGACGATTATGTTTTTGGGTCGACCGAGAAACTCAAAGAGATTCTGCCGGAAGTAATCAAAGCCGGTGACAAGATGATCGGCATTATCAACTCTCCGGGAGCAGCTCTTATAGGTGATGATCTCAAGCGCTTCGTTCGCGAAACTCAGACGGAAATTCCTTGCATGGTCCTGGAGGACACTGGCTTCTCGCAACCGATCCATCTGGGATTCCAGGAATCATTGAAGGCCGCCATTGCCTGCTTGAGGCCGGAGAGAAAGGAGGTGAATCATAAGCAGATCAACCTGGTGGGTCTCAATCTCTGCCATAGGCATTGGGAGGGGAGCCTGATCGAATTGAGGCGCCTTCTGGGCCTCTGTGGAATTCAGATCGGGGCCGGTCTATCTGCGGGTTCCACTGTGGAGGACCTGCGCAACCTGGGCAGAGCGCGATTGAATGTCGTCGTCCACGATGAATTCTGTGATGATCTGTGCCCCTGGCTTGAGGAGGAAACGGGTACCCCGTTTCTTCGTTCGGATGAAGGAGCTCCCATCGGTTACGACGCTACCGAAAGTTGGATTCGCAACATATGCACGGCACTCAGCCGTGACCCGGCGCCGGCATTGGAAGAGATCAAACGCGCACGCTATCGCAGTTTTTCTGCGCTTTCCCGCCTTAATTCTGTGACGGGTCTGCCGAAGGGCGCGAGCTTTGCCATCGCCGCCGATCTGTCCCTGGCATACCCTCTTACGAAATGGCTGTACAGCTACCTCGGCATGTTGCCCGTGGCTATTGATACATACGACGACAGTGCTCCGCTCCGCGACACTTTACAGCATTACCTGAGCCGTATCGGACACCGCGATGCCTGGGGCAAAGATATTGGCAGCACTCAGCCGGACGTGGTCTTCAGCGACAGTTCCACTATTTCTCGCCTGATCCGGAATGGGATCAATGCGTCAGGAATCGAGATCTGTCTCCCTGATGATCACTACCTGCATTTGTTACCCAAACCCCTGCTTGGCGCGGAAGGAGCTCTTTCCCTTCTTGAGAGAATCATCAATAGCCTCTATACCGCATGCTGCTCCGGGTGATCACAGGTGCGCTTCCTTCATCAACTGAAGGTGTGCTGAAATCAGTTAAGACAGAGGAGAACTGCGATGCTGCGAGGAATGTTGGTTCTGATGCTGACAGGAAGCGGCTTGACGGCTGAGACGGCGCGTGATGCGGGCAGGGAGTTCTTTGTATCACGCGGCATCACTTTTTACGCGCCATTCGAGGAATCGCTGGACTCCCATTATTCAGACGGCAGAAGCCATCCAATCAATGCGCCGTGGTCTCCCGTCTACCAACAGCTCGGCATCACATATCCAAAGGGAAAGTTCGGCAACTGTGCCAGCGCGCAGAACCTCAGAATCCTTTACGATCCCGCGAAGGTGTTTTTCCCGGACAGGGGCGCGGTGTCCTTCTGGTTCAAGCCCGTCAAGGGCGATATTGCGACGCTGTTCCAGGTGACGGCCAGGGAATGGGGAGTGGGTCCCAACTCGCTCCTGCAGCGGGACCTCTATTGGGATACGTTCCTGTTCGGCACAAGCTCACTGATACGCAAAGGCACTTACAGGGCGCTGATTCGGCCTGCACTGGATCCCATAGAGGAATGTTTCAATCTGGGCGAGCTCGACAGGGACAGTTGGTTCCATTTCGCCTGGACCTGGGACAACACCCAGGGAATGCGCGGATACTTGAACGGAAAGAGAATCTTCGACAACTGGGGGACTGTGACATGGATTCACATGATGACGCCCAACGTCGTCAAGTTTCACTCCATGTCTTCCATTGACGAGCTCTACTTCTTCAAGCGCTCGTTTACTCCCGCTGAGATTCTGCGTCTCTCACGCGGCGATGTTCCTTCCCCAGTGGAGGAAGAAAAGGAATACTCGATCCCTGAGCCCCAGCAGCGCGACATTGCCCACAGCTATGGCCTCGACGAGATTCCCAATTATCCGCTGATAACAGCAGACGCCCCGGTTACATTCACGGTGATAGATTTCAAGAAGGCCATCGACGGCAAGAGGCCCATGCTTTATTGCCTTGACGGCAACCGCGTCTCCTGCTGGCCTGACAGCCACGTCGAATTGGTCAACACCGATTACCTCGACATCACCTATCCGGGCGAGGTCAAGGCCAATTACTTCCGCGTCATTGCGGACGGGAAACGCTTTGCGGTTTCCAGGAATGGGGAGCTCAAGCCTTTCTGGACCGATGAGGTCAGAACCGAACAGGACGGCTGGGAAGACAAGCTGGTCCGCCGTTTCTGGAGCAAGACTCCACTTTACTTCGATAGGCTCCGACTGGATCGAAAGGGCGCCCGCATCGGTGAATTCTATGTTTACCACGTCGAGGAAGGGTCGCTTCAGATGTCCGGCCGCAAGCCCCGGATCTTTTCCTTTGACCGCGTCACTGACATTCGATCCCTGGAATGGGAAGGAGGGGTGTACCAGTACTATCACAACCATCCGTCCCCCGTGGCTTTGGGGAGTGTGACCACCGAGAACGGCAATCTGCCTGTAATTCCTGGCAATCCATTGGTCCCATTCCACCTGGTGTCCCCACCATTCGATGAGCAGACTGGCATTGCTGCCGTATCCCTGAATCTTGCTCTCACCGCGCCCGAGAACAAGCTCGAAGACATTCTGCGTCTGCGCATCGTTGATCCAATCACCAAAGAACGGGATCTCGTCAATACCGAGTTCAAGGTGCGCTTCGATCCTGGCAGTAAAGGCTCCCAGGTATTCAGGCTCAGCTTTGATATGACGGACTTTGTTTTCAATAAGGGGTCCCGTCTCTGGGTATGGCTGGTGAGCAAGAGCGGCAGCGATGTAGACCTGTCCCAGTCAGCACTGATCGTGCACACCCTCCCGGTCGAAGCCGCAGCGAAGGAGATGGTGAAGAACACCATGCGCCTGGTCGCGCACACCTACAGTTGGTCGAGCGAGGGACACCGCTGGAGCCATTCCTTCAAATGGCCCGGTGAAGAGATGATTCACTACACTTGGTCAGAATGGGCGGGTCTGTTGAATATCGTCAAGAACCGCCTGGCGCCGGACAACAAGTTGGTTGGCACCTATTGGCACGCCATTCGTCCTCGAGAGCATTACATATTCAAAAAGTGGGTCGATTACAGTAAAAACGAAGACCTGCGTAAGCTCGAGCATACGCGCATCGAAGCGCCGGAGGAATGGCCTAATCCCGCCAAAGCACCGGAATGGGCGCTTTATCAGAATGAGCTTCTGAGGTCATTCGTGCGCATCGTACACTGGTGGCACGACAATCGATTGGTCTATGAGACAGGCATTTTGGGCGGCTATGGCGACGACACCCAGTTCACCGGAGACGCATTCTGGATCTACTTCGCGACGGGGGATCCCAAGCTGTTCCGTATCCTGGAAGCAGTCTCAGACGGAACCTGGAAGTCTGCCGGCGTTCAGAACGGGTTTCCCGCTCGTGTCAATGATGTGGGCCATGATGCGGAAGAAGTGGTCGGCGCCTGGCCGCTCATGATCCTGGCGGATTATGGGAACCCCAAGTACGTCGAAATGACGATGCAGAGCATGTCCCTGATGGACTTCTTCACGACGGAAACGGCATTAGGCCATCGCCACTTCAGAAGCTGGTACATGGGCGCCAGCGGAATCAAGACACGGGGCAGATATGGTGTAGACAACCTGGCCAACGCCCAGTTCGCGCTGCTGGGCCACAGCCTGGGCTGGTACAACCGTTGCCCGAAACTGGTGGAGTTTTATCGCGACTGGTGTGATGCCTGGCTGGCTGATTTCAAGCGCGCCAAAGAGATGAACGTGAAGGGGCCGTTGAGCATCCAAATGCCTGACGATGTGCCTATTCCCCATGTGGGCGGAATGTCGTCTCAGACGATGCAGCACCAGTTCTTCGTCACAGGTCTCCTGACGGGCGATAACAAGTACATCGACAGGGCTCTGACGAATGACGACGGAGTATTTGTAAAGTATTCCAACGGCCGATGGGACCAGGGGATGCTTCTGCGCGATTTTGCCGTCATGCGTCACATGCTTCTCGAGGACGAGCGACTCAAGAATCTACGTCTGGTGAAGAGACCCGGCATCTTCACCAAACACTACCTGACAAAAGACAAGACCGGCCTGGCGAAGGAATACAAGCGGTTGCTGGACGTTTTCGCCGGCGGGCTGGAATACCTCTACTCGCAGGGACAACCCTCACTGGACCGCCTCTGGGGAATGATGCACTATCCGATGTTCCTGGGCATCCTGGGCGGAAATGCGACCGGCCATCGCACCTCGTCCACCTGGCCCGGGCTGGCCATCAGCTTTGTAGATGCGGGCACTGACCTCGCATCTCTGGTACTGGAGAACCGCGCCAAAGAGATGAAAGTCCTGCTCTTCAATTTCAACAGGCAGCGGAAGAGCGCCACCATTCGCCTCTGGCAGCTTGAGCCCGGTGAATATGAGCTTACCGCGGGCCCGGACAGAGACGGGGACGATCAGATGGATGCGGTGACGTACACGAAAAAGCTGAACGTCGAAAGGGCCACACGTGTCACGCTCCCAGTTCCATATGGCGTATCACAGGTAGCTCACATTCAGCAGTTGTCCCGGAAAGACGTTCCCCAGCTCCTGCCTGACCTGGCGATTGGGAAAGACGATCTTTCCTATAACAAGAGGAACGGCTCCCTGGAAGTGATCGTTCACAACATCGGTTCGAAAGGTGCGGAAGCCTTTGAAGTAAAACTCCTTTCAAAACGCGGCAGATCGATTGCCCTGAAGAAACTCGCAGGACTGGAGGCTCCTGTTGATCTGAAGCCCCGGACGATTCTTGTCCGATTCCAGATGAAAGAGAACGCGCTCAAAAGGATTCATTCCGTATCCGTAACATCCATCAATCGCGATCAGGAAATCACAAGGGAAAACAACACATGCGACTACTCCAAGGAATAAGCTGCTGGCTATCGTCTGCGCTTCTGTGCTGTTCTGGTCTTCTCGGTGTGTCCTCCTTCGCCGAGGAAACGATCACGGAGTACCGGAAGAAGCCCCGTACGAGAGCTAATACCTCCATTGCCGGAAACGCTGTGTGGAACTGGGAGGGAAGATGAAAACCATCACAGAACCTGCGAGACGAATCCCCACCGCTCACGAGTGCGACATCTGCGTCGTGGGAGGAAGCTGCACCGGCGTTTTCGCTGCGGTGCGGGCAGCACGGCTGGGAGCGAAGGTCGCCATCATCGAGAAGCACAACTGCTTTGGCGGTGTGGCCACTTGCGGCCTGGTTAACATCTGGCACAGCCTGCACGATACGACCGGTGAAGAGCAGATCATCGCCGGACTGACCCAGGAAGTCGTCGAAAGGCTGCAGAGGCGGAACGGAGTAACCATCACCGATGACCGCGTGAACCATCACCGGCTCAACACGGAAGAACTGAAGATCGAGTTGGATGAACTGATCACTGAGCACCGCATCCATCCCTTCCTGCACACCTTCTACGCCGCTCCCCACTTGGAAGGTGATCGCCTGGCGGCAATCATCGTCGAGAACAAGAGTGGCCGCCGAGCCATCGCAGCCAGGATGTTCATCGACGCGACCGGCGACGCGGACCTCTGCCTCGACCTTGGTCTGGAATCCTACCGGCCGGAAACACTTCAGCCCCCGACGACCTGTGCAAAACTCTTCGGGGTGAATGCGCTCGAAAACTTCAATTGGCGCCAGGCCGTCGTCGAGCACGGTTCCGAATTCGGGCTACGTGAAGACTGGGGCTGGAGCTCGGCCATTCCTGGGATGCCCGGCCTCGAGATGCACGCCGACACACACGTCTTCGAGACCGATACCGCGGATGGTGATCTGCTCACCGCCAGCGAGATCGAGGGCCGCCGCCAAGTGCGTGCTATCATGGATGTGATCCGCAAATACGGCCCAAAGGAGCAGCAGATAGCCCTCGCCGATCTCGCCGCAAGTATCGGCGCCCGTGAAACTCGCCGGATCACAGGCCGATATCGTCTGACCGGAGACGATGTGCTCTATGGAGAGCGATTCGAGGACGCCATCGCCAACGGCTCCTATCGCGTAGACATTCATCACGCAGATTCGCCGGGCATCACTTTCCGTTACCTGGACGGCACGGAGGTCGTGGTACCCAGCCGCATCGAACCAAAGAAAGTGAGCCGGTGGCGCGATCCGCTCCCCGAAGATCCAACGTTCTACCAGATCCCCTTTCGTTCCCTCCTCCCGGCATCGGGATGCCCCAATCTGATCATGGCCGGCCGAATGCTCGACGCCGACAAAGTCGCCTTCAGCGCAGCCCGAGTGATGGTCAATATGAACCAGACCGGCGAAGCCGCAGGTGTTGCCGCCTATCTCTCGCTTGAAGGCGATTGCCCCACGGCTGAGGCGGATGTCACCAAACTGCGTAAGAAACTCTCGGAAGGAGGATCGATCATCCTGTGACGTGTTTGTGCAGAGAGCACGCCGTCAGGTTAGCACGGTGACACCGTATGCTTCGAAACGACTGTCCGCTGGCCCCTTGAATTGGTATTGGGAGCGCCCGCCAAGTACTATTGCGGAGATCGGCGTCTGTTTCGTTAATCCTGCCCTGCCGCGGAGAGATACTGGCCATGAGCTACAAACGATCTAAACCAGACCTGGCCTTTGCGATGCCTGCCGTGTTTCTTTTCATTTCGCTTCAGGCTGCCGGGGACGAGGGCCTTGCACTGGCCCTCAAGCCTTCGAAGCC
>JASLXP010000432.1 GCA_030740295.1 Planctomycetota bacterium
GTCGCCCCTCCAGGCCATCCTGGATGCCTGCGATTGGACCGCTGCTCAACGCCGCGTCACCATGCGTGAGCAAAACGGAAAGAAGGTTCCTCACTGGGGCCTCCTGCCTGCCGCGGCAGCGCACGACTGGCTTTCGGGGAACACCATCTTCAACGACGCATTCTGCATCTTCGGAATGATCGAGGCCGTGCGGCTCCTTCGTGAGATAGATCACCCCCGTGCGGAAGCTATCGCCGAAGAACTTAACGACTACCGGGCATGCCTTCGAGACCGATACATGGAAGCACGGGATCTGGCCCGTCCCGTCTCGCATCCCGACGGCTCAGAGATTCCTTACGTTCCTCGCGACACAGGCGAGCTGGACTGGGAGAAAGTTGACTGGACGTACACGGGCTACGGGCCCCTGCGTGCCGGTGCATGGGGCGCATTGGACCCCAATCACGAGCTGGTCGACCAGGCGCTCGCGTTCCTGGAGACCGGCCTACCCAAAGGCGAAGGCCACTACCTGAACATCCGGGACCAAACAGCCGACGTGAACTGGCAGGACATCAGCGATCCCAACGCCGACAGACATTTCCTCTGGCGCCACTACGTGGAATACGAGACCATGTGGCCTATCGGAACCGACCTGTTCCTCCAGCGCGACGACCTCCCCAGATTCTTCGAGTTCTTCTTCAACAACCTGGCCGTTGTGCTCCATCAACCGTGGCAAGTGGGCGTCGAATCCCTCGACGGCGTGCCCTCGTGTGCGCCCGGTGATGCGGAACGCTGGCGAATGATCCGGAACATGTTCGTCAACGAGCGCGGGGGCCACGACGGCTCCCAGCAGTCCCTGTGGCTGCTGCAGGCCATTCCCCGCTCGTGGCTCTTTCCCGGATCCCATCTCTGCGCTAAAGACATGGGCACTCACTTCGGTGGCGCGGTGGATCTCGAAGTGCACGTGTCAGAGGACGGGGAATCTCTGGATGTCAAGGCCGAGTATGAGCTGGCGGTCTGTCCATCGGAAATCCGAATGCGTCTCAGGTCTGGTAACGGAAAGCCCCTTGCTTCAGCGACAGTCAACGGCGCAGAGACCACCATCCTCGAGGCTGATACTATCAGACTGCCCCAGGCAACCACCGGAAATTACCGGATCGTCTGCTCTTTCCGTCAATAGACGGTTTGCTCAATTCCTTTAACCTGCATTGCTATGGAATTCATTCGCGACCTCACCGATCCTCTGGCGGATCAAGTCATCGAACGTCACCGCGTCTATTGGGAGAACGGCGACTCCCCGCGGTCGCTCTTCCGGGTGCTGGGAAAGCCTACTCCCATGGGTGACACGCCCACGGCCCACTATCTCGAGCCACAGCCGCTGGATGCGGCGGCCTTCAAGAAATCCATCGAGCAGAGCTACGATGCCCATGGCCTGCTCCATGACGACTTTATCCGATCCGTTCACGTGGGTGTTCCCAGCGAGGCCCTTTTCGGATGTCCCATTCGGGTAAGCGGCGGGACCCATTGGGCAGAGGACTGTTTCACAAGCTGGGATCAGTACGACCATTACAAGCTGGAAGATAACCCCTGGTTCCGGGCCATGATGGACAACACTCGTCGTGCCATCGATGCCCTCGGGACGGAGCAATACCCCATCTCATGCGGTTTCAATCGTGGTCCTGTAGACCTGGCGGTCGCGGTGCTCACTGCGACGGGACTGGTCGAAGCGCTGATCGAACGTCCGGCCCAGGCCGCTCACTTCATCGACCGTCTCACGGACATCCTCATCGAAACGGCGACGGCTGGCGCGGACCTACAGCCTTTCCACAGGGGCGGCAAGTTCAACTCTTACGGAACGTGGACGCCGGGTACGACTGTCACCTTTTCCGTGGACAGCGCGTGTCTGTTCAGCCCGGCGATGTACCAGGAGTTTTTTCTGCCGAACGACATCCGGCTCTGTGAAGCTTTTGACAGGCCCTTTGCGCATCTTCACGCCTCGGCCCGCCAGCACTTCTCGGACTGGGCGGACATACCGAATCTCGGGCTTCAGTGCGTCATCGACGATGCCGTTCTCCCTGAAACCCACGAAGTCCTGCCCATCGGCCCCCAACTGGTGGAACTGCTTCCGGACTTCAAAAGGATTCGGGAAAAGACATCTCTGATGCTCTACGGATTCTGGGATGAAGCCAGAATCGATGCCGCTCTTGCCGAACTGTCGCCAGGAGGACTCTCGCTGGACATTCGAGTAATGGACCCGGACGCTATCAGAGAGCGATACCTGTCGGCATGAAATTCGGCTCCGGTCACCTTGAAACAGACAAATGCGCCCAGACGAAATACTCACGAAGGTAAAGAATGCGATTGATGCTCTGATCGAGATTGGCAGTCAGTACGACGGCCTGTTTCCATCGCTGATCGATCGCGACACTCATCAGATGCTTTACAGCATGCCGCCTCCCATCCAGGGCCAGCGTAATGGGGACCGCTCTCACCTTGGGTGCAATCTGATCCATGACGAGGCGGCTTTGAAGACCATGTTCGCTCTGTCCGAGTTTTCCGGTGATGAACGATACGCAAACGCCGCAGATCGATATCTCCAACGCTTCTCGAACCACTGCACCGATACGGACACGGGGCTGTTCCCGTGGGGTGAGCACTCGTTCTGGCACCTCATGGAGAACCGAGTGGGCAACAGCTACGTCTACCACAGCCCGGAAACGAAGGCATCTGCCACCCACGATCACCTGCGCCAGGCCCCGCTCTGGCTCTGGGAGAAGCTCTGGCATTTCAATCCCCGCTGCGCGGAGCGGTTTGCCGAAGGGCAGGACTACCATTGGGTGGACTGCTCCCCTCCGGAATACATCCGGCACGCTCCCATTGAAACGAAAACTCATCCATCAAAGGGCAACCGCTCCTGCGATTTCCCCCGCCACAGCGGCTTCTACATATTCAATCTCTCCTTTGCCCTTGCGAAGACCGGCCGCGACGACTTGCTCACTCGGATCGAGAAGTTTCTCGATTACTGGTGGAAGAAACGGGACGATCGGGGCCTGCTGCTGATCGAGAGCCGTTCGCCCGAGGACGATGAGCGGTTCTACGACGTAAACAACCCGGGACAGACGTTGTCTCTGGCGACCAGCCTGTTGGAATCCGCTGAGATTCTGGGAAGCACGCGCCCGGAAATCTCAGCCACCATGCGAGAGAGAGCGGCTACATACCTGAACGGTTTCTTCTCAGCGCCCCATGACCTCGAAAAGGGAACGTTTGTCATCTCCTCGAATCGGGAGACCAATGAAGCGGTCCAGACCATGCCGGTCTGGGGAAGCATCTACGGCCTGTGGCCCGCCTCTTATGTGGCTGTAGTCGCTCTCTGCGCTCACCGTCTCACGCACGATTCGCGGCTCCTTGCGTGGGCTGAATCAGTTGGTCAGGCGTACCTGAGGGAGCCTTTCCCTGCGGATGTGGCCGTACCTGCAATGGATGCGGGTCTCGCCCTGGGACTCTTCGCTGACCTGTACGATCTCACGGGACAAGAGATCTGGCTAAGCGGGGGCCTGGAACTCGCGGGCACGATTGTGGAGCTCTACTTCGACAAAGTCCTGCCTCGCGGAGCGGCGGGCATCGAGTGGTATGAATCGCAGATGGGGCCGAGCTTCCTGCTCCACGGCCTCGCCCGCATGGCCATGCTGGCGGAGGACCCTGAATCCTGCCCCCTCCCTGCAGATTACACCGGAAGGTAGGAGGAAGATGGGAGCCTTACTGATGCCGATCCTGCTGTAACTTTTTCACGCCGCATGCGGGGCACGAAGCGCTTTTTTCTGAGGCAACTATGGAATGCAAGCTCTTGACGGAAGAACAGGTCGAACGGATTCACGAAGCGTCACTGACGATTCTCGAGCGAACCGGTGTATCCGTGCCACATACCGAAATGCTCGGACGCTTTGCGGACGCTGGTGCAAACGTGGACCACGACGCCCAAAGGGTGCGGATTCCGGCGGACCTGGTGGGCCGTTCCCTGGAGACCGCGGGCAAGGCCTTCACTCTTTTCGGGCGCGACATGAGCCGGCGGGCCGAGTTCGGCGTCGGGCGGCGGAACTACAACAGCATTGGCGGCGAAGCATTCTGGGTTGATGAAGTCGGTGGGCCACGACGCCCTGCAACCCTCGACGACGTCGTTACAGCATCGAGGATCGGCGACGCCCTCGAACACATCAATCTTGTCGGCTCCATGGCCGACCCGCATGAGCTTCCGATCTCCTGTCGTTGCGTGGAAGTAGCTGCGACGATGGTGAAGAACACAGTGAAGCCGATCCATTTCTGGTACCACGACCGGGCTTCGGCCAGATTCCTCAACGAACTGATGATCGCTGTCCGGGGTGATGAACAAACGGCATCGGAATACCCGCTTTGGTATCCGTTCCTCGAGCCCATCAGTCCCCTCCGTTTCCCGTTTGACGGGATCGACCTGTTGTATGAGACATCCCGCCTCAATCTGGCTGTGCCCATCGGCCCCATGGCACAGATGGGCCTGTCTGCCCCGATGAGTATCGCGGGCACCATGGCGCTCGAGAACGCTGAAATCCTCGCCGGGGTCTGCATCACTCAACTCATTCGACCCGGCATGCCGGTCTGTTACGGGGGGATCTGCCACGCTTTTGACATGCGAACTACGCAGTTGATCTTCAGTGGTCCGGAGCAGGCGATGTTCGGGGTCGGCATGACCCAACTGGGTAAGCATTACGGGTTGCCGGTCTACATTAACGTCGGGCTGACCGATTCAAAGCGCCCGGACGCCCAGGCCGGTCTGGAGATCGCGGCGACGCTTGGCATGGGCGCCGCTGCCGGCGCCGATATCTTCGGCCACATGGGAATCTCCGGCGTGGATCAGGCGACATCCCTCGACATTCTCGTGCTGCAGGAAGAGATCATCAGTTACGTCGAACGGACCATGGCGCCCGTTGACATGAGCGACGAGGCATTGGGCCTTGACCTCATTGATGAGGTCGGCCCGGGCGGCACTTTCATCGACACCATGCACACCGTGGAAAGGATGCGCAGTGAGCTCTGGGCCCCGAAGCTCCTTGACCGGGAGTTCTACCAGGCGTGGCTGGCCGGCGGGGGCCTGTCTACAGAGCAGCGGTGCCGGGCTCGCAGGGACGAATTGCTCAGCCGGCACGAGCCAGAGCCACCAGATCCGTCGGTGGTGAACGCGATCAACGAGGTCGTGAAATATGCCAGGAAGGAGCTTGTGTAGTGCCTGCCCATCCCGTCCTCGCCGATTCTTATGCCCGGGATGAAGCTGTCTGGGATGCTCTTTGGGAGAACAGGTCCATTGGTCGGATAGCGATTGCTGTCCATCCTGACACGGAAAGAAGGAATCTGGCAAAGGAGCTCGCAGCCGACCTGCTGCATGAGCCTGAGGTTCTACCGGCCGGTTGGACTGAGCGGTGGCGGGATGCCCTCCTGGATAGTTTGGCTGGCTTGATGGCAGGCATGCAATTGCCCGGCGATTGGTATCCCGCTCTTAATGTTCCCCGCTTTGTGCATGGGCAGTCTCAGGGAACCTGCGACCTCTTCGGAGCTGAAGTCGAGTTACAGCCAGACGGACTGTTCTTCGTCCATCCCCTTCCGCCCGATCCCGCAATCATCGACGCCATTGAGCCGCAGCCGCTGGAGTCAAGCATCTACTGGGGCGCCGTGGAGTGGATCCGATACGCAAGAGCAGGGACCGGCGGCCAATTCCCGTTCCGAAATCCGGTCATGACCAGTCCGTTCGATACGGCCAACTACCTGCTCGGCACGACGGTACTCCTGGAGTGGGTCTACACTGAGCCAGCCACTTTGAAGGCCCTGCTGGAAAAAATCACGGATGTGGAAATACAAATGATCGCCGCGTTGAAAGAAGCGTCGGGCAACTCTCTGCAAGGTGACGCTGTTTCGTGCATGCGCGGTGGATTCTGTTTCTGCTCCGAATGCCGGTCCCTCGTGTCACGACAGATTTACGATGAATTCGAGGCTCCCTACCTCCGCCGTTTGGGCGAGAGCATCGGCCCCTTCGCCATCCATTCCTGCGGAAGCTGGGAGCGAACCATCTCGAGTGCCATCGACGACCCGAATTTCCGGGCCATGAACGGACAGATAAGAGAGAACGATCTGGCCGAGCTCTGTGACCTGGCACAGGGAAGAATCAGCTTCTCAATCGGCCCGAGCAGGGACCTGGACGAGCGATATACCTGGCCAGACATTACGGACTTCTACGAACACATCCTCCAGACCGTACCGCCGACCCAGCCTATCGAGATCTCGATCTCAGAAGCAGACATTCCGCTATGGAACAAAGTCTGTCAGAAACTCGATGCAGAACACAGCAGCCTTCGGGCGTAGTCCGGAGGAGGGCCCGGAAGATTTACCGACCTTTGTCGCGAACTGCCCGAAAACACTCGACAGAGCTCCAGGCCCACCTATCAATGAGCGGGGTAATCTCTGACTTCCTTCCATGCCTCTATCACGGTCTCAATGCTCTCCCACGGTGTGTGCGCGAAAATGGCCTCGGCCGCGGTCAGGCCGAGGCCACCTCCGGATCCCAGGATCTCGACCGCATCAAAGACCTGCTGCCGAATTTCCTCACGTGACCCCCGCTCCAGGGTGATCGGCTCGTTGATGCCGCCGATGACGGATACCTTCTTATCAAAGGCCGCCTTCACCTTTCGCAGGTCAATGTCTGTGTCTCCAGCCACGGGGTCGAGAAGGTAATGGGCATCGATCCCCATTTCGACGAAAGTCTCCAACAGCGGCATGTAACCGACGCTCATCGTATAGCCCATCAGCCGCCCGCCCTGATGCACCATTCGGGTCAGTTCCTTGATGCGTGGCAGGAAGAACTCGCGATGCAAGGCCGGAGACCAGAACGAAGCGCCCTCGTAATAGCCACGTCGCATGATGAAGTCTGCGGGAGTGTCAAGCAGGAGCTCTACGTTACTCTTCTCCTGCTCGTGAATGATGTCCAGCAGCGAGCTGAACATCTCCGGCCGGTCCATCGCCATCAGGACCGTGCCTTCAACGCCGCAGAGCCAGATGGCCATGTCTGCGCCGTTGGAGCCATGTCCTACCAGCAGGACGCCGAGCTCCTGGGCCTGGCGGGCGACCGCCGCTGCTTCTTCACGGAACTGCACGATCGCCTCGTCCGACAGTGGACAGAACAGATACTTGAGCTTCTCCAGGTCCTCCTCAGTCTCGATGAGGCACTTCCGGTATCTCGGCACGTTGTAGTCGTCCGTCAGATAGACGCCGCTGCCCTTGTGAGAGGGCCAGTCGGGGGTAACCCAGTCATCGGTCCTGAAGACCTCCTGCCGAAGGGCCCCCGCCGGGGTCTGATACTCCTTGACCATGCACGGCCATCGCTCGCCAGGAACGGTCTCTTCCCATTCACGGACTTCTACATCCGGATGAAACGTCAGGGACGGATGCAGGCTCAGCCAGGCATCGATACCGATGGACTGCCAGCTCTGAGCCTGCTCCACCTGGTTGGACCATGCCAGTGGAGGCGGCGGCTGGAAGCCAAACGGCTTGAACAGCAGAGGCACGTAGTCCGGTTCCTGGTAACGGAGAACGGCCAGCATCCTTTCACGAGAAGATAGACGTTTCATCACTCATACTCAGGAACTCAATCGCTATGAACTGGAACTGGCGGACGCAGTTGCAGCGGCGGAACTGGCAGCCGCTGCGGCCGCGGCCTGCTGCGCGTTGATGATGCTTTGCATGTCCATCAGCGCCTTGGCGTCAGTGATGGCCTCGAGGTCCTCGTCGACCTGCACGAGCTCCAGGAACGTGATGCTTGAAGCCAGGTTGAACGTCAGCGATCGGTCCGGCTTTGGTCTCAACTGCTCAATCTCTCCGCGGTTTGTGAGCACGCACCTGACGATGGTGGCGGCCCCGTGATTCAAGAACGTAAGTATGGCCAGTTCATCGTAATCGCTCTGCCAGATCGAGACCCCATTCCGCCGGAACCCCTCGGACAGCTCAAAGTAACGGTCTGCCGCGATCTCCGCATCAAGGTTGGCCAGATAGAGCAGATTCGCCGCTGTCTGCAGCGGGTCGCCAGAGGAGAACCCTCTCCTGTTGAGGGCCTGATACAGATCCTCGATGGCCAGGCCGATTTCTGCTGGAGATGCCTCCTGCCCGACGAGAATGGCGCAAGCCGGGAAGTCGTCCGGACCGGTCAGCCACCAGTGATGTCGCCTCATCTCCTCGTAGATCTCACCAAACCGGGCAATCGCCTCCTCCGGGATCGGGGACAGGGAATGCTGCAGGCGCAAGACAAGGATGGCCATGGTTTCGTAGATCCCACCACGCCGCAAGCCATAGTCCCGGAACAGGTCTCGGACCCGCCTGACCTCATCCAGGAACCCGCCGGCACCATCCCCATTCAGCAGGAGAATGGCGCTTATAATGAAGCGCAGCGATGAGTTCAGCTCTCCGAACCATCCGGATAGTTCCTTGATCTGGTCCGAAATGTCACGGATTGCGGCCGCCACGTCAGCAGGATTCCCAGGACAGCAAGCAGCCGTCAGGGCGGCGAATCTGAGTGGCGAAGCATCAGACCCCCACCCGCGTTCTGAGTTAAGGGCCTCGTAGATGTCGATGAACCGGCTGAGAGGATCAGCGGGAATTTGGAATGGCTCTCTCAAACTGGTGTCTCCTGATGACGTTTAAGCTCCCCGACGCAGGAAAATATGCCAAATCGGAAGTGTGACGTTACCCATTGATCTGTTTATAGGGAAACTCCTTCCGTTGTGGCCGCCTTTTCGAACTGCGTGGCAATTGGAAACCATTCCGTACGGGAATGGATATGCGGCTCACTTCTGACCTGCTGGCTGAGTTTCAGTAGGCTAAGACGAGGGCAATTCTACGGATCTGAATGACAATTTTCAGGGGCAAAGCCCCGGGACGTTTGCCTAGCCCAGCCCAACGGGCTGGGTTTTCGGGCAGATCATCCTTAGGGGCGACGCCCCGGCCATTTGCCCCAAAAATGGCATCCTTATAAATGGCCGGGGCGTTGCCCCTGTTCAAATCTTTTTGTCATTCACCCAGTCCGTTGGGCTGGGCTAGGCAAACAGCCCGGGGCTTCGCCCCTGAAATCCGTCAAAACGACTCCCTTTTCGAGTTTTAGTCATATGGGAATCGAATCAAATGCGACAATTAGTAATTCCCAAGGTGTTCGCACCCACTGGGTGAATTCAAGCAACTTCACGGAATACGAGGCCGGTCCTAAGACTTCGGATTTATCTCGGCAAAGAGCGATCTGTTAGGCGATTCAGCGGCCTACCTCACAGGGCGGATTGAATGAGGTAGGAAACAGCGGGCCTGAGTATCTGATCCCTTTTGTCTTTTTGAGCTCAGTCAAGTACGAGCTGATGCGACCATGGACTCGCGCAGAGTGAGAAATGTAGACAGTGCCTGCCCGTTGGAATGCCATACCTTCCTTCGGGGAATCAAAGGCATCAAATTTTCCAACCTTCCACTTAATTACGCCTGAGTTCTTGAGAACGAGATCGAAAATTTGGTCAGGATTGAAATGCTGTTTGCAGGGGGTTTTACAGTCAATTGGAATCATTGGCTTTGGGCCGTCGGGACATGGGTGTAAGAAAAAACGGATATCATAAACACGCACAAGTGGAGGCTCCGCTCTTGCGCCTCCGGCAAATGTTGAAAATAACAGGATGAAGAGTGTCTTTAGATTTAACCGCATAACGTTTGGAGCTCAGAGACTGCAGCGAGCAAGGAGCGGATTAAAAGGGAAAGTAGACCTCAAAGCGACGAATCTCCAGCTTGCGCTCGCTGCAACGAGCGCGTGGCTCTGTATTTTGGCGACACCCGAAATTCTCTTCGTGATGCTTGTGGGCCGCTGCGTGGGTCTTTAATCTGGGCCCGGGCGTTAACATATGCCTTCGCCAATTGTCAGTGTTCCTCCATTGTAATTGTCTTAAAGTCATCGACATTGAATTTCGCTAATTTTCCAAGCTCCGCTCTGTAATGACCTCGCATCTGATTGACTATTTCCAAGATAGACTTTGCTTTTTCCGCCGCGGACAACAGGGCAAAATTGTAAGAGCATTTGGAGCATTCAATTACTGTGGAAGTCAAGGCGCTTACGTCGGAGAAAAGCGGCTGGCACGAGCACTGCCCACTGAAAAGTAAAAGAAAAACTCAAAACAAGAGAAGCCTCAATCGCGGCATTCGTGCAAATCCGCTTGATCGATTTGTTATGGCGTGAAAATTCTGCCCATTATGGATGGATTCTCGGCGGCAAACGCAAGTGATACACGACGACTACCACAGCTAAACTCGAAAGCGAGCATATCAAAGAAGTGTTCTTGAATCCGAAAGACGTCTTGAGGAAGATCGAAATGGTGAAGTAACACGCGGAACCAAGAGCGCAGTATTGCAAGTAGTAAGGGTCAAGAAATAACCATAGTTGTCTCTGTGGAAATCTAATGCACTGCATTACTCCTGGCAGAAATAGCGGCGACACTAAGCTGTCGTAGATTGCCGGTGTCCGTCTCTTGGAACCTAAAACGCAACACAAACCGATTATCCCCCAAGCGATGAGGGCTGAGCAATAAATGACAGCTTCATTTCTCATCTAGCCATAACCTAAATTATCCAACACATAGAACAGCGATCATGAGGACGCGGCACACAAGAAGCAATACTAAAGTTGTAGAGATTGTCTTTCAGATAAGAGGCTTGCGATCCTGTACTGGTGGATAGCATTCCTGTCTGATATGAATGCTATCCAACAATGGAGCCGAGGGCGTGTTGCGCCTTACGGCCCCAAACCGCGGTGGCCGGGCGGCTATAACGACTTTCTCTTGAAGCGTAAGTCAGAGCGGCGAGGAAGGGAACGCACGCAGCTTACTTCAACGCATCCAGCGCTTTCTTCGCCTCGGCCGCATAAGTGCTCCCGGGATTGATCTGAAGGATTTTCTGAAAGCATTCCCGGGCCTTGTCTTTTCGCCCGTTTGCCGACCAACTACGGCCCATACTGAGAAAGCGCCGGCATTCCTTGTCCACATCCTTCCCGGACAGAATCGCCTTTACCTTGGGATCATTGTCTAAAGCCACGATGCGTTTCCCGGCGGCTTCTCCCTCAGGAAAATCGTCGTAATCCTTGCTCAACTTTTGGTACAGCCTTTTAGCTTCGCGGTATTTTTTGGCCTGTTCGAACTTCTGTGCATCTTCCCAAAGCTCTTTGACTTCTAATTTTCTCAGTTTCTTGCGGAGCTCGGGATTTCGCTTGAGCGCAGACAGTGCACGTGTTGCCTCCTTCGCCGAATCGGTATCCTGGAAATTCTTCATCACCGCCCGGTACGCCTTCGCCGCTTCTGCGAACTCCTGTTTCTTTTCCATCTGTTTGGCCTCTCCGACCGCCACACCGGCTGTTTCATTCAGTTTGGAGAGCATATCCTCGGCCTGGGCCTTCTCCCGCAGCTCGTATTTGACTGCAAGAATCAGCCGGGCTCTCTTCAATGCACCAGCGTAGTCCTTGCGCTCCCAGGCCGTATTCATGGCATTGGCCATCGTCTTGGCCTGTTCAGCAGCCGCGAGAGGGACGATCGGGCCCACACTGCTAATGGCCCTCTGCATAACAGCGAGGAAATTCTTGGCGGCCTCGTTCCGGTAGTAGGCGCCAGTTCCCACGATTTTCTCGCCACCGGCCGTTGTAAAGACCACTTTGGGAAACCCCTGGATCTGGTATTTCCTCATCAGTGGTGAGCCCTTCGCCTTATCCTTGTCACCATCTACTTTGACACTTATAAAACTCTGCGAGGCTTCCGAAATATCTTTTTTTGCCAGGACTTCACGGTCCAGCTTACCGCAGAACGGTCACCAGTTGGCAGTGAAATAGATCATCATGGGCTTGCCGGTCTGCTGGGACTGCTTGATTCCCTTCTTGTAGCTTGTCCAGGAAGGCCTGGCTTGTGTAACCACAGGTATCCCAATGGCTGCCGCTAAGGCCACGGCCCAGAACTTTCTTGTGAATCTGTCAGTAATTGTGCGGGTCGGGGTAGACATTTTCTCGCTCCAATGGCCTGATTGAAGTAGGGACTAAACAGGCACAATCATACTGTTTCAGATAGTCTGAACGATATCATATTCGACAGGAACTTTAAGATTCAGAGCGTTGCCCAGGCCCGGCATGGGAGGTCCACCTCGGATGAAGAGGGCTGCGGATGTTCTGGTTCTGGTATCCGCGATCCTCTTCATCCGCGGTCCTTTCTGAGTTTGCGACCGCCTTAGGAATAAACAGGGCACTGTCTGAGCAAGCAGGAGTGATGCGATGCGCAGGAGCGAAAAAGAGATTAAAGACAGAAGCTTGATCGACTCGATCATCCGCAGTTGCCAAGTCTGCAGGCTGGGGCTCTGTGACGGCAGGGAGCCCTACGTGGTGCCGCTCAGCTTCGGATATGACGGTCAGGCTCTGTACCTCCACGCTGCCTCCGAAGGCCGAAAGCTCGACATTCTTCAGGAGAATAGCCGCGTCTGTATTGAGTTTGATATCGTCCACGAAGTGGTGGAAGCAGAAGACGCGTGTTCCTGGGGGATCAAATATCAGAGCGTCATTGGCTTCGGCACCGCAGAAATCGTCGAGGAAATGGAAGAGAAACGTCGAGGCCTCGCCTTGCTGATGTCACAGTACTCGGACAAGGAGTTCTCATTTCCTGACGCGGCAGTCCAACGCACGTGCGTCATGAAGGTCACGATCGACAGCATCACCGGCAAGCAGTCTGTCGATTGACCTCTGCATCATTTTGACTCCGCGGGATTCAGAGGATACCTCCTGGATAACACAAGGAGGCATCCATGAATCTACCAGACAACTTCATGTACACCGATTGCGGTGAACGCGCGTCGCTGCTGTGGCTCCTGAATTATCATTTTCAGAAGATACTCAGGTCCCTCGATGGCATTCCTGCCGATATCCTCTTCCGCCGACCGGCCGCACATGTGAATCCGCCAGGTTGGCTTCTGGCACACATGGCCGTGAAGGAACGAGACCATATCGCCGGATTCGCACAAGGGGCCAATGACGTTCCATCCAGGTATGAGATCTTCCGGGGAGGAGAACTCCCGTCCGAACAGGAGATGATGGATGCTGTTACCGATGCGGCAGAACTCGTCGACTATTACGCCGAAGTCAGAGGAAAGACTGCGGAGTATCTTGCATCCATTTCAGACGCCGACCTCAAAGAGGTGCCCGGCCACGTCAATCAAGACCCGATCAGGGAGTTCTTCGTGATGACAATACAGCATCAGTACTATCACTGGGGGCAGCTCGAGACGATTCGAAAGCTTCCGGGTCATACGAACACCTGAACTGCATCGTGCAGTGCAATTTCGCAATCGTTGCGGAGAAACCAGCAGTGTCGGTAGAAGAGGGAAAACCGTGAACCGGGATGGAGGAGGAGGGCGGCTCATCAGATAGAGTTTCCAGAAGACGCGCCGTCCTCAGTGATCAGGCTGAAGGGATTTCTGCACAGCATGTCTGCATCAGAGCCGTCATGCCTGCTCGCCTTTGCCGCACATCCAGTTCCAGGTCATCCTTCGCAGGCGGCGTTCTTTGTAGTGATCGCTCTGTGCAACGGGCACTGTCTTCTCCCTCAGCATGGCCGCATTCTGGCCGCCCTTGCTCCCGCCGGTGACTTTTTCATTCGCGCTGCCATCGTGCCTCCACGACGGGTCAATGGGATCGCTGGTGCGAACAATCGGCATCTTGATCATGTGCCGCTTTCTGTCTGTTGTGTTGGCAAAGGTACCGTGCCACAGGGAGTAGACCGCGACGGCCATGGTGCCTGCCTTAACGACCAGCGGCACCTGTCCTTCAATATTGAAATGGTTGGCCATTCGGTCGGTAGGCGCATTGCGGTAATGTGTGCCGGGCACGATCACCGTCGGCCCCATGTCAACAGTGACCTCGTGGGGGTAGTACAGCGAGAGGAGGTTGCGAATTTCAGTGACGTGACGGGTATTAACGCCGTCCTGATGCCAATGCATGTATGAACTGTCCGGTGGCTTCAAGTGCCAGTGCCGATGAGTGGATTCCTGGTAATCATCGCCGAGGAGGCTGGCAAACGTGGCCCCGACCATTGGATGGGCGAAGACCTCCTTCAACTTCGGTACTACATCTAGAATCTCATCCATCGGATTGTCTTCGAGCTTGTCCAGCTCATCGCAGATGGATTCGTTGAATCCTTCCGGCCACTCGGGCTCGATGATATGGTAGCCCTTCACGATGAAGTCCAGCATCTGGTCGTCGTTGAGTCGGAATTGGTCGTCAATGGTTCTCATATGAAACTTCCGTCTTTTGAAGAATGAACTGGTAGCCGAGTATGTCCATCTCGTGATCGTCAAAAGGCAGACGCGGGTCCGGGGCCTGCAGCACCTGCCAGCCGTCGGCCAGGGCAGCGAGAACGTTTTTGTATGGCATCTCGGCATCCGCGGAAATGGCGGGACGATATTCTCCGTCCGGCTCGAAAATGGCGTACGACACACAAGTAGATGCCGGGTTCAGGCTGGTGAGATGCATGTACATCAGACGCTGGAGGCTCCGATGGGGCCTTTCGATAATCTGCCGAAGGCGCTGAAGATCTTCGGCAGAGACATGATCTTCATCGATACTGTCCAACCATTCCATGACAGCTTCGCGCAGGGATGGAGTTACCGTCTGTGATGCACTGGTCATTCAAAATATTCGCTGTTACGTTAATCAGTCATTCCGTCTGCTGATCTTAGATCACTGATCGTTTCATTTCTTTCCACATAGTCACCACATCTCTGGAGCAGAACCGTGCCCGAGAAACCTGAAATCTCATCTGAATGCATCATGCCGACGCTCTGCGTTCCTGACCTCCCTGCAACTGTGGATTTCTACAAGGAGCATCTCGGTTTTGAAGTTGAATTCCTGTGGGGTGACCCACCCGCGCATGCTGGAATGTGCCTGGACGGCGTCTCGATCCATTTTTCCAGAGGCAAAGCTGGCCCCGATGGCTTCTGGCTCTATTTCGTCGTCGATGACGTGGATTCTCTTCACGCATACTACACCACCACAGATGTGGAAGTTCTCGGCGAGCCCGTTGCCCAGCCCTGGGAAATGCGTGAGTTCGAGGTCAAAGACCTGAATGGCTACCTCCTTCGATTTGGCCAGTCCGACAGCACGGCAGGTGAGAAGCTGAAGATCGAGCGAGTGCCGGTGGATGCCCGCATCGAGAGACGATTGGCCGCGGTGATGGAAGACGTTGCCGCCCACAAAGGTATGAGCGTCAGCGAAATGCTCGAGGAAACGTTGCTTCACACATTTGAAGCCTTGCCCAACTACTCAGGTGCCGCGAGCCCGCACACCAGGAAGACGATGCGGCATATTGAAGATCTCAAGAAGAAACACGGCATCGATTACGATACGCACGCGAGCTATCGATTTACACGCACGCGAGCTATCGATTTACGGAAGATTAGTAGGTCTGGGCAGGTGCGCTCCGCGGCCGCTTTGCCTTGTCGCGGAGCGAAAAGACCACATCTGTCATTCTCTCCGCGCTTCGAGCCTGATATGCAGTTCCGTATCCCGGCCGTCACGCATCAGCTTTACGCTCGCCTTTTCCCCGGGAGGTGTAATCAATACATGCTGGATGAGGTCTGTTGAGGTGCGGACATGGCGTTCATTGAATTCATAGATGAGGTCTCCCTTGAGTACACCCGCTTTGTGCGCAGGACTGCCTTCGATAACCGTCTCAACGACTGCCCCACGGACACCGTCTTTCACGTCAGCCTCGGTGAGATCCGCGACACGGATGCCCAGCCAGCCGTAATCCACTTTGCCATTCTTGATGAGCGATTTGGCAATACGCATCGCACGGTTGACCGGAATGGCAAAGCCGATGCCCTGGTAGCCGCCGGTCGTTGAAAAAATGAGGACATTGATACCGATCAGTTTGCCGTCGATATCCACCAAAGGTCCGCCGCTGTTGCCGGGATTGATGGCCGCGTCTGTCTGAACCATGTCGCCGTAATACTTGCCGCCCCGCCTCCGGGGGAGCGACCTGTTGAGCCCGCTGATAACTCCGACCGTGAGCGTCGGTTTCGCTTTTCGTGAGATGCCGAACGGATTGCCCAGCGCAATGCACCATTGACCGATTTTCAGCTTCTGTGAATCACCGGTTCTTACCGAAATGAGATTCAATGCCGCGATCTTCAGGACTGCCAGATCAGAACGGCTGTCGCGACCGACGATTTTCGGCCGATACTTTTTTCCGTTGGAAAGGATGACCTGCAATTCTTCGCCATTCTCGATGACATGTTCGTTGGTGAGGATGTGGCCCTGGCCGTCAATGATGACCCCTGATCCAATATCAAACTCGGACTCAGTCGAAAAAGGATTCTGCTGACTGGTGCCTTTGCGCTTGATCGCAATCGTCACAACTGCGGGCCCCACATCTTCGCCGACCTTGATGAAGGAATCCTGCAGTTGCCTCGCGCCTTGAGCACGAAGAAGCGCTGCTGCACAGATGACTGGTATTGCCAATTTCAGTTTCAGCATTCTTCCATTCCATTCTTCCTTCCCACCCAAACTCCTTCACTCTAAATTGTAAGTATTGAGCCGCGTATAGACCGCGCCCGACGGATTCAGCTCACTTTGCATGAAGACAAATTCGCTAACTCGGAACGAGCCGAATGATTTGGATTCGTCCTTCTGTATCCGTTCCACTACCGGCGGAAGGCCCTTCGGCGACTTCACCCGACCGAGAGTGAGATGCGGGTTGAAGCCTCGCTTCTCCTTCTTGAAACCAAGCTCCTTCGCTGCCGCCTCCACCGAGCGAGCCAGCTCAGTAAGAGAATTAGCGCCGTCCGCGACACCAGCCCAGAGTATGGACGGCCGCCGAAGATTAGGGAACGCACCAAGGCCCTGAAGTGCCATTTCGAAAGGCGCAGTTGCTTTTGCGACGGACTGAAACAGCTCATCCAGTAAATCCGCCTGTGTCTGATCAATTTCGCCGAGGAACTTGAGCGTGATGTGCATCTGACCGGGTTTGGTCCAGCGCACTTTTGCATCGAATGACTGCAGCCTTTTCTGATACGCGATCACCTCCGTCCGCAAATCATCTGGGATTTCGACCGCGACAAATGTGCGCATGATCAGAAGGCCAGCATGTTCTGGTACTCGGCGAGCCGCTCTTCTACGTGCTCGGCCGTCGTCTCCCTGAGTCTGTCGAGGCTGAATGCCTCGCAGGTAAACGTGGCCACCACAATTCCATGTGCCACCGCCCTCTTGAGGCTGTCAAAGTTGATCTCGCCGTGGCTCGCCAGGTAGCCCATCATGCCACCGGCGAAGCTGTCGCCCGCGCCCGTTGGATCGACGAGGTTGTGGAGCGGGTACGCGGGCAGGTTGACCACCTGACCGTCCATGACCACGGTCGCGCCATGTTCGCCTTTTTTGATGACTGCCATTTCGGGGCCCATTTCCAGAATCTTCTGACCGGCGATGACCAGGTTGTCCTCGCCGGTCAGCATCTTGGCCTCCATGTCATTCAGCACGATGCCCATCACTTCCTTGAGCAGGGCTTTCACCTCCTCGGGTTCGGTATCGATCCAGAGATTCATGGTGTCCATGAAGGTGAGCTTCGCATGCTGCACCTGCTGAAGCACACCGCGCTGCAGCGCAGGATGGATATTGGCAAGAAATTGAAAATCGTTCGCCCTGGATGCTTCAGAAATCTGCGGATCGAATTCTGCAAAAACGTTGAGTTGGGTGTCGTGGGTCTCCGCCATCGACATGTCGCCGTCATATGAACCTGTCCATCTGAAAGTCTCGCCATCGGCAACCTGCAGGTCCCTCGTATCGATGCCGCGATCGACGAGCATGTCGACGTGTTCCTGCGGAAAGTCCTGTCCCACTACGCCGACCACATGCACCTTGGTAAACAGGCTGGAAGCCATGGAAAAAAAAGTCGCAGAGCCGCCCAGCGCGTTTTCAACCCGGCCGGCAGGGGTAGTCACAGAATCAAGGGCAATCGAACCGACGACAGTAAGGGACATGAGAACTCCAGGGGACTTGGCAAAAGTGAGGCCGGGATTTTAACGAGGCTTATCCGATGTTTGAATCGGTTGTGGAGGGAGGGATGCGGAGTTGAGGACGTAGGATGGGACGTAGGATGGCCGAGACGGACACCTGTCCGTCCTACGTCTGCGATGCACCTCGTATCCGTCTCATCGTAGGACGCATCGTAGGACGGACGGTCTGTCCGTCTTTCGAGCCGATAGGCTCGTATTCGTCTCATCGTAGGCCGGGCTGATGGCCCGGCTCCGAAGACGGACAACCTGTCCGTCCACGTCCTTAACTCCGCACCATTCTTTCGTAGGATGGGCGTCCTCGCCCGTAGGATGGCCGCGTCCGCTGAGACGGCCGAGACGGCCATCCTACTTCCCATCCTACGAAAGCGTGCTCGCCCCGTCACGAATCGAATAATTTCGGATGGACTCTCAAATGGCGAGATGCGCGACAGGCTCCAAAGGGCCAGAATTCGATTATGAGGAAGATTACGATAAAGATTAAGAGAAGGAATTCGGTGGGAAACGCTTTCGGGCTTGCCGCCTCCTATCCTCCCACACCCTTCTTGACGCTCCGGATGCTCCATCTACCATATCCGACCCGCCTCCAACGAGTTTGAGCATCCGTGAAGTTTCTTAATCCCGCGCTACTGTCCGGCATCGGGCTGGTGGCCGTTCCTATCATCATTCATCTGATCAATCGTCGCAGGTATCGCACGATAGAGTGGGCCGCGGTGGACTTTCTCTTGAACGCGCTGCAGCGGCGAACGCGGCGGCTTCAACTGCAGGATCTGATTCTTCTTCTGCTGCGTATCGCTTTATTGGCGCTGCTGGTGCTGGCGTTATCGAGGTTTACGGTGCCGACGACTGCGGCGAAAGGGCCGTCCGGCAGCGGGACGAATATCATGCTCATTCTGGATCGTTCGATGAGCATGGGGTATCAGGTGGGCGGCAAAACACGTCTGGACGCGGCGAAGCAAAGGGCCTTTGAAATTCTCGAACAGTCGGAACAGGGCTCGGCCATCGCCGTGGCAACACTGCCGGACAGCACGGCCACGCGGGCCTTCTTCCGGACATTCGACCCGTTGCTTGCCAAAGAGCTCGTTGAACGAGCGGACGTGTCTTACGAAGCCTTCGCGGTCGATCAGACCGTACGGCAGGCTCTTGAGTATCTGCAGAATTCCGAACTCGATGGATGGGAAGTCTACCTGCTTTCCGATTTTCAAGAGGTGGACTGGCGTGAGGCATACCAGGAAGTGGCGGGGCTTTCCGAGGAGTTAGACAAGCTCGGCAAGTTCTTTTTCGTCTCCGTTAACAGCGGCCAGAATCAAAATGTAGCGTTGACTGAGCTCACTCTTGGCGATGCGCTGCTCGATACGCAGGGCGTGACGACATTCACCGCCCGGCTCGAAAACAAAGGCGCCTACCCGGTCGAGGCCCTGCCGGTGCAGATAAAGATCGATGGCCGTCTGAGCGGCAGCAAAGACGTCAGCCTGCAGCCGAACGAATCGAAGAGCGTCTGGTTTCAACAGCGCCTTAAGCCGGGCGATGCTTACCAGGAAATCCAGGTCGAAGCCCAGCCGGACGGCCTGCCGGGAGATGACAAACGCCACCTGGTCGTTCGCGTCTCTTCCGGAAAACCAGTGCTCATCATTGACGGCAATCCATCGACCGAGCCGGTCTCGAGTGAAAGCAGTTTCCTCAGTTTTGCCCTGTCGCCTGATTTTTCCGATGAGGAGGGCGAGTTCGTTCTGCCGTTCAAGCCCATCGTGCGGACGGTCGACACCCTCGAGGCATCGGATCTTGTCGAG
>JASLXP010000433.1 GCA_030740295.1 Planctomycetota bacterium
CGAGGGGAGCATCCTCTTCGGCATCCGGTTCTGCTTCCTGTAACGGGTCCGCTGCCGCTCCAGGATCCGTCGGCGCTTTTGCGGCCTGGCCAAGCTCGCTCAGGAGCCGGTGGGGTTTGTCTGCCGGCCACAGGTAAACCAAGCCCACCCCATCGCTGATACGCCTGAGAAGCAGCTCGATCAGATCGGGAGGGAACAATCCAATCAGGTTGCCGGGACAGATGACAAGATCGAAAGGCTGCTGCAGTTGCCCGCGGAGTGTCTTGAGGGCCTCTGTACCACCGAGCCCCACCTCATACGCGCCACCAGGGCAATGAAACGGAACACAATCGACAGACAGACGCTGCATGAGCTCGATGCAGAATCGCTGGGATCGGAAGTCGCCAATCACCAGCGCCCGAAGCGGCTTGCCGAGATATGGCCTGGCCCATGGAATGTGCGGGGTCACGACCTCCGGATTGGGGGAATCGGTAACAGGGGGCCAGGCCACCCGTTCTGCGAAGGCGAGCTCACAGAGAAGAAGGAGCGGTGCGAAAAGATGCGCAGCCGTTCCGGATCGTGATCTCGTGTATCTCTGATTCATCTTCGCTCCTGATGCGGCATGGCCGCAATCTTCGCTCGCCCACTACAGACAAACTTGTCCGCATGTTGCGGAGAAGGTACAGAGTAATCAGCGGACAGCATTCTCAAACAGATAAGCGTCGAAGCCGATGCCGGCAACCAGGGTGTAACGGCCGTCGGGGGTGATGGCCATAACCATGGGCTCCGGCGTGAGCAGTGGCGTCCGGGTCACCTGCTCACCTTCGCCGGAAATCAGGTAGTAGACACCAGTGGGCGAAACGGAACAGACGTAGCGGCCGTCGGTGGACATGGCTGTGAAGTAAGCTGAAAAGCTGTTCTGGTGCATCCAAAGCCGTTTACCCTTGCCGTCGTAGTAATGAAGCCCGCCTCCCCCGCCAGCGACGGCGATTCGCCGGCCGTCGTCTGAGATGGCGGCTTCGTGGAGCCGCTCATCGAAATCCTGGCGCATCCAGAGTAACTTGCCTTTGCCATTGAGAGCGATGAGCCAGGAGTTGGATAAGGCGACCACCACTTTACTCCCGTCGGCCGAGAGCCGAACGTCGCTCATTGAGATCTTTCCTTTGGGTACGGCAAACCAATGGGCCTGTTCCCTCGCCGAACGCTCCCCGCTGATTTCTGCCGGATTCCAACGCCACAACTCTTTGCCGCCGCGGTCCACAACGGCCAGGTTTCCCTTCGTATCAGTGAAAGCGAAATGGCCTCCCGATCCGCTCACGGCCGCGTCTAAGCCGGAAGCTCCTTCAGTCTCACGACGATAGAGGACCTTTCCATCACCATCATAGAGAACCCATTCCTGTTCTGACGCGACCGCGACCCGGTCTCCTTTCCGCGAAAGAGTGGCTGAGTAACCCCAACCTTTGACGTTCGCTTTCCAGATCAGATGCCCGTCCTGGTTGAGAAGGTAGACGGTTCCCTTTTCAGTTACCGCGGCGATGCGGCTTCCGTCGGAAGAAATAGAAAGTGGCCGGGCGTGGAGACCGATTCCGTCCCAGTGACCCTGTTTGCCCCAGTAATCGCAGACAGCGCGGCCATCCATGTAGAACCGCCACCGGGGCGACCCGTCTTTTCCGACGCACTCGATACAGTTCTCGTGGGTGCCGAGAACCGCGACTTCCGCGTTATCTGAAATGGCGGCTGACCAGAGGTCGATACCGTCGACGCCTTTGTAAGCGCCGTCGGCATAGATGCGGGGCCGGCGATAGACCCGCTGCCAGACGACCTTCGACGTGTCCAACGCGAAGCGATCGTCTTCAGTCTTGACCGGGCGGAGCGGAAGTTTCGAGACGAGACTGTTCAATTCATTCTCGTCAGCGCTAATCCTTACCGGCGAGTCCATCGTGATTTGGGCACGATGAACACCAGGCGGCAGATCGAGTCTTAGGGCCTCGCCATTCATCTTCACAGGGATCGCTTTGCCATCAGCAGTCACCGCTGAAGGTTTCGCTCCGAGATGAACGAGCAGGCGGGCGGCTTCCTTGGAAGTGGTGTAGACGCGCACGGACTTACCGGCGTATTCAACTCTCGCGCCGATGCTCTGAGCTGCATCGTCCGCAGAAAGCAAAGCCATGCCGCCAAGCTCTACTTTTTTAAGCTCAAAGGCGCTCACTGACTGGAGCACGCCGCCGGATGCCCGAACCAGAAGATGGCGGGCGTCACCTTCTCGCTCGATGAAGACCCAGTCGGTCCTGCCATCGGCGAGCGAGACCCTTGCCGACCTTTCATCCAGTCGGACTGCGGCAGTGACGTGTTCTTTTTCCTTGAAGGCGTCGTGAAGAACCATGAATTGACCGGACCGCCCTTCTTTCCGGGCACAGATTTTTGGAACGCCAAGGAGCATCCTGTCCTTCCGGTAACGGCCGCGAATATTCAATTGCGCCATGCCAAGCATAGCCCTCATGGTCTCATCCTTTTGCAGGAGAAAGTGGGTCTTCAAGTGGACACTCTCTTCGTTGGCGGTGACGTGCCAGGATTTTCGTGCGAGATAAGGATGGAATTCGTCCCAACGGATGTAGGGATAGATCTCCTGAAGATTGGGCCAGCGAAAGTAAACATCGGACGGCCAGTTCTGGCCGGCATAGACGCGCTTTTCGCGAGGGACGTCCTTGTTCGTCAGGCTCGTCTCGTAACCGTTCCCGAAAGTCTGAAACATGTAATCAAAAGTGTGTGATTGCTCCGGCGTACCTTCGACGGGAAAGAGAAGGTTCTGGTCAAGAAGATACTCGTCCGTGAGCGCGAGCAGACGCCGGTGATTGATGTTCTTCCAGGCGTAACCCGCATCGGCCGTCGCGACCTTGAAGCCCGGCAGCTCGCCAAAATCGAGAATCTTTCCGCCGCCGATGAACTGCGATTTCTGATCGACGACTACGGTGTTGTGGGAATAGGTCTTCATGCCGTAGGCGCCGAGCTTGCGGTCATACGTCTTGGTGAGGACGTTGACGGAACCTCCGTTGTCTCCGGCCAGCATCTTGCCGTAGCGCCAGAGAATGAGCTGGTTGATGTCGTAGTGGTTGTGAACCGCGTCCGAAGGATCGGCGTGAAGGTAGGCGGCAAAGACATCCTTGGTGGTCTCAGGAGTGTTCCCTTCGGCCTCCGCTTCTCCCCATAGGAAAGCCCGGTTTGCTCTGCCGGAATAGAGGAGAGCGCTCGAGCCTGCATTGCGACTGGCAGGTGAACCCACAGAGAGCCTGCGACGAGTAGCATCCTCGGCCGCCAGGGGATTCGTGTCATTGATGCCTGGCACGGTGCCGTTGGGCATGGCCATGTTTCGGTAACGATCGCGGAACAGGGAGATATCGCGCCAGTAGATACTCTCGACCTTTTTCAGATTGCGGGCATCGGCAACGCCGTCCCGGTGGAATCGGTCGGCTGTCGGGAAGCTGGGAACTTTGTAGGTAACAGGATCGAGCCCATCGAAGATCCCGGCGAGGTCATCCAGGACGGCCGGTTTTCGCGCGTGACAGTAGTCATAGGAGACAAAGTCCAGCGGCGCCCCTGAAGGGTAGACATCGTGTCCGAGCCAGTGCCGGAAATCATCGAGCACCTTGGCGGCCAGCCCGGCATCGGAGAACGCTGCGGCCACTTTCCAGGAGCGCACCCAGCCCCATCGCCCGTTGTTGCATGATCCGCCTCCCGGTGAAAGGCCGCCGTAGGCAGCCTCGCGCAGAGCCTTTTGCTCGTCCCGTGAAAGAGCGGGCGAATCCCAAAGCAAGTCCACAAGGTCAAGGAACAGCTTTCCCTTCCTGACCTTTCCATCCTGAAACAACTCGGCCTTCGCCGGTATCGCCAGGGAAGCGAACTGCTTTCCTTTGATAAAGCCTTCATGCCTCAGGAGCGCCAGACCGTTGAAACAGGCAGCGCGCAGCTTTGGCTCTTTCAACTCCGCAGACGAGAGTTGCTTCACCGCAGCAAGCAGGACATCACCCAGCTTTCTCTTCTCTTTGTTGTCAAGTTTTTTCCGGCTATTCAGAGCAAGATAGCGCGAGCAGAATGCAGAGAGCGCCTTCGCATCCTGAAGTGACTTCGCCGTTGCGGAGAGGAGTGCTCGCAGGGCTTTGTCTGACTCGTCCGGCTTGAGAGTGGCAGGGGAGAGAAAGGCGAAGACCGGGTGGTCCGTCTTCAACCGGATCTTCTCGCCCGTGTGTGGGTTCTCGCCAATGACTGGGCCGGCGGGCGAGATTCTTGTCAAGAGGAATATAGAGAGAAGGCAGAACGATCGAGGAGGAGGCTTCATGGCGAGGTGCTCAGTGGTGATACAGACCAGTGGGACAGGGTGCGCATTCCGATTAAGTAGTTCCTGTTACGGATTGCGCGACTATCGTAGGCCGGATTGCTATCCGCTCTGAAACGAAAGAATTTACTCAGCTCCTTCTTTAATGCCGAAGGCATTACGCCTTACAGCCCAGGGTTGCGAGGCTTTGCGAGCTACCCTGGGTTCCGAGGTGGAGCATCTTCTACCCCGAAGGCCGAAGGGGTTGCGCCCTTATAATCTGTGGACGCAGACAAACTACATATGGGCGGAACCCCTTCGGCAGCGATTTACAGGGGTCTAATTATTAGACCTACCCACGGCTTGCCAGCTAGTTTCAATTTTAATTTTGTGCATCAGAATCCGGGAAGATTACTTTGGAGTGCTGCGACTTGTCGCAGCTTTCACTTTCCCAGGATGGTCAGCAGAGACAGTGACTGCGAGTTCTTTCTTCCTCAGAGGCATCAGAAAATGAAAGCGGTGACAAGTCACCGCACTCCAAAATTGTGCTCGCGGCTTGGACATCCAATGCACAAAATTAAAATTGAAACTAGCTGGCAAGCCGTGGGTAGG
>JASLXP010000434.1 GCA_030740295.1 Planctomycetota bacterium
ACCTGTCTCCTCGAACAGATCTTTAATGTCGGCAAGCAGTGTAGTCCCGATGCCCTGCGCTTCATCCGCTTGTGCGTCTGAGTTGAGATGCTCAAACGAGCGAGAAACTTTTTCCCGCCAACTTCCACCCACAGCCTGCGCGATGGCGAACAGCGGCCTCCAGTTGTCAGCTAGACGATTGTGAGCCGATTCAGGCATAACCGGGTCAGAACTGGATAATTCTTCAATATGGTCAATGGACCAGCGACTCAACTTGGTCTTCAGTTCAGTCTCCATTGAGATCTTTCTCGAATCGAATCGATGTGCGATTTCACCTGGTTTGGCTCGCACAAGAGGGACCAACAGGGAACGGTCGTGAAGTGTTCCAGGCAGGGAACCGATTCCAGCCAACACAACCGGAGCAAAGGCGTTGAAGGCGCGAACTTCATTATTATCACCCTCGCACCGCACTGCCTTTGCACCTTTCCTGTGCCCCGCGTTCAGCAACCCGCGCAGTTCATCATGAGCAGCTAGATAAGTATCAATTTCATCAAGAAGAAGAGTGGGGCAATGTTTATCGACCAAACGAAATAGGACAGCTGAAGTACAGTTTTCGGTGCGCAGAGGTCGCGGGAGCAGAGTGGCGATAACATCGAGAAGCGTTGTTTTTCCGCAACCTTTTTCGGGGCTACTCAGGTTTAACCTTGGAGTGATGTGAAAGCCCTCCAAGGCGTGCGCGTGAACTATCCAAAGGGTGATGGCATCTGCTGCCGCTCTGGGCAAAACCACGTAACGTGCAATGGATTCGGAGACGTGATCGAATAATCTTTCGGCATCTGAAATTGGTTCGGGCCAGGGTTCCGGATCAGAAAAATCAAGCTCGCCTGGGATGCCTGCAGCATCCATAGCCAGCTTTCGTTTCTTCGCAACTTCTTGGTCAAGAGTGCTAACTCGAATGCCCAACTCAATGGCCTCATCTTTTCTGCATTGGTCGTAATTGACCGGATCGAGTTTTACGAGTTTATCAAAAATCTGCTCAGCTTTGTTTTGGTAAACTGGCCCAGCATTAATCCCTTCCCAAGTGTGTTCCCGATAATCCTCTCTCTCCCATTTCTCGCGGTTGAGGCCGGACTGTGAGAACAGGGCAAAGGATCGTGTCTTGTCGCCACCGGTCCAGAATCGGAGCATACCCAGTAAAGCGGCATCTGCTTCGCTCTGTGAGGGGTACCCTTCGCTTTGCCAGTCGCCACGCCACAACGCGCTGAAATGGGCTCCGTTCTTTGCCGAGTCAGCTTTTTCTAATAGTTCATTGTCAGAGAGGGCAACGGGGACTGGAGCGGAGGCTAAGGCAACAGGGGAATTAGATTCGTCCTTCCCGAAAAATTCGCCATGAATCTCGCTCAAGATTGCCTGCCGATCTTCAACTGTACCAGGTACTCCCTTCAATCGCTCGCCAGTCATGCAAAAGAAACGACCTCCGTCGTATATCTCCACATAGTCATTGCGTCGCCGGCTTCCTGGCACCTTCGCCCGCACGATCACATGCGCCCCAGTCCCGCTCGGGGACAGTTCCGTGTAGGAGTCGAGCCGTTTAATTAGTTCTCGCGCCCAAGGCTCGAACTGGCCTGTCTCAAGATCACGCACATGGTCCAGGTCAATACCACAATAGGAATCTTCCTCCGAAAACACAAAACCCAGCCCGGAATAGCCGTCCCTCTCGCAGGCACGGAGAGCGTCATCAAATGCTTGCCAGGTTTGCGGGTCCGTAGGGCTGGCCGGCTTACCGCTCACTGGATCGAACGGAAGCTTTTTCTTTTTGCCGTCTCGTGTGACCAATCTCCAAACGACCCATTGCGGGCGCTCGCGAAGCGCCGCTGGGATTTTATTTGACATAATTGTTTTCATAATCCTGCTAGGTGCTTCCGTGTTTTCGTAATCATTTTTCGAAGAGTAATTTGGGCCTCGGATTCCAGGCTCAATCATCGTGCTGCCCGCCGCTTCTATACTTCTCGAACCCATTCACTGTATGATTCCGAACAGCCTTTACGATTCCTTCCGGTTCGAAGCGCACTAGGCGTGCACCCAGCCGAATGACCGGCAAGTCGCGGCGGCGCACGAGATTTTCAATAGTGCGCGTGGAAACTTGGAGCATCGCCGCTACGTCTTTCTTGGTGAGCAATTTCGTATTCATTGTTATTAATTCTGCTTTGATCGCCATCATGGCCTCACAGGGTAGGGTGGTAAAAAAACTTCCGGCCTGGAAAAATTTTTCCAGCCGGAAGTTTCATGCCCGAGTCGAAGCCTCTCAGTAGACCTTCACAGCCTTCTGTCGCCACCCACCGAACAACACATGATTGCCACAAAATCACCCATTTCGACGCCCACCCCGCAAATGACTCAAAAAAGTGGGCCACATTTACGTTCTGACGGCGTTTTACCGCCCTCCTATAAGCTCAGAGGAGCAGGAATTTTTGCCGGCCGGATCCGGGTAACAAGAATCGGGGCGCCATTTCTGGCTTGGTGAACCAGCCGATGTTCCAGATCGGTTAGGTCTGCCAGTTAATCGCCAGCATCGGATCGGGGTCGTAGATGATTCGGGTGACAAAGCCGTTCATTATATTGCGCCTTATATGGTCATCAAAGGCGTGGATTGCCTTGTGGTTCTTATCCGACGCCGATTCACGCAATTCCTTCAAGCCGAGGTTGATTACCCGCTGGATATTTCCACGGTTCTTGGCGCTATCGCCGGAGCAACTGGAGGCTTTGCCCTTGGCCATGCGATTTTGCTTCTCTATCTCTTTCAGTCTGCATTCT
>JASLXP010000435.1 GCA_030740295.1 Planctomycetota bacterium
CGTGCCCGGCGCGGTCTTGCCCCACGGGCTTCCGCCCATCAGGCGGATCGGCTTGCCGTCTTCCAGGAGTCTGAATTCTTCGACATCAGCAGGCGCAAAACCGGTAACGCTGTCTTCACCGAACGTGGCAATTGCCCAGCAACCTTTGGCGCCTCCATTCGTGTACTTGCCCCACTTGCCTTTGAGCTCGATGGTCTTCCGGTCCAGGGTGTAGTTGCGCCCGATGCGGTCGAGAAAGTCGTCCTTGAGACCGAATGACAATTGCCACAGATCGCAGACCGGGTTCATGGCGTTGATGTGTTTACCGGTCCGTGCGATGAGTCCGGTGATGGTTGTGAACGGGCGCCAGCCCGCCTTTTGAACGAGGACGGCAGCCGTTTTGTACGCGGGGATGTAGCCCGGCGAAATCTCGTCGCTGATCTTGCAGAAGAGGCCCGTGAACCCTTTCGCTGCAAGGTAGCGGCGCATCTGATCGAAAAACCAGACAATGACTTTGTTGCCGTCGGGGGTGTTGAACTTCACCCTTTTCTTGCCGACCGCTGAATCCAGCAGACGCCACTGCCATTGCGAATTTGACGGCGGCGACATGTAGGACTCGACTCGCGTGACGCCGTGCTTCCTGGCAAGCTCGAACCACGGATCGAAGTAAGAGAAGTCCAGGTCGGGGAGATTCTCGAGGTCGATTCTCTCAGGATGTTTGGCAGCGATTTCGGCCAGTATGTCTTCCGTGCCCGCGAGCCTGGCCTTCCGAACGACTTGATACCAGACCGTATTCCAATCGAGAACATTGCCGCCGATGGCCGCGTAGGTTTTAAGGATTCCTTCAAGCCGGGCGAGCTTTTTCTCCGTCATGTCGAATCCACCTGTCCAGACAGGAAAGCCGCCGCAGTAACCGCGCACGTGAAAGGGGCGAGGGATATTCACATCCACCGGCCAGACTTTCAGACGCAACGTGAATTTCGCTTTGCTTTCTCCGACATGCACCATGATCGGAATGTCGTATTCGCCTGCGGCGCGGCCGTCGCTCTTCACATCCAGCCAGATCTTCTCGTGCATGCCTGACTTCAGCGAAACCGGCGTCTCCGGCAGGGGCAGCAGTTCCCTGCGGATCTTGCCTTCGGTCTGGAGAGACACGTCAAAACTGCTGCGCCAGTTTTCGGGCAATTCCACCTTGATGGGCATCTTCTCCGTCTTCAGTGCGTTTACCGTTATCGTGATGAACCGCCTGCTTCGCAGCGGCAGGTCGAGGTCGATCCGTTCCGGCAAACGCTGTTTGGCTTTGTCCTCGCCCATCGAAAGCCAGTAGCCCTGGGCCCGCTCGGCTTCGGTCACATTGAATCGGGTAGCCTCATCGATCCAGTTATCGATCGGATACAACCTTGCCGCTCGCACCTTCTTCAGATTCTCTGCGGCCAAAGCTATCCAGTCAGGCTGATTCTTCTGCCCGTCAACGGCCACCAGGCGAACGTGGCTGACCAGCTTCTTGCCGGCCGGCAGCGCGGAGAAGAGCCATTCGAAAGTCGGGAACACCTTGCTGCCCCGCCAGAAGTAGAACTGATCCCAGCCGGGCGCGAGCGCCATGATGCCGTCGCCGGTTTCGCTGTCCCATAGAGCCGCGTAGGGCAGCTTATCGAGGTCGAAGTAGCCGTGTGCTTTGGGGTCGGCGATGACCGGCTCTTTCTTGCCGCGAGTGGGGATGCCGTTGACCCAGTAAAGGTGCTTATCGGTTTGCGGCTGTGTGCCGGGCATAAAAAAGTTGCGAATGAAAATACGCCGCTCGGCCTGAGTACCGTTCTCGTAGGTGGTATGAACATCAAGGACAGGCTTGTCTCTATGCACAGCGAGAATCTTGATCACCTTCATGCCGGAAGGATGGATGGCTGCGCATCGCAGCCTCACGGTCTCGGGCCCGGGATGTATGACTGCCGCTTTGTACATGGCCGCGGTGAAATAAGTGCGGTCGTCGAGCGCGCCCCCGATCTCGTTCGCTCCCTTCCAAAAGGCGATCATTTCACGGCCCGTGCTCTTGAGCTTCCACGAACGAATCCGCGCTCCGGCAGTACTGTCGATAACGATCGAAAAGTGACGATTGGCGATCGTGTAGACGCCTCTCTTGTGCTGGACAGATGCTCCCTGCTCCTCGGCGCACGCCGTGGAAAGCAGCAAAAGAAGAATCCCACTCAGGGTCTTTGGAATGTCTTTCACGGTGATCTCTTTCAGACAGGGTGGCTGCGGGCAAAGAGGCGCTACGACGCCGCCTTGAGATTGATTTCGGTTCGCACTTCCTCGAAAGGGCCGCCTTCGCTCTGCTTTACTTCATCGGACAGGATAATGAATCGGAAGTTTGCCTTCTGGCAATGCTCGGATATTTTCGACAGCTCATCCTCCGTGGGCGCAGTTTCAAATGCCCAGATAATGTTGACCGCACGCATGGCAGAGGCCCGTGGAATGCGCCGTGAGGTGAGGAAGCCTTCGAGATCGTCAAGAAGCAATCGGGCCTGGGATTCGTCCTCCAACGTAAAACCAAGCCGGCCGAACCAGGCGGACTCGAGAATAAAATCCGAGCTCTCCAATTCTTCGCTGTTCAGACTCTGACGGCGGAGAAACGGCTCGAGGAACGGGCTGTCGATAAAGATGAACGGCAAAGGCACCAGGCACAGAAGAAGGATGTAATGCAGCAGCGCGTCTTCGTTCGTCTCAAAGAAGATGGGGATCGGCACGATCAGCAAAAAGAGCGCGGCCATGATGAGCGGCATCCGTGAAACCGTTCGCCGGAACGCGCGATAAACGAATTCATTCAACTGGACGTTGAACGCTTCAAAACGCTCCTCACGCGATTTGAGAGATGCCGTTATCAGGGCAGCCACACCGATCGCGTTGGCAGCCCAGACAATGCGCCAATCCTCCAGCCGTGCAGCATCCACGAGCCAGACAAAAGACTGCATGCAGCACAACACTAACGGCAGCATGATGACGATAAAGACCGCCCTGCCGGTCACGCGTGACAGCCTGGGATCCCGTGAAAGGAATGCGTTGACCTTGCTGATCCCGGGCAACGGATGGGCTTCAGGATCTTCAAGCCATAGCGCAATCCGATTGAAGATGGAATTGACTCGTTTGCCGAGGTTGAGCCAGAGTCGCGCTATCAGCCGCTGCTCCAGTTTTGCCTCCCTGCCAAGGTAGATGAAGGTCTCACCCTTTCGAACAACCTTCAAGAGGAAATCACGGAGCTCTTCAGACGTCGGCCTCTTTGCAAGCACGATGTGTTTTTTGGGATAGAGGCGATCCAGCCACGGCCCGGCAATAGGGAGCGGCAAGACCGCGTCAAAGGTCTCGTTGAACCGGCTCAGATAATCCCAAACGACCATCCCGATGGCGAAGACCAGGAGCCATTTGGCAATAAACAGATTCAGCAGGTCGAGCTTGTCAGCCAGGATCTTGTCGCCCTCAGGCATCAACGCGATCTCTTGAACTGTGCCGATGACCGATTTCTGATCGCTGGCCGCGGCAGCCGCCTCCCTGATTTCTGAGATCTCTTCTGACTTGCCTTCCGAGCGCAGCTTTTTGCCCCGGCGTTTGTAGAGCGGAATGGCTTCCTCCTCGGCCGCCGCTGCTTCGTAAATGCTCTTATCGCCTTGTCCTTCAGTCTCCTTACCATCCGCTTTCCCCTCTTCCTCCTTGTCTACTTCCTCGCCCTCGTTTTGTCCGCCTTTCTCCGTGTCATCCTTCTCTCCTTCCGTCGAGCTCTTTGGCTCCTTATCTTCTTCTCTGCCGGCTTTTTCCTCTGCATCCTCGTCTTCGGCGCCCATGTTGATATCTGAAAAGGCACCAGCCTCTTCTTCTGTGCCCGGTTCTTTTCCCTCGACCTCTTCTTCGAGCCTCTCCCTTTCTGCCTGCGCCTCTCTTGCCTCATCGATTTCCCTTGAACGATCCACCATGATCGCGCTGACGTTTTCAGAATTTAACTCGGAAAGAAAAAAACCGATCGCGGCCAGCCCAAGCGCAATCGAAAACATCTTTGTCCGTACGAACGGTTGACGGACAAACGCAACGATAAAAAACAATGCTGCCATCCAGAACAAAATGCTGCTGATGCCGGTGATCCCAAAGTACTGATAGATCTTGGTCAGACTGGGCGGCGGAGGTGGTGGTCTATCGTCAGCGGCCGCAGCATCCGCATTGGCGCTGTCCCCGTTGCCGGTGGCGTCTTCGTTGCCGGCTGTTTGAGCGTCCACGGGAGTTTCATCTGATTCCGCGCCGACCGCCGGCTGTTCGGCCACCTCATCTAGAGATGGGGCATCCTCCGCGTGCAAAGGGCTGCAGGCGGCTGCAAGGGCGAATATCGTGAACAGTACAGGTTTCATGATCGGGCTAATCATGCAGGGCGATTCCGCCATTTGCCACGTGGCAGGTGGCTGACGCGAGCTCTTCCTTTTCTGCTATTCGGGAGGGGGCGCGGGTGCGGGCTGTTTCATTTCCTCCTTCTTTTCCCTCTCATAAGAGAGGTTCGACAGAAGACGGAAGTAGTCCTTCGTCGCCTGGCTGTGCTCCCCACGAACAGTCGGGGCTTGGGTGCTGGTGGAGACTGTGGATTCGAATTCGTTCTGGAACCGTTCCTTGCTGCGCAATCCGGCCGGCTCTCTGACAAGGGTGCCCTTTCGGGATTTGGCTATGCGCCCCCTGGCGAGTTGCGCACCGCTGCCGAAACCAAGCTCGGCAATGGAGAGCCCCCCGAGATCCTCCTGGTAGATGAAGAACGAACTTCGTCGCGACTTTGTTACCTGCCGGTCGGGGTATCGATTGTCGTGCGCCTCTACCTGAAACGAGACCCGGTCGCCGGGCTTCAGGTTCAGGCTGGCGAATGTCTTTTCGTAACTGACCACCGCTTTGCGACGAGGAGGCGAAATGAGCCGTTCGATCTCGCCGCGGTCGACAATCGAAGTCGGGTTGTCGACTGTGCTCTTCTGCCACTTGAGAATGCTGCGGGTAATGCCGTAATCGTCCTGCAGCCGCACACCAAAACCGAACATGCCGGCAGCCTCACCAAGGAATGCCATTTCGTTCTTTACGTACCTCGGCAGATAGAGCCGGGGCTTCTCGTCGCGCTGAATTTCGAAATCGATCAGCAGCGGAAACTCGAGATCGTAGCCGTGGACGTCCTTCACCTGAAAGCTTGCACGCCTCGCCCGGGAATGCATCAGGCTGACGGTGGCAAACCGGCCCAAAACATCGAGCGGGAGCTCTTCCCCGCCTTCCCAGGTGATGATCGCGGATTCCAGCTCTTTCGAAAGAGTGAAGCCGAGGCCGATGCGTGTTCCGGTCAGCGCAAGCAGGCGCTGCTGGATGCCCTCCAATGTCCGCGGCAGCATGCGTGTGTAGCTCGGGTAAACGAGCTCCGTCTGCATGTTCACCAGGCTGGGCCGCGTGGTAAAGATCAGGTCGAGCACGCCGGTCTTCCTTTCACCAAATTCAAAGTGAAGTCTGTATTCCTTTTCAACATCACTCGTCAGCGTGTGAACAGCCAGACCGTCCTTGACCGAAAGGACCATCCGTTCTTCACCTTCCGGAAGCGTCATGACCAGCGACACCTGGTCAAAGCCCCGCCGCTTGAACTGCAGGCCGACTTTGAATTCTTTTCCCAGCAGGCGCACATGCCGCCCGTACCCGGGGGACACCTCATACTCCACCGGGAACATGAACTCATAAACCGCGTTCCATGAATCGGAAAGGTTCGCAGCCAGGCGTCCAAAGCCAAACCAGGGCGTGCAGCCAATGACGAGGAAGACGACGATCCACGAGGCAAATTGTCTACCGCGCTGATCCCGTTCCGTGCGATCAATGTTCTCTTCGAACCGCTGCTGGAGGTCGTTGCCGGCCCGTTCAACCACCGCTTCAGTGAGCGGGGTCTGCCAGTTGGAGTAGAGAAAATCCAGAGCGCATACGAGCCGGCTGTTGAGGCCGCCCACCAGACGTTCCATTTCAAAAGCTTCGGCCAGGAAGGAACAGAAACGATCCCAGCGGACGAGAAGCAGGATGAGCAGCGAAAGCAGATAAGCCGACGCGGCCATGAACAACGCCACATTTACGAACGCATTCGGAAGCCACCCGCTGAGCACCACAAGTGAGAACACGCCGCATGCCAGACCAAGGCTTCCAAGCCGCAGCAGCAGGGCCGCATTCACCACGGCCCTTCTGACTGTCGAAAACTGCTGGATGCGCTGCTCGAATTTTGGCTGCTCTTGCATCATTTGCCAGATGCAACATTGTGTTGCAGATAAATAGATTCAGATCGGCTACAATCCTCATCTTGTCTGCTGAGACAAGATGAGCAAGCGTGATCTATCACCCAAGCGCCGCCTTGAGAAACCGGACATCCCATGGCAGAAGATGCTCCTGCAATCAGACAGAGCGACGAATCGACGAAGGACGTCCTCGACGTCGCGTCTCTCATGGCTCGCATTCGCAATGATCCCGAGTCATTGCAGAAGCTGAAGCGAAAATTTTTCGAAGTTTATCCGTCGCTGATTCAGGGAGTTCGAGACGCGTCCGAGCAGGAAAACAGTGAAAAACTGGTCTTCAATGCTCATGCACTGAAGACAATGTTGAGCTTTCTTTACGCGCCCAGGGGATACAGGGCCGCTTTGGAGCTGGAAGTGACAGCCATGTCCACAGACATGAAGAACATTTCGAGCAAAGTCATTTTCCTTGAGGCAGAGCTGGAACGAATCGCCGATGCGCTGACCAACGTGGAGTAATGGGAGTGTGTGGGGTCGGATGTTTGTGGCGGATTTAAGGCAGGCGAATACCAATCATGCTCTCTGCTATCGTCCGTTTCGGACCCCGAAGACTGTTCACGCATCCAATGAGGAATCCTGTGCGCTTCGCCATCCTTGCTCTCGTGTTTTTCTTCCGGCAGACGTCTGCAGAAATCTCTCTCAGTAGTCAAGATGGTGGAGTGGCGATCAACACTGGCGCCTATTCGGTGATGATAAGCGCGGAAGGAACGCTGGCCTCAGTCAAGGCGGGCGATGTGGAGTTTCTCGGGCGCCATGAAAAGTGGAAGACCGGATCGGCCGTCCTCGATCACATCAAGGGTGGGAACTTCGGAGTCTTTCATGATGAGTTGACGAGCATGCCCCTGGGCAAGCCGAAGATCGCCGGACACTCGGTTGTCGCCGGCGATGAGGGGAGGGAAGTGAAATACGTCTTCCGCGAAAACGAGTTCGACATCTTTCCGTTTCTCAAACGTGGTCTCAGCAGAGGAGGCGCTTATTTATTGATGGCTTCGCCGGATGTAGTGAAATCGCTCGACGGAGTGACGAACTATCAACTCTCAATGCGTGGCCAGGTGGTCATCGGCCTGCAGCAGGAAGGAATGCGCTGGGTTTCCAGGCAGGGCGCGGTCCTGGGTCTCTCGGAGAGACTCGACGGCTATCCGAGCTTTTACTGGTGGGGCACCTGGCCGAACAAAGATGGCATGCGTGGCGTTACTTTCGGACTGCGTCCAAGCCGCCCCAGGATCACCCTGCGGCCAATGGCAAATCCTCCGCCGGTAGAGGCGCTTCAGTTTGTCGTCAAAGGTCCGAATGAGAATTTCCTGCTGCCCGGAACAGGGAAGACGTCGTTCAATATTAACGCAGTCAATTTGACGGCCGGTGAAGTGAAAGCCACGGTCAGTTTCGAAGTGCGCGACTACCTGACTCGTGAAATCGTGGGCCAAAAGAAGACAAACCTCGAGCTTGACGGGCACGCCAGCGCTTTGCTTCCAAGCGAGGTGCCTTTGAAAGAACCCGGGCCTTTCCGGGGCGCCATTGTGATACGTGAGGGCGGCAGGTCGCTCAAGGAGTATGAATGGATCTTCACATACGATTTTCCGAGCTACCGGCCTGAGCTGACTCGACAGCCCGATTTCAAGGCGTTCTGGAAAGAGGCCATCAAAGAAGTCCGGGCGGTCCCGATGGATGCCCGCATGAAGCTCCGCGAGGACAAGAGCAACGCCCGCGCGGAGGTCTACGAAGTGAGCCTTGCCTCCCTCGGCGAACGGCGCATCTGGGGCTACTACAGCCGCCCGAAGAATCTTGAGCAGGGAAAGAAGTATCCGGTCGTGTATTTCTGTCCGCCGACCGGCGTGTACCCAATGAACTTGTGGGCGGGGGACGGCGGCGGCACACACTGCACCTTCAACATCGCTGTCCACGGCTTCGATTTGCGCCTCAGCGACATGCCGCAAGGCCCGCACCCCTGGAAAGGCTACATCACTCACGGCATTGAAAGTAAGGAGACATTCTCCTGGCGTTGGATCTATGCCTCGATGGTGCGCTGCATGGATTTCCTCGCCTCCCGCCCGGAGGTCGATCCCAAACGCATCGGCATCACTGGCAGCAGCCAGGGCGGGGGGCTGGCAATAGTCCTGGCAGGTCTTGATCCGCGGGCGGCATTTCTGTTTCCACGCTTCAGCGGCCTTGCCCGCCTCGACTGGACCGTAAAATATGAGACCGGTTACTGGCCATTCAAAATGAACGCCAAACCGAAGAATCAGAGCGAGGACCAATTCCTCAAGATGCTCTCCTATTTCGATGCCATGAACTTCGCTCCCGATATTAAATGTCCGGCAGTGGCCCATATCGGCATGCTCGACTGGGTCACCGCATCAGGAAATCAGATCGCAGCCTTCGCCCAACTCAAACCGGGACAGGTCGAGCTCCTCTGCGACGCCTGGGACGGCCATGGCAGCCAGAGCCGCCGCGTCCGTGCCCTGATCGCCGATCGGAAGAATCGTTTCCTGCGGGGAGAGCCGCCGATCGTGAAGCCCTCCAAGTGAAGATACTGGATACTGGATTCTCGATGGCTGTTACTGTCGCCTTCCGAAATGCCGGCTCCAAGTAATCCAAAGCGATGACAGGTCCCCCTCCACATGACAACTACAAGCCGAACGCGCTTACTCATGACTATGGACTTCATTACCCGGTCTGACATTTGCCACCACACATTTGCGATTGCCGTTTCGGCAATGGTCGTTACCGCTCATCCATCGCTGGCTGACTGGCCACAGTTCCGAGGGGTCAACTGTGCCGGCCTGGCAACCGGTCCCGCGCCTCCAACTGACTTTGGGCCGGGAGTCAACGAGCTGTGGAAGACGCCCCTGGATACAGGCCACTCGTCCCCGTGTATCGTGGGCGATTCGATCTTTCTAACCTCGTACGAACTGAAGTCGAAACAGCTTGCAGTGCTGTGTCTGTCCCGCGGTGACGGCAGCGTTCGATGGCGCCATCTTGTCAACGTTGGAAAGATTGAAAGAGGCCATCCTTCTTTTAATCCGGCAAGCTGCACGCCGGTTTCGGACGGAGAACGGGTGGTCGCCTACTTCGGTTCATTCGGCCTGCTCTGTCTCGATCTCGAGGGCACGAAGCTGTGGGAGCTTAGGCTGCCGTTAACAAAGTCGTACTCTGGCAACGCGACTTCACCCATCATCGCTAACGACCGCGTGATCCTCTACCGCGCCAATCATGTCGATCACTTTTTGCTCGCAGTCGACAAAAAGAGTGGTGAACAGCTATGGAAGAAGCGTCAGCGGGAACGCTTTACCGGAGCCATTGCGGGGACAGCCACGCCCATCGTAACTGGTGACAAAGTGATCGTGCACGCGGCGCAGGCAGTCAAGGCATTCAATCTCGACAACGGCGAACTGCTTTGGCAGGCGAACTGTTCAACGACGGCCACGAGCACGCCTGTCCTCGCCGGAGAGGAAGTGATCGTGGCCACCTGGAACCAGACCGGCGAGCCGGCACTTGTCCCTGTGTTCCCGCATTTCGACCAACTGCTCGAGAAGAACGATGCGGACGGGGACAAGCTGATCAGCCCGGCCGAGCTGCCAAAGCTGATGTACTTTCACCGTTCCGAGGGCACGGAGGCGCCGCAGAATGGCTGGCCGTTGCGATTTTCAGACGCGGACGCGAACAAAGACCGCAAGATAGTCGCAGAAGAATGGCAGAAACTGCTGACCAGGACTGCTAAGAGGCGAAAGGGGCATGTCCGCCACGGCCTGGTGGCGATTAACGTCAACAGCCATGGAAAGGTGACAGGCGATCAGATTCGGTATCTGGAGACGCGCAGTATTCCGGAAGTGCCGTCGCCCGTTTACAGGAACGGCCGCGTCTATTTCGTCAAGAACGGTGGCATTCTCAGTTGTTTGGATGTGAAGACCGGCGATAAAGTTTTCCGTATGCGTACCGGGGGAAGAGGCACGCACTACGCCTCACCGGTGATCGCCGGCGACAAACTGTTTGCTGCATCGGGAGAAGGTGTGATCAGCGTCGTCAGCCTGTCTGGCGATCCCAGAGTTTTGAGGACGAACCGTATGCCGGACAAGACCTACGCCACTCCGGCAATCGTAGACGGAACGATCTACGTCCGGACTCACAGCGCGCTCTATGCCTTTGGAAAACGTTAGAGAGAAATCCAAATGATCCTGAAAAACAGATATGAACATAATGAAAACACCATTGTTAGTTGTCCTGGGATTGGTCTGTGGCCTGGGAAGCGTTTCCTCGCAGGAAAACGCCCGATCCCGTCACCTGTCATCCAAGGCCGCCGCCTGGTGGACATTCGATGCGACGCTGAGGGACGAGGTAAAAGGGCTCAGTTTGAGGATAGAGCCCGAGCATCTCATTAACAGGGAGATTGAGGATCAGTACAGTGTCAATATGTACGTTCTCAACGTCCCGATTCTCAAGATCGATGGACGAGACAACTGGCGGTCATTCTATCGCTGGGGTCCGCCGAATCTGGCACGGGGTGAGATGGCGGATGAACTCGATCCGCCGAGAGCCTTTACGATTGAATGTTACCTGAAGCCCAGGGAGATGTTTGACAACCTCAGCAAGAAGTTTCAGCAACGTTCGCTCGTTCTCAGGAAGAACCGTCTGAAAGGCGGAAAGGTTGAGCCTCAGTGGGCCATCGAGATCCACAAGGATGAGAAGAACACTCACACCAGGCACCAGAAAAGAGCTGATCTCGTATCGCCTGTGACCTTCGAGATGCCTGATGGAACCACGAAGACACAGAAGCTGGCAGGCAGAAATGCCATACGTCAGAGGCAATGGCAGCATTTGGCCCTGATCTTTGATGGCAAGAGAGTTTCACTATTGATCGACCATCAGGAAGCCGTCGCGATGCCGGGGCCCGGTAAAGGCGCAAAACTTCTCGCGTCTCAAGGCAAGGGCGAGCTCCTGCTTTCGCACACGTTCATCCCAAAAGGAGGAAGGCATGAGCTTCCGCCCGGTGAACGCCATCTTAATCTGAATTACGCCGGCAAGATCGATGAGCTGCGCATCTCATTCGCAGCGCTCGAAACCAGCGAGCTGCTACCTCTGCCGCGCGTTTATAAAGGGGAGGAGGCTTTGCCGGAACCGAAAAAATGCGAGGAGTACGCCTCCATCGCCAGGAAACACCTGGGTTTGTTGATCGAGCATGGTGTGGACGTCTATGGACCGGTGCATTCGCCTCTGATTGCTTCTACCCTCGATCCGGACACGCTTAAGATGCTCGAGATGAAGCCGCCTGTGGGAGAGGGGATGCCAGGGACAGGTGACACGTACCGTTCACCGATAGGGGGCTGTAACCTGACCTGGATGCGCCAGACTCTGAGGGCCATGCGTGCGCTTTCGGCTGTAACGGGCGAAAAGCGTTTCAAAACACATGCCGACAAAGCCATAAAATTCTGGCTCGATAACTGTCCGTATCCGAGCGGCGCATGGCCGATTGGCGAGCACGGGCTTTGGAACTTCCACACGGACGCGCCCGTCAAAGCTGCATTCAGACCGCATGAGCCTGGGACTCATATGGACTGGGAGCATTACTGGCAAATCAATCCTGAGGCGGTCAAGAAAGAGCTCATACTCCAACACCGGATCCACATTTTTGAGCACAGGGGGTTGATGGTACATGGCCGTCACGGCAGCAGCCTGGGGCATGCAAAGTCCGGTGGCCAGGGATTCGCGCGTTTTCCGGGGCTCTTCGCACGCAGTTGGGCCTTTCTTTACTCAAAGACAAAAGATCTCAAACACCTTGAGTGGGCAAAGGATCAACTTGATGTGATGTGGAAGACAAGAGACCCAAAGACGAATCTGACATCCCACGTTACCTATCCGCTGGCCGACGAGCCCGGCGGACACAAGCCTTCTGCCGGAACACTTCAGATGCGCTCGGTATTGGGATTCCTCGAGGCCGTTCGATGGCTTGACAGTCCGGATGAGAAGAGGCTGTTCTCAGAACGCGCAACAGTCCTGGGCAATGCCATCATCGACAGCTCGTTTGGATGGAATCCTGACCGCAAGGCGTTCAGCAGGACCAGATACAACTGGGTGAGCCGGACTGACAGCCCCAGCATGCCGTGGTTCGTGCTGAAGCTCTGGGAACGCGCAGGCAGACCCGCCAGACTGCTGAATCTTCTCAAGGGCATTGCTGATGAACGCATCGAAAAGTGGCGACCGACCACAGGCACCGATTCCGGATGCTATGGGTACATGATCATTTCGTTCGTACAACTGCACAATGAGACGAAAGATGGACGCTACCTGGAGTTTGCGCGGCGATTGGGTGATTTTGCTGCGGAGAACCTGGTGCACAAGAGCGGCCTCGTGGTGGGTTCGTCCAGTTTTCGGTACTACGACTGCATGTACAACATTCAAAGGCTTGTTCAGGCCTTTATCGCCATCGATTATCCGGAGCATCCAGAGGTAGAAAAGTTGATGCGTGATCCCTTGTTCTGAGGGATTCTTACCACAGATGGCAAAGCCATCCCACGGATTAAAACCGCTTCAGTCCGTGGGTTGGCTTTGCCATCCGTGGTACTTATGGCGTCTTGACTGCTTTCGCAGCAAATCAGGAGCTCCGGAGGGTCTCATAGGATTCCAGGCGATTTTTTCTTCTCGCCAGTTCGCTCGTGTAGCTTCTGCCAAGCTCATCCGCGTGCTCGGCGGCCCATTCGGTCAGGTGGGTTGTGCCGGCCGGAGGCGAGTCAACATACAGCAGGTCGGACATCAGCCCTGCAATCTCTTCGCGAGTAACGATCACATCACCAACTACTTTTCCGACCAGTGCCCCAACGGCGTAACCGAAGAACGGAGGTACAGAGACTATGGGACGAGGCTTGCCAATGATCCGGCCGATCTGTCGAACCAGGTCACGATAGGTGAAAGTCTCCGGGCCGATGGCATCGACCACATTGTTACTTTCGGTCTCCCCCTGCTCGATTGCCAACTTTGCCAGGTCATCGACATAGATGGGCTGTAACCGATACTCGCCATCACCAAAGACACCAAAGACGGGGAACCTTCGCAGCATCCATGCAATGTTGTTGACCAGCACGTCTTCCTTACCGAAAAGCACAGTTGGTCGGAGGATGGCGTAAGACAGCCCTGATTCCATCAGGGCTCGTTCGAGACGGGCTTTGCCAGAAAAATACTCCAGTGGCGATTCTTCCGAGGGGTTTGTGATGCTTACGTGCACGACCCGCCGGACGCCCGCCTCTCTTGCCGCCTCGAACAGTCTCAGGGTGTTCTCGACCGCGTCCGAGTGCCTGAAATCCCGGTGGTTGAATCGGACCCAGTAAGTGTTGTAGAGAGTTGATGCGCCCCGCAGCGACTCAACCAGCTTCGGACGATCGTCGAAGTGGAACGGAGAGGCCGACACTTTGCCCTCGAACCTGTTCTTGCGGTCTGGCGAGTTGGTCAGCGTGCGCACTGCGTAGCCGCGGTCAAGCAGACGGCTGGCAATGTACCGCCCTGAGTAACCGAACGCACCCGTCACTACATGAAAAGAATCTCTGGTCATTTGCAGTTCCCTCCGCAGTATTCATCACACTCAGAACCGCGTCAGTGGATCATTCTTAACCGGAAGGCTATCGGTTATGATGGGACGGGAAGTCATTTCGAGGAGGTGCATCCAGGGCTGTACACTTCATTCCCACCGTCGGGGAACGCGCATATGACAACACTAATCGAGGAACAGACATGAAAGAGATGACACTGAGCGAGAGGATCATGGCGTCGGCCCACAGGAAACCGGCCGATAGTTTCCCTTTTTTCCATTACTGGCGGCACAGTCAGATAGGCTGGGCCGAGCGGGAATGCCGGAACAGGGGCATGGGGATGAACTGGGTCAGGCCTCCTTACACGATGACCTTGCATGGCGTCGATATCACGGACACACAACGGGTCGTCTCCGGCAAAACGATCTATCGCCGAACCTATTCCACGCCCGTGGGCAGCATTTATTCCGATGAAATCAGAGACGCGGGCACCGGGCTATGGCACGCCGTGCGGAGCTGGAAGGACATCGCGCCCTGGCAGACCGAACGGCTCGTCAAAGTTCCCGACGACTACAAAGTGCTGAAATACATCGTCGAAAACACGGAATACTCGCCGGACTACTTTCCCATCGAGCAGGCCATGGATTGGCTCGGTGAGGACGGGGTCGTCCTCGATCACCTGCCACACTCGCCGATGCAGATGCTGATGATCGACTGGGTAGGAAGCGAAGGCGGCCGATTCTTTTACCACCACGCAGACCATCCGGACCTTGTCGAAGAGGTGTACGATGCCATCGCAAAGAGCCGCGAGCCGTTGATTGAGATCGCAGCAAAGTCCCCGGCGCCGATCACGCTCTGCGGCGATAACGTCGACGGAGTTCTTGTGACTCCCAGTCTGTTCGAGAAGTACTTTATGCCCGTATACGAACACCAGGCGAAAGTCCTCCACGAAAACGGAAAGCTGATGGCCGTTCACATGGACGGCCGGCTGAACGTCCTGAAGCATTTGATCGCCAGCACTGCCATCGACATCGTTGAAGGATTTCATCCTCCGCCCATGGGAGACCTGTCTATCAGTGAAGCCCTTTCTCTGTGGCCGGACAAAGCCATCTGGCTGGGCTTCCCATCAGCGGCCTACGACCTCGGCCCGGCGGCCATACGGAAGCACGCCATAAACCTGCTCCGTGAAGCCGGCGCCGGCGACCGGCTGGCTCTGGCCATGTCCACAGAAAACCTGGTGTCCAATGAAGACCTGCTGACGCTGACATCCGTCCTGGAAAGAGCTGACTTTCCAATGACGAGCAAAAAGGTAAACGAGATTGAAAGGGCATCGTAGTCGTCTAACTGTTAGTCAGGATCTACGATGAAGCCTGTAGCCGGAGTCGTCGCCCTTCTCCCGATGTCTGGCGACGACAGCTACGTCGTCTCTGGTGATGGGTCAAGTTCTCTCCTGGTAGTTTGCGGTTCCGTCGAAATCGTTATGCTTTTCAATGTCCTGCCCTGAATGTTCTCACATGAACCAACCTGAACCTCAAAATAATTCGCCGGAATCCAGACCGCGCACAGCGATCATTACTTGCGCAGTTCTGGAGATTGAGATTGGCCATTTTGCCAAGGAGCACGACCACGTCCTGCGGATCGAAGTGCTCGAGCAGGGCCTGCACAATACCCCCGATAAACTCCGCTCGGAGGCGCAGCGCCTCATTGACCAAATCGAAGGTGAGACGGACGCTGAAGCAATCGTCCTGGGGTACGGTCTGTGCAGCCGTGGGACCGAGGGCCTCAAAACTCGCCGATGCAAACTGGTCATCGCCCGCGCGCACGATTGCATCACCCACCTTCTCGGCAGCAAAGAACGCTATGCCGAATACGTCAAGGAGCGGCCTGGCACGTATTGGTACAGCCCCGGCTGGAATCAGCATTGCTCGATGCCCAGCAAAGAGCGCTACGAAACGACCTACAAGAGCTATGTCGAAAAGTTCGGCGAAGACAACGCAGAATACCTCATGGAGATGGAGCAGGGCTGGTTTAAGAAATACAGCCATGCGACCTTTGTTGAGCTGGGCGTCCAAGTGACCGAGAAAGACAAGGATTACACCCGTGAGTGTGCAGACTGGCTGGGCTGGTCCTTCGACCACCAGCGCGGGGATCCTGCACTCCTCAAAGCAATGGTGGGAGGAGATTGGGACGATGACCGGTTTGTCGTTCTCGATCCAGGCCAGACCATTCGCATAACCGCTGATGAGCGCGTGATCGAAGCTGTTGAGGAGTCTTAGGCTGTCATCTGCAATCAGTTGAGATTCTCATCCTTTGCCACACGGATCGGACCTCAACGAGGAGCTGGCAATGAAACTCAATTTCGACTGGGCTGCGAAACGTTGGGATGACCCGCTGACGGGGACGGAGGTTGTCTGCATCTCGCCGAACGTGGAACTGCACTTCCGAAATTCATATTTCCGCTGCACCATGTTCACGCGCGATGGAACTAAGATGGCACTCATGAGCCACGATCCCGATGAACAGACGCCCTCGGCGATCTGGTGCATCGATCTGCTGACCGGCGAAACGGAAAAGGTTTTCGAGTATGGGGGAAGGAGCCTCTCCAGTTGGGGATTCTCGCCACGCTCACACCTGCTGCATGTGATTGATATTACGGAAGGTCGTGCAGAAATTGTGCAGATCGATGCCGATGCCGGCGAGCAGCGGCGTATCCGTCCGACGGAGACACTGGCATCCATACCGTATGCAGAAAGCACAGCGGATGATCGCTACATCTTCTCTCATGTGTCGCTGAAGAAGATCCCTGAAGGCACATTAAATACCGACCGCATCGCGATGATGGGCTCGGCGCCGGACAGAAACCTGATGTATCGGGTCGACCTCAACGATGGCAAGACAGACGTTGCCTTCGAGACTGACGAATGGTGGATGGGGCACTGCAATCCCAACCCCGTCTCCACGAATCTCTTCATGTGCTGCCAGGAAGGATTCATCTGGACTGAGGAATATCCCAGGCCCGAGAATTTTCAGAGACAGCGCATTTACAATTTCGATCGCGGGGAATGGCTGGACCTTCAGGGGACGATGCAGTCACGGGGCTCCCATGAACACTGGAGCGCGAACGGCCGGAGCGTTTATTCCCATGGTGGCGTTCATGGCTGTCATGCCATCTATAGAACCGATCTCGAAACGGAGAAAAGTTATCGCTACGTTGGGCCGAGAGGCATCGGAAATTCGATTCACGTGGCACCTGCGCCGGACGAGTCCTTCGTCATTGGCGACGGTTTCAATTTCTGCAAAGACGACGTCGGCCTGATCGAGGGACTGGGAGAGCCCGGAGATGGGGACAACCCCTGGTCATGGGACGGCCTTCATCTGGATTCGCCCGGCGAGACGATCTGGAAATACGAACTGCCCGCAGAGACGCTGTGGCCCGAGGGCACTGAATTCGAAAGCAACGAGGAAATGCACCGACTCGTCGAGGAACATCCGGAGAAAACTGTTCGGACAACCCCGCTCTGTAAATTCCGAAGCCGGTCGAAGCTGAAACTGGATGGCACTCGCCTGGAAAGCAATGCACACGTCACCCCCGACAGCCGATGGGGTGTCTTCCAATCGTCCAGCGAAGACGGTCTGTTTGAGGTTTGGGCCGCCAGGGCCAAGGCGTAGTACACAAGCTCAAAGAACAAGTGGCGACGGGCTGCATCGAGTATCCAGTATCAGTATCGAATGAGCTGACTCTTGTTTCCTGACAGACCCTTACCACCAGCCTGTGCCTACGAAGATGTGAATCGAATCGTCTTAAAGGCTGCCGCCCTTTCCTCGAGGGGGCCTTCGATGGCCATGCGCTCGATACTGGAACCGAGCTGCACGCCCTGGCAGTTCGTGTGGTCGAGCATGAACTGGGCGTCATCGGGATCTTGCAGCGCCGCGCCGTGGGCGAGAAGGATCACCTCCGGTTTGATTTCGCGGGCGATATCGAAGTTGGCCTGACTTCGCTCAGCCATTTCCTCGCGGCTGCGGCCATCGCTGTAGCCCGTCGAACCGCCGCCTGTGATGCCGGCGTGGAAGATAAAGACATCGGGCGCAGCTTCCTTCATCAGGCGCCCGGTGTCTGATTCGTTGAAGGCGTAGCCAATGGTCAGCAGGTCGAGTTCGCGGGCGATGTTCAGCATGTCGATCTCGTGCTGGTAGCCGAGCCCGGTCTTTTCGAGGGTGTTGCGGAACTCGCCGTCGAACCATGCGACGGTAGGAAAATTGTGGACGCCGGAAAAACCGATGCGCCGGCACTCTTCGAGGAACAGCCGCATGTCTCGCAGCACGTCCACACCGTTGAGCCCGGCGATGACCGGTGTCTCCTGAACTTGCGGCAACACCTCACGGCTTCCCATCTGAAAGACCATCTCATTTGCGTCCGCCATCGGCAGCATGCCGGCCAGGGAGCCGTAGCCCTGCATTCGAAAATATCCTGTATTGTAGACACCGATGATATCGACACCGCCGCGCTCGATGAACTTCGCGCAGATGCCGTTCCCTGCGCCGGTCATGACCAGGGGTTTACCCCGGTTGATTTCCGCCCGCAGGCGATCCAGGAACTGTTCCCGCGTGTAGCGCTTAGCCATCTCGATCTCCCTCCTCTTTTGCTTCGATCAGATCTATCAGCCTTTCCGCGGCCTCGGTGGCGAAGGCCGGATCTTCGATGTGGGTGGCGCGCTCGATCACCTCGATGTTGGGAGGCAGCCCTGCCTTCAGCGTTTCCACAAAGGCCGCGTCCGCTTCGGGATCGTGGAAGCCCTGCCCGGGCACGGCGTAGCTGTCGAAGCCGCCGGCCGGAATCATAAAAACGGCCTTGTCCTTTGTATGTTGAAGCCGGCGTGCGACTTCTCTGCCGACCTCGATCATCTCCTCCCTGTTCAGGCGAACGTCAGTGATCTGTGGACTGTGGGGGATGAGTGTCCGGTCTTTGAATTTTTCCGGGACCGTATCGGGCTCGTTGAAGACGAGGACCTCGAGGGCGCCCGCCGAGAGTACCTGTGGCAGGCCGAGCTTGCCGGCGGCGGTCAGGCGGTCTGGACCGCCCGCGAGCAGGGCTCCGTGCATTTCGTTCGAGACTTCGATGGTCGAGTAGTCAAGCACGGCGCCGATGATGCCCTGCTCCATCATGGCCTCCATGGCGCGGCCGCCGGTGCCGATGGCATGAAAGACGATAGTCTCGTAGCCCGCGGCCTCGAGCACCTCGATCGCCTTCATCGCTCCAACCGTGGTGATGCCAACCGTCGTGATCGCGACCAGCGGCTTTTCGCTTTGCTCAAGTTCGATCTCCACGTGCGTCATCCCGCAGGCTGCGCCGGCCGCGTTGGCCAGGATCTTTCTCATGACCGGATTCAGACCGAGGATGTCCGTTACGGAAAACATCATGGTGATGTCCTTGATATCGACCCACGGTGCGACGTTGCCGGAGGCCATGGTTGAAACCATGATTTTGGGAAAACCGTACGGCAGTGCGCGCATGACGCGGGTGCAGAGCGTCGTGCCCTGCGTGCCACCGAGGGCCACGATCCCGTGCACCTGATCTTCGTCCACGAGTTTCGAGACGATATTGGTCGCGCCGGCCGCAATGACCGGAGCAGCGACTTCCCGGCTGGGATTCTGGAGAAGTTCCTGGAGCGGGGTACCGCCGGCTTCGGCAACTTCTTCCCGGGTAATGTCAGCCGCGGCCTGTGGCGAGCCGACGACTCCCGTATCGATGACAAGGCATTTGTCCCCGCTTTTCTCGATCTGTTCGCGGAGAAACTGGGCTTCCGCGCCCTTGGTGTCGAGAGTGGCTAGAATGGCGATGGTTCGAAAACTCATGCGCGACCTCCTTAATCAGGATCCTTCTTCAATTGGCCCTTGCCCTTTGGGCGGCGGAAGAGCGTCGCCTTTTTGCAAAAGCTGACCATTCAGTGAAAATAGGAACAAACTTATCGAATGTAAATGAAAATGTTGCTCCCAACATAAGCGCCTATCTTTTATGAGTACTCAGACAAAACTCCCCGCGTTGTCAGTGTCACTGGTTGTCCTCTTCGGTCTATCGACCAGCGCTGAGCACATCAGGGATCTGCAGTTTTCTGAGCCGCTGAATTTGCAGTGGAGGGATGTTCAGAGGACTGGCGTTACTGACAAGAGAAATCGATTCAAGGTACCTTTTCGAGTGACCAGGTCTCGGGC
>JASLXP010000436.1 GCA_030740295.1 Planctomycetota bacterium
AGAGACTGACGGCGTTCCGCGAGAAGCATAAGGATGAGCTTCGGTTTCCCTGGGGGAGCGTCGCGGCGATGGAGATGGGGCTCGGGGACATCACGGGACTGAAGATCGCGGATACGATGCAGGACTACCTGAAGCCATGGGTCCGCACCGACCTGTTCTGGCAATTCAAGCTGGACCCCAAAGATGTCGGCGTGAAGGAGCAGTGGCATAAGCTGACCTACGAACAGACGCAAGACTGGCTGCGCTTCAGAACCGACAAGTTCTGGGAGCATCAGAGCGCGGAAGACACGACCCGCGAAGCAGACGCCACAATAGACACCGCCAAGTACGACGGCATCGGCTGGTACGCGCAAGCGGTCCGTGTTCCGCAGGAATTCAAGGGCCGGAAGGTCTACCTGCGCTTCGGCGCAGTGGATGAATCCTGCTGGGTGTACCTCAACGGAAAGCTGGCCGGCGAACACCTCTTTCAGAAAAGCGATGACTGGAAGACGCCCTTCGAGATCAGGATCGATCCGCTCATCGAGTGGGATAAGCAAGCCCAGACGGTCATAGTAAGAGTGGAAGATAAGAGCGGGATGGGCGGCGTCTGGAAGCGCGTCTGGCTGGTGTCCAAGAAGTAGCGGATTCGCTGCGTTTTCGGAGACAAGAATCGTGCCCATGACCAGTCGATCGATGGATTCCTGGACGGCTCCGGATGGCGTTTCCCCAGACGCCCGGCCTCAGTATCGTGGCGACAAGCATCCTTGCTTATCAGCCCAGTACCTGCCACTGGGGGCGCACGAGCTGGCAGATTCGTTCGTAGAAAGTCTATTCTTTGGAAGCGGACGGCAGCACCTCCCTGGGCGCGCCGGCACCTTGCCGGCTTCTTCAGAAACGCCTTTCAGGCGTTTGTGCCGGCTGGGAGCCGGCGCGCCCAGGGAAGGTCACAAGCTGGCAGCAGCTTGTGACCGCAATGGATGCCGAAGCGCCGCCAAGGAGGCTCCATTCAGAACTGCCCCTGCTGTGTGTCGAGCGCTGACGCCTGCTCTCGCCGTACTGGCGATCGCAGTGTCCTCCCTCGGGCTCAGGGCCGAGACGGTAACCGTCGATCCCGAAAAGTGCGTCATCGTCATCCCCGATGACCTGGAGACGCAACACGCATCCTTCCGTAGGCGAATCCGGCTGGCCTCGGAGGAGTTGCAGAAGCATCTGGGACTCATCACCGGCAAGTCGCCTGAGATTACGAAGATCGGCCGGGGCGATATCGGCGGATATCCCTTCTACGTGCAGACCAGACTCCCCGAAGACTCCGGCGAGCTGCGGACCGGGGAAGCTCGATGGCGTGTGACCCGCAAGGCTGCCTTCCTTTTTGCCAACAACGATGGCAACGAAAACGGCACGCCGAACGCAGTCTACGATTTTCTTGAGAGGCAGCTTGGGGTGAGGTGGATCGAGCCCGGCGACGTTGGCATCAGCTACCGGAAGCAGACCCCGATCACGTTGACGGTCGGCGAACACAGTTGGGCGCCGACGATCATGTACCGCAGGATACGGCAAGGCATACGAAACATCGCGCAACCGGAGACGTACGAATCCAAAGCCGAGAAGGAGCGGGTCGAGGCGCACAATCGTCGGGTGGCGGAGACAGTCCGGTGGCAGGCGCGCATGCGCATGGGCGGGAGCAGCCCCGGAGGAGGCCACACCTTCCACGGCTGGTGGGACAAGTACGGCGAGACGCATCCGGAGTACTTCGCTCTGACTGAGAAGGGTCAACGCGCCCCCCTCAGGCTGAAGCGCAGAAGCTGGGAAGAAAGCAGGTCGTGGGTCAAGACCTGTCCGAGCAACCCCGCCGTGGCCAGTCAAATCGTCGCAGAATGGCTTCCCCGCAAGCCCCTCGTCAGATACCTCAGCGTGGGCGTGAACGATGGTGTCGAGGGGTTCTGCCGATGCCCGAAGTGCAAGGCACTGGACGTTCGGCAGGAAGGCGAGAAGTTCGCCGAGCACTTGACGGATCGCTACATGCACCTGGCCAACATGGTTGCCTCCAAGGCCCGTGCGCATCGCCCCGACGCGATGGTTGCCGTGTATGCCTATATGAAGACCGTCCAGCCTCCGCGGCGCGTCAAGCTGGAGCCCAACGTTATCGTCCACCTGGTTCCCTACGTGATTCCGCTCGACCGGCAGGTCACCGAGGAGCTGTTCATCGGGTGGAAGGAGGCCGGGGCCAAACACTTCGCCCTCCGCCCCAACTACCACCACAAGTATCACAAAATCCCCATCCCCATGGGACTGGAAGAGCAGATGTTCGACATCTTCCAATTGGCCCACCGGTTTGGGATTCTGTCGGCCAACTACGACAGCCTCATGAATCACTGGCCCGTGAACGGCCTCGCCGACTATGTGCTTGCCAAAAGCATGAGCGAACCGGACCAGCCGTTCGAGTATTGGGAAGACCATTATTGCCACGGCTACGGAGCGGCCTCGGCGGAGGTGAAGGAATACTTTCGGTACTGGCGGACCGAGGTCTGGCAGAAGCGACTCCTGCCGAACATGGACAAGCTGGTCACCCGCGGCAGGCACGGGGACTTCGGCCGGGGCCTGATGTGGTCGCTCAAATACTACAACCACGAGATCTATCGCCCCAAGGGGTGCGACCACTATTACGAGGCATCGGACTTTGACATAACTGATGAAGTTCTGGACCGCGCGCTCGCCCGGGAACTCACCGAAAGCGATAGGGCGAAGGTCAATCAACTGGTGCTCGCCAACAGGCACGCTCGTCTCCTTTTCAAGGCTCTGTCGACACAGGGCATGGCCAAATACCCGCACTCGAAAGCTCTTCATACTTTCAGGAAGGAACACGAAGACGACCTGCGCCTGCAATGGGGCAACATCGCCTGGTTCGAGCGGAAGTACATGGGCGATGCGACCGGGCTGGCGCTCACCGAGATGCTGAGCGACTATCCGTTGCCCTACAGGGAGACGCCCTTCCAATGGCATTTCAAGATCGACCCCGAGGACGTCGGCCTAGACGAGAAGTGGCATGAGCTGAACTGGAAGACGACCCGGTCGGAATGGACTCCAATCAGGATCAATGTGCCCTGGTCGAACACCTACGAATGCCAAGGGAAGAAGCTTGAGTTGAAGGCGCGACTGAAGACCTATGACGGCATCGGCTGGTATTCGACGAGCGTCACCGTGCCAAAGGAAATGCGCGGCAGAAACGTGTACCTCTACTTCCCGCTCGTGGACGAATCCTGCTGGATCTACGTGAACGGCAAGCTGGCGGGGAAGAGAGTCTGCGAGAAGCCGGAAGACGCCGCTACGCCCGTCGTGGTGCAGATCGACCCACATGTCGACTGGAACGAAGATCTCCAGACCGTTGCGGTGCGGGTGAAGGATACCGGCGGCCCGGGCGGCATCAGAAAGCGCGTGTGGGTGGTATCCAGGGAGCGGTGAAGCATGACGAAAGAGTGACGCCTTGCTCTGGGCTCTTCGACTTTCACTTTGTTAACAGTTCATGATTCGGCTGGAGATTCACCGGGAGTTCCCAGTTCCTATTCCCACGTTCGATACGTCCCCCTGGGACACCAGTCCGGTTGAGCGTCACGCGCCATTCACCGCTGGCACTGGTAATCTTAATCTCGACCTCTTCAGCGGATTGTTCGACGAGTTCGGCGGCGGCGAACTCCCCGGGGGCGAGCTGTGCGGGCGTCTTATACGCCCCTTTGGGCATCAGGCGCGGGATGAGAACGTGAAGAAACTCGGTCGCGGCAGACCGCCGGGACGGCTCGACCTCGATTCGCCACCACGAGCGGTCGATGAGGCCTGCCCCTTCGCTGCTTTTCATGGGGAAATTCTTGTTAGTTCGCGGATCGTAAGGGCAGCCCCAGTTATCGAAACCGTCGCCGCCGCGCGCTGTCATCCTTGAATCAGTTGGCAGAAGCTTGACCACCCGCATCGCGCCGAGAGACGAGGAGCGGAAACGCCCACGGCCATTCTTTATGGGATTGTTATCGGGCGTGTAGGTGGAAACGATGGCACCGTCCGCTTCCACGTAAACCTGGAGGCCCGCGCCGCTTGCGCTCTGCGCAGCGTTGGTGGCGCCCTTCATCATCCGTGGCTGGTTCATCACGTGCAAAAGCCACATCTTCGGATAGTCGGGACGCGTAGCCACGACGTGATCGTAGATGACAAAGCACTCGGGCTGAAAGCGAAGATACAGGAAGTGTCGTGTGTACTGCTGAACCTTCTTCCGGTTGTAGGCCCCGGTCAGATTAGCGCAAGCGTATGTAAACGCTGGATCGTCTCCAAAAGCTGCCATCGTCCCGCGCTGGATCCCCTCGTCAACGTAACCTTTACCCAGGAGGACTCCGCCATCGGAGGGCTTCTCGGATGGGTCGTAGATGAGAACCGTGCTGTTGCTGTATGAGCGCCTGCCTGTGGTACGGTCCGTGCCCCCACGCATCGCAAGGCCGCCCCCCTTGTAGATCTGGAAGCTCCCATCGTCGTCGGACTGGTAGCCGGCAAAATGTGGCCCGCAATCAAAGAAAGCCCACGTTGCGTTGGAGTCATTCCAGGCACTGCGGGCGTATACGTGACCAACCCCCTCAAAGTGAAACGCGAGCGGCAACTCCTCGGTCTTCGCTGCAGGGACCAGTGGGTCGTACCAGAGGACGAACGGCCACGAGCGCGTCTCCGGAGTCTCCATGTAGTTGTGGGCCATCCATTGCGCAGCCGGATGCCGGTAGGTCTTTGCCATGAGCGGCGCGATGCGGCTGGCCATCCGCGCCACGCCCGAGAGCATCCCTGCCCCGGTATCGTCGATATGGCCCCAGGATCTGCTGTGGGGCATCGCGGCGAAGAGCGGCCAGTAGGCAAGCCTCTTGAGTCCCTTCGTGTGAAAGCTCTTGAAGAGGTCTTGACCTGTCGCCGTGCGCCAGGCTTCGAAGCTCAGTGTTACCGACTGCGCCGTCGCGCCACCGTGGCCAGGGCCGGCAGTCCACACGCCACCCTGACGCTTGATCACCGGGATGAACTTCGCCGGTACCATCTGTGCCCACGATGCGATCCACTCTTCGGCGGACCTTTGGTAGCGCGTGCCTTCGCCGTAGATGGCCAGCGCGACCATCGTCTTGTTCCCAACACCGTCGCGGCAGTAGTAGTTGCCCCAGGCGTTGCCATCGCAAGGTCCCCAAGTCTGATTGTAAAGGCACGAGCCCCACTTCATCGTAATCCGGGCTGGATGGTTTGGCTTTAGCCCCATGAACGAATGGAGCCAGCGCCCCAGCAGGTCTCCATACTTCTTCCGTTCCTCTGGCGTGAGCGCGTCGTAGAACCAGTCGTAGCAGAGCGCGTCCCAGCCAAACCAGCATCCGTTGCCACCCATGTAGCCGTTCAATACGCTGGATTTCCCAGCCGGATACCACTGTCGGCGAGCGGACAACACAGACCCTCCGCCCTTGCCATCAGTACCCCAGAGGCCCTTCCTCAGGTATTTGACGTACTTTGACGCGTCGCGGCCGAGTGTCTTTTCGACCTGGTAAACGATGCAAAGAGAGGGCAGCCACTGCCCGTTCATCGCGCGGCGGCCATCCACAAAACCGTCCACCTTCAGCTTGATGGCTGCATATTCCTTGGCAGCGATCCCGTCGGGGGCGCAGCGCTTGGCAAGTTCCGACAACTCCGATTTATTGACAAATATCCGTGGGTGTTCGCGCTTGACCTGTACCGCGCCGGCATGGGTTACCGCGAGCGCAGCGAGGAAGGCGGCGAAAGAGAAGACAATTAGCGTCATATTCCTGGGCTTCATGTTCCAGTTCCCGCCGTTATCAGTCCGAGTCTGTGGTGAGTCGCTTTACGTAGACGAAATAGGCACCGCAGATGGGTTGTTTCCGGTCGTCGTCGAACCAAGTGTGCAGGAGTTTGGGGCCGGCTTCCAGATGCAGCGTGAAGACGGCCGACAGGCTATCGGGAGCCATTTCCTGGGTGAGGGACTCACCGTTGATGAGAATTCGAGCGCGCGCGATAGGCAGGGCTTCTCCGGCGCAGAGCTCGCCGTCGGTCACCACTGTGGGGAGGCAGGCTTCCGTGAGGGTCAATCCGCTCTCACGGGGCCAGCGGCGCAGTTCGAGCTCGTATTCCCCGGCCTGGGCCACTTCCAGATGCCAGTAGCTGTTCTTGCGGACCCCGACGCGGACCTGCCGCTGCTGGTCCACGAAGACATCCGCCCATTCGCAGGCGGAAAGCATGGAGGGATTCTCCGCGTCGCTGCCGACAATGATCCGCTGTGGCTCGTTGACAGTGGGCTCGACCTCGGACCACCAGGCATTCAGGTGGCCCTGCATGGCCTGGGCCACTTCGGGATGCTGATCGATCACGTTGGCCTGCTGCATGGGATCGGCATCCAGGTCATAGAGCGCGTTGCCTTCGAGCAGACGCCAGCGTTTCCACAGGACGGCCGCGCCCTCACGGCGCACGAGCGAGGGGCTGTCGGGGGACGGGTAATCGAGTTCACCGGGCATGCGGCTGTAGTTGGTCACCAGCATCCGGTCTTCCGGCGGCTTAGCTTCACCCTTCAGGACCGGCGCCAGGCTGATGCCGTCACAGGATGGCGGCAGTTGGAGCCCGCACAGATCCACGAGCGTAGGCAAAATGTCCTGCACCTCGGTCAGTCCTTCCACGTCACGAGCCTGGCTCAGGCCCCCTGCGGGCCAGTGCATGAAGCAGGGGACGCGATGTCCGCCTTCCCAGAGCTGACACTTGCTGCCCCGCATTCCCGCGTTGTAGTAGGTGTGGCCGAAGGTGCTGCCGTTGTCGGTCATGAAGATCAGCAGCGTGTTGTCGGCGAGGTCTCTTTCCTCCAGGAACTCGCGCAGGCGCCCGACGTGGGCGTCAAGGTTGCGGATCATGGCCAGGAAACGGACGATGCTTCCCCGCAATTGCGGAGTCAGTTCATCAAGCAGATGCTCACCCTCGGTGAAGCAGGCTTCGGCGGCGACCCGGTCTTCTTCCGGCACCCAAAGCGGCGCGTGTGGCGCATTAGTGGGAAGGAAGGCGAAGAAGGGCTTCCCCGCGTGTTGCGGGTCCCCGATCCAGTCCATGGCCTCGTTGAAGAAGACTTCAGTGCAGTAGCCCTCGTAGCGCCGGCGTTCACCGTTGCGGCAGTAGACATCATCAAAGTAGTCGTTCTCCCAGTAGTCGGGGAGCGAGCTGATGTGCGATGAAGGGAACCAGAGGCTCTGCTCGAACCCGCGATCCTGGGGTCGGTAGGGATAGTTGTCCCCCAGATGCCACTTCCCGAACAGCCCGGTCCGGTATCCGCCGGAGAGGAACAGGTCCGCGAGTGTCGGCAGTTCAGGACGAAGAAGCGTGCGTCCGCTGCTGACGTTCAGCGCGCCGTTACGCGCGGCGTCCAGCCCGGTCAGAAGTTGTCCACGAGTAGGGGTGCACATCGGCGCTGCATGGAAATCTGTGAAGCGGACACTTTCACCGTGGAGCCGGTCCAGATTCGGTGTGTCGGCCACCGGGTTGCCGTGGCAGGCCAGGTCACCATAGCCCTGGTCGTCGGTGATGATCAGGATCACATTGGGGGCGGTCGTATTCATTGAGTGTCCTTTCGTTCGGGTCTGGCTTCGAGGGGTGGTAGTCGCGTGCTCGGATGACCAGTTCTCTCACCATGCAAGTGAGCCAACGCGAACAGAGTTCGCCTCTCATTTGTTCACGAGGTCCTGCCACTGATCACGCGGCATCGGTCTCGAAGACAATCTCACGGCGGACAGGGCGATGCAGTTCCAACCGGGCGCCCTCTGACATCCGTTCGATCAGGAATTCATCCACCATCGGCTCCAATCGACTACCGATCTGGACGACCTCGGCCGCGGCCCCGGCGTGAACGCAGAGACACAACAACGCGAGAAGAGCCCAGGTTTTTCCGCCCATGAGGACGAAGTTCCTATCATTCTGGTGATGCATGATCAGACGTATGAGTGGCGTGTTCATGTACGACGAAGCGATCCGATATTCTGACTCACTTCCGTTCTCGTTCACTTCGAGTCTCCTGAGCCGGCTGCATGCGCCCGAATTTGAGCGGGAAGGAGAGCGTCGTCTACCAACACCACTCCTGCAATCTTCCCGTTGAATAACCTGGGGTCAGGAGCATGCTCGCGACGGCCGATCCGCAGAGGGCGGTCGTTGACAAACGGTCCGAGCCCCGACAGGTCGTGCTCTTTCCCGCTGGCCTTTCCGTTGATGTAGGCCCGGGCGATGGTCTCCTTTTTGACGAAGGCCACGTGCACCCACCGGCCCTCGGGTACCGACCCCTCGCCGGTGGAGAAGAAGTTGTTTTTGATGCGCAGGCAGATGCTGTCTTGCTCGCCCGCCATTGGCCAGCCCAGAGACCACTGGTGCTGGCTGCCGAACCCGTTGCCCTTCGACAGGATGATGCCTGTGCCTACCCGATGGACCCACACCATGATGGTGAAGTCGCCTGCGCCCAGGTTCAGGTCCCTTGGCGCCTCGGCGTAGGCCGTTTTGCCGTCGAGCCGCAACGCCGCTCCACCCAATGGGCCTCCATTGGGCTCTACGACCGCGGCGCCATGGACCCGAGCGTCGCCGCCACCACCCGACGCGTCTTTCAGCCGGCCGTTGTAAATGCTCTTCAGTGGGTAGGAGACGATGACCCTGGGCTTGGCGAGTTCAATCGCCGTTCCCTCGGGCACCAGGTTGCGAGCTGAACTCAGGTCGCGCAGGCCGACGACTGAGAGTGCGTAGGTCGCGCCCGGCTTGGCCCCTTCCACCACGAGGTCAACGCACTCGGGCGTGAGCGTTTTCACGGCTTTCACGGTCAATTCCGGGGTAAAGCGGTAATGCCTGGTCTTCAGCGCCGACGCGGGCTCGACGGCCTCGGAAAAAGCCACTCGCACACGTTCGCCGTCCGGCGACAGGCGCGCACCTGTTGGCCTGGGAGGCACGAGGTCAGCAGGTGTCTCCACTACGAGTTCTTGGGACCGTGGGCTGGGCTTCCGGAAATCCTCGACACGAGCCGACACGCGATATCGATAGGTGGTCCGCTCGGACAGGCCGTGATCGATGAAGCGCAGCTTCCGCGTGTCGCTTATTTTCTTGCCATCGCGATAGATTGCGAAGACCGGCTCCACTTCGGGCTTGTGGGACGGAGGCTTCCACTCCAGTGAGACAGTGTCGTAGGCGTTGGCCGTGGCCTTGACGCTGTGAGGCGCGGCCAGCGGCTTGGGGAGGGGGGACGGGTGGCCGTACTCAGCGGGGAACTCGTGGGTCAACCCGATGTTCTCGTAGTCCATCAGATCCGTACGGAAACCTGCCTTCCAGCTTACGTTTTCGGTCTGGGCCGAGGCCGCGTTTTCAGGGCGGTGGCTGCGAATCTGGCGGCCCTGGCAGCGAAGGATGTGCATATTGCGGAAGATCTGATGCATAGACATCTTGGGCCAGTCGAGGAAGATGCCGTCCGGCGCGATGTCCTTCATGGACGGGATGGCCTGGCAGCCCGCCACGGTAATCTGCTCGAACGTGTTGATCGCGTCGCCATCGGGATTGTTAAGATTGGCGCAGTGGAGAGCGCCCATGTCGCCGCTGTCCTGGCCGCAGCGAACGACGCGCAGATGATGGAAGTGGTTGCCCTTGGCCGAGGGCATGTTGACCGAGACCGGCGGGCCAAACTGCGCCCCGGTGTTGCCGCGCACGGTGACTGCGTAGCGCACGGAGTCGTACAGCTCGCAGTGGCTGACCTCGTTGTGGCTGACGTTGAAGACGTTCACGCAGGCCGCATAACAGTGGATTTCGCCAATGTCGTGAATACGGCAGTTGTAAACTCGGTTGCGCTCGCATCGGTCCCGGGCGGCGCCCGACTCGTCAGGGATCGAGAAACGGTTGCTCAGGGTGACGCCGTTAACACCCATGTGCTCGATCCAGCAGTCCGATACGAGGTTGTCGGTATTGTGGCCGATCAGCATGATGCCGCTGCGTCCGCCATTGCGCAGGTGGCAGCGCTTGATCTCGACGCGGCGGGTATTGTTCATCCAGATCAGAGCACCATCCGTTCGCCCGTACTGCATCCCCCACCAGCCCTTCGGGAATCCGTCCGTCTCTTCCAGTGCGAGTCCATCGATCATGAGGTTCTCGGCGCAGGCATCGCGAGACTTGCCCCGGATCTGGATCAGTCGGGTCACCACGGGTGCGGAGATTTCGAGGGTATCGGGATGGCCGTCGCTCAAGGGGTGGTAATAGAGGGTGTGTGCGGCCTGGTCCACATAGAACTCGCCGGGAGCGTCGAGGAGGCCGAGTTCGTCCTCATAGAAGTAGCGGGCGCGCTTTCCCACGCCCCGCCAGATGCGACCGGAGATGAGGACCCGGCGCTTCTCGGTTTGGAAAGACTGGACTGAGTGAATGGTGCGCATCCAGTTGCATTTGCCCACGGCGAAGAGCGCTATCTTCATCGTGATCACCTGGGTGACCGGTGGAGCATCCTCGGGCCGATAGGTGAGCCAGCCGGACTTCTCCCCATCCTTGGGAGCCGCGCTTCCATCCACGCTCACGAGGTAGCGTCCTCGAGCGGCGGGCATTCGGGCGTGGTGCTGGTAGTTGGGAAATCGAGCCTTCCATGCGCGTTTGCCAGCTTCATAGAGGGTGTGGAAGGTCATCCCCTCGGGCAAGGCGATCTTCCAGATGCCGTCGCGGTGCGGCTCCCAACCAGTGAGGGGTACGCTTCCGAGAAGTCTCGCCTTGCCCAGGCCGCCGGCGCTGCGATAGATCACGCGATGGCCATTGCGGCCGGAGTCGGCGTCGGTGAGTTCCAGTGTCTTATCGAGGCGATACGTGCCCGGCGCGAGGGAGACGACGATGTCGCCGTCCATCGCTCCCACGGCACCGCGCATGGCGACCTGGGCGCGGTGCACCGTCCGGAAGGGCGCTTCGCCGGTGCCCGGAGAGTCATCGCTGCCGGTCGGACTCACGTAGAACGTCCGTTCCGCTCCCGGGCATACCTGCATGAGCAGGCAGAGGAGTAACAACGTGTTCGTTATGGCGTCTCGTCCGTTCATGGCGTTTCCTTCATTTGCCGTCTGGCTGAACAGTCCAAATCGTAGCTGTCTCAGTCGCCGTGACAGGCGGCGAGTTGACGGTCCGCGTAGTCCGATCGTTCCGCGGCACTGACCAGGAATTCATCCACCATCGGCTCCCCAGCTATTGTTTCTTTGCGCCCCATGCCTTGTGCTGTTGCCCTATCCATTTCGAAATGATGTTCTCGGCGGAGGGGTCGTCCCCCGCTGCACGCTCGATGAAGCCGATGTCCTTGCCTACGATCACACGCCGTGCGAGCGTGGCCCGCTCCCTTTCTGTTTCAGAGGCAAGCGGCCCCGTCACCGACGGCAGCACTGCGATGACATCCCAGTGCCTCCCGGCAAATGGCAGACTCCAGTTCAGGACCCAATTGTATGACCGAATGAAAGCCTCGTCGTTTTTGGCTTTTGCACCAGCAGGTACGGCGGCAACAACAAGGTTCGGTCTCTTCTTCTTGCCCCACTGAATGTTCATTTTGGACCACCGGTCGAGGTCCCGGAGCGACTTCCCTTCCACCGGCCAGACGGTGACATCAAAGGCGGCCTTCGGGAAGAGCTTCCTGAGAGAGTCGGAAAAGATCCGATCATAAGGAGGCATGGCAATAATGTTCACCGGCTTGCCACGAGCGAGGAGATCGAATGTAAAGGTCAGACCGGGCAAGGGGGGCGGAACGTCCCCGAGCTTTACGGGCTTCCCTGAGATGGTCTCGGCCATGATCTCGGCAAACAGCTTGTGACCGTTCATAGACGGGTGGATGGTCTCGCTCATCAGCAGCTTCCACTCAACCGGTCTGGCGGCGCGAAGTTTTTCATAGGCGCGATAGCAATCAGCCAACGGCACGGACAGATCCCTGGCCACATCACGTGCCGCCTGGGCGTGTGCCTCCAATTGATCTTTCGGACGGCGCGAGGACTCCCAGTAGATCGAGTTTGGAGTACAGAGGATCACCGCCGCGCCTGCCGACCGGCACCGCTTCAGAATCTTTCTCAGGTTGTCAGCAAAGACCTGGGGACGGCGTCCCGCGCAGTCGTTCATACCGAACATCACGACGACCAGATGCGGCTTGCGTTGGATCACGTCATTCTCGATCCGCTTCAAGCCGGCTGCCGTGGTGTTGCCACTGATGCCCGCGTTAAACATCTGCATTTTCGCCTTCGGATAGAGCTTCTGCAGCGCAATACCCAGCATGTCACACCAGGCCCGCTGCCCGCCAGTGTGGTAATAAGCCCCCGTGATACTGTCGCCGAAGCAGACTATCCGGACCTTCTCCTTCCCCGCGGCGAGCATGCTGGGAAGAGCATCCACGGACAACCCCTCTCCGGCTGCCGAAGGGCTCGGACCTGGCAGCAATCCGAATGCAATAGCTGCCAGAGGAATGAATTCAGAATGGCTTTTCATTTTGCGTTACCTGCCCTTCATCATCTGTCTCACAACTTTTCAGGCATTTGGGCCCGTGCGGCAAGGTCCGGGATTCGAGTGACGATGCCTTCCTCAGCATCTTATTCGGAAGGTATTGTGGGGCAGGCATCCTTGCCTGCCAACTCACAGACAGGGATGCCTGCGCCACGATAGACTCCGAAACGTGCACTTCGCTCACTTCTTAAAGGTCTTCGCGTATGCCTTCCAGGTCTCTTTGGCGAAATCGGCGTTGTCCGTGCCTGGCCCCCACAGGAACACGCGCCGCTCAGTCGTGCCGGGGCTTCCGAGACCAACCTGACCGCGGTGGGCGCCGCTGTCCCACCAGGTGAATCCTTCGGCAGGAGTGAGTGCAAAGCAGGCGCTCCGATACTTGGGACTGAACGCGGCAAACCACTGGGGTCGGCCCTTGAAGCCGAAATCTTCGCCGTTGCCCGTACCATCCATGACCGCCTGCCCGCCTCCTTCCTTCACGGCAGTGCCATCCACGGCGTACAGAGTGCGCGTCAGGAGAGACCGGCGCGGCTCGCAGGTGGAGACCACCTCGAACCGATCCGCGTAGAATAAGAAGCGACGAGTGAGCTTGTGTCCGCCTTGCAGCGTTTTCGCCATGCGGAAGACCGCGCGCACCGGGCCATTCGCCTCCAGGGCAAAATCAGTGAGCTCGCCCGGCTCGGAAGACCAGCCCGTCTCCTTCGAAGATTCGATGATGGAGGACACGACCACCAGTTCGCTGCCGTCGGGCTGGTGAACTGCGATGTCGGTCAGCGTTCCCTGGGACAACGTGAGGGAGTAGGTGCCGAACACCAACCGGGAGCCATCCTCAGACACCGTAAACTTAGAGAGGGGCGGATAGACACCGCCCTCCTTTCCCTTCGGCATCGCCAGCAATTGGGCCTGCGTGTTTCCGGCCGGCAACCCGGCAGGCAACACGAACACCAAACGGCCCTGCGCTCCTTCTCCTTTCTCAAACTGCGCTGGAGTGGAAACACCGCCCGTGAACAGGACGCGCAAGTTGGCCGGATCGGCCTCGGCAGGGAGTTGAAACGCCAGCTCAATTGCCATGCCTTTGGCATTGCCGCCGGGCACATGGAGCTCGAGAGCCTTTCGGATGGGGAACACCGAAGCA
>JASLXP010000437.1 GCA_030740295.1 Planctomycetota bacterium
CCGCCCGCATAGTGACGAAGGGTCTGATGATGACATCGGATCATCTCTTTGCCGAACGCCGGCACGGCCCAGGTGGCAGGCGCGTCGGATTTTTCCTGGATCGGTGAGAGATGAACTTCAGGAGGATTCTTGAAAGCAAGATACTCCTCTCTCACGGTCATGTAACTGCGGTTGTCGTTCAGGGCGAGAAGCGCGCCCTTCGTCATCGGGGGGCTGATTCTGGCGCCCAGGGTTGTTATGTAGCCAGCAATGATGTGGACATAGACGCCGAACTTCTGGCTGTCTTTCAGATCGAAAATCTCCCCGGCCACCTGGCCAGTGTCTGTGTCTTTATACGCATACCAGCCTTCAGCCATTTCCTTTCTCAGGTTATCAGTGAGCGGTCCATAGTTGGCAATCTTGAGGTGTCTGATCCCTTTCTGGTGCGCGTAGTAAAGGCGGTCAGGCCGGGCTGGGTCCACTCCTTTGCCGGGCATCCAGCGAATCGACCGGCCGATACTGGTGGCCCCACCGCTGACTGCATAGTCGATTCGATTCGCATCCTTGACCAGGACATACCGGAAGACAAGGGCTTTACCACCAACAACGCTCTGATACTCGACGATGACTCTCAGCGGCCCGCGCTCAATGACCTTCCCCGGAGTGAAGGTGCGATACCTGACCTCGGCGCGGCCCTCCGGCGAGAGGCCATTGTCATCGTAAAGATGGTTGGATGTCCGCCTTCCCTGCGGCTGGATATGCGTGATGATTGGTGACTCTTTTCTGAGCCGGACAAGAATCTCAGAGCTTGAGAGAGTGAAGTACCGTCCGTCTTCGGTCAGTTTGAGTCCCGGAGGATAGTCAGTGGCAGGCTTGTCGGTGTCGTCGAAGTAAATGAAGCACGGGAGGTATTCGTAGGCGAGAAGATCGGTCACGAAGAAGATCTCCAACCGGTTCCCGGCCCCATCAACACGAGTCGTCTGGGATGGTATCTCCTCACCCCAGGGCGTCACCGCCCTGATGGAGGAAAACTCTGTTGCTTCAGGAAACTCGGCGACAACACTTATCGGAGCTCTGTGTCTTTCCAGCCCCACAGTCTCATGGATCACAACAGGAATGCGGTACTTCCATTTCTGATTCCACCAGGGCTTTTTGATCAGTGTCCGGAAGTAAAGCAGATTCGGCTTTGGCTGGAGGCCTTCTGCTTTGATCGCAGGCTCGCAGAAACCAGGTATCAGAGCGTTGAAAAGGATGAGCGCGGCGGTGGTCGGCGCAGTTCGAATCTTGTTTGCTGATTTCATTTTAAAGCCCGTGATTAGCGGACATGGTTCAGAGGAGCTCAACGCTGTCAATTACTTCCAACCTTCCTCGTTCTTATCCCAATACCCCGTGATGGCGACCAGTACTGCGATTCCTTCATCTTTGAGGACAAGGTCGATGCCTCTGATTTCTACCTCGGGCCTGGGATTGACCCATTCGGTCAAGTAGACCCCGACTGATGCGGGCTTCTTCGACTTGTCGCTCCAGGCGAGGTTTGAGTCCGGCAGGTTGTCAAAATGGGGTTGAGGCGAAACATGAACTCCGTTTCTGATCGCCAGCGTCTCTCGCTTGCCGTCGGCATAGCGCATGGTGAATGAATAGGTCGGTCCGCCCTTACCCGCATCTGTCTTAAGAGCTGTGTGGAGGAAAAACAGCTTCGAATGCCGAGCGTTCACTCTGATTGTTTCCGCATCATCGATCAGGTCTAACTGGATGCAGGTGTCGTTCTGATCATCTTTGGGATCGAGGATACTGAACGGCACGCCCATGAAGCTCTGCCGACCGACCGGAATGTTGCGGAGGTCATTCTCTGCCGCGCCCTGATCAGGAATGAGCAGGTCCTCGTCGTCTTCATCTTCATTCTCCAGACGGAAGCCGGCGTTTACTGCCTTCGAGATATCGATGACACGGCAGTTGGCCGCGTTCACCGAGATGTTGCGCTTGCCGGAAGGCGTGCAACTGAAGCCACGCTCATCGGAGACGATGTAGCTGACCAAGCTGTTAGCCAGGACCGTGGCAACGGCATCGGTTCCATATCGTCTGGACACATCGAACTGGCAGTGGACAGCGATGCCATCATTCATCGCTACGTCGGAAAGGACGGGTCTCATGAAGGGCGTCCGAAGAACATAGTCTCCGGCGGCCGCCACCACGGTTCCGTCCAAAGGTTGAAGCAGGTTGGTGAACAACGCTCCGTTGCCGCTCCACGTATCGAAATGTTTCTGCTCAAGACCATGGAAAGCGGGGTGCGTGTGGTCAACTATGTCGGCAGAGGTCGTGCGCGTTGCCTTCACAATCGATGTCGTGGGCAGCCACGGCAGGGCGCCGAGTCGGCCCTGCTCAAACGCAAGCAGACGCCCGCCCGACTCAATCCATTTCCGGATCGCGCC
>JASLXP010000438.1 GCA_030740295.1 Planctomycetota bacterium
CTGGAGTGATGCCAGTGATGCCCCGGGCCATAGAAAAGGCGCGAAACTCTACTCAAGGCAGGCACTACAGGGCCGAGTTATAGCGCCGGTATGAGACAGAAGTTTCGCGCCTTCTGGAGGGCACGTGGTTAGCAATGGAAAGTAAACACACCAATGCCAGAATTAGCTATGGGGCTATACCTGATTTGCCATCAGTGTACAGTTTAGATGCTCGTTCCTCGCTGCCCGATTCATCCTCTATTCGCCAGCGTATAACTCTCAACAGCAGCAGCCTCACCCTTCACTTCCGCCATCCACCATCAACCATTTGTGTCCCATCTCTTCTGCAATTAGAAACTCAATTGAGAACATCACTCACCTAAGAGTCAAGGATGGATCTGGACCACCTACTCAAAGACAAATTCAGACTCGAGCAATTCAGGCCCGGCCAGAGAGAGTCCATTGAAGCCATCATGAGCGGGCGCGACGTGTTGCTCGTCCTGCCGACCGGTGGCGGCAAATCACTCTGTTATCAATTGCCTGCCCTGGCATCGGATGGGCTCGTCCTGGTCATCTCGCCTCTGATTGCGTTGATGAAAGATCAGGTCGACGGCCTTAATGCACTCGGCATTCCGGCCACATTCATCAACAGTTCTATTTCACAGACCGAGCAGCGCAGCAGAATTGATGGGATGCGCCTTGGCCAGTTCAGGCTCGTGTACGTCGCGCCCGAACGCTTCCGGAGTCCCATTTTCAGAAAGGCCGTTGCTGAGGCTTCGCTCAGCCTGGTGGCCGTGGATGAATCGCACTGCGTCAGCCAGTGGGGCCACGACTTCCGCCCCGACTTCCTGAAGATCAAGGACGCACTCGAACGCCTTGGACGACCGCCAACCATGGCGCTTACTGCGACTGCAACACCAGAGGTGCGGCAGGACATCGAGCTCCAGCTTGGTCTCCGCAAACCACTGGTAAAGGTCACCGGTTTTGACCGTCCCAATCTGAATTTTGAGGTGCGGCGCATCGGCTCGCAGGAAGCGAAAATGGAGATGCTGCACAAACACTTCTCCGGGAATACGAAGTCCGGCATCGTTTACTGCTCGGCCATCAAGCGGGTGAACGAGGTAGCCGAGTATCTGCAGAAGAATCAAGTTCGTGCGCTTCCCTACCACTCGCAAATCGACCTTGGCCTGCGGCATCAGTATCAGGAACGGTTCATGACCGGCGAGACCCAGGTCATGGTGGCTACCAATGCGTTCGGGCTCGGCATCGATAAGCACAACATCCGCTCCGTCATCCACCTCAACATCCCCGCCACGCTCGAAGCCTATTACCAGGAGGCGGGCCGCGGCGGCCGGGACGGCGCCGACAGCGATGCCATTCTTCTATACACGTACAACGATCGCTTCACGCAGGAATTCCTGATTAAGAATAGCTACCCGCCCCGCGAAGACATCGAGATGGTCTACCAATACCTCGCCAGGCAGACCGATGAGCCCATCCAGAAGACAGCGTCAAGAATGGAAGAAGAGCTCGGGGGACGCATCACTGACAAGGCCGTCTATTCCACGCTCGTCATCCTGGAACAGGCCGAGGTGATAGAACGCCTTTCCGGTCGTGACACGCTCGCGTGGATCACATTTCGAAAAGAGCCCTCGGCCGCGGCCGCCAGGGAGGGGACGATCCGATATCGACTGGTCGAGCACATGCTCGAGTGGGGTTCGTGCGAGCCCGGAGAACGGATGGGTTTCAGCCTCGATGGTCTCTCCGAAGCGGCCGGCCTTCAAGAACCTCAAGTGCGACGCACCCTCCACGAAATGGAGCACGAGGGCATTATCGATTACCAGCCGCCGTTCCGCGGCCGCGGCGTCCGGATGCTGTCGAAGGGGCTGAAAACTCTTGCCGGAGTCGTGGACTTTGATCTTATCGACAGCCGACGCGAGCATGAGCTCGACAAACTCGAGACCCTTCTGAAATTCTGCCAGGCCAAAAGCTGCCGCCGCGCCTGGCTGCTCAAGTATTTCGGAGAAAAGACGGGGATGAAATACTGCGGCAATTGCGACTGGTGCCACAAGCAAAAGAAAGGCAAACAGGTCGATGCAACAGCGCCCGTAACGGTGGACGAAAGCGAACAGGAGTCGCTCAGACCCGATGAAGTCATCATCATGAAAAAACTGCTGAGCTGCGTGGCTCGAATGCAGGGCAGATTTGGCCGATCCATGGTGGTGAATGTAGTTCGGGGATCGAGATCGAAACGGGTGCAGGAGTTCAAGCTCGATGCGCTTTCGACCTACGGCCTTTTGAAGGATCTGTCGAGAGATGAGGTTGCCCAGGTCTTCGAACTTCTCGATACGGACGGCTGCATTAAGACCGCACGCGAATTCAGGCAAGTGAGCCTCACCGCTCGCGGCATCGGCGTGATGAAAGGAGAGATCCAGCCGGGCTTTCGATCACTTGGGTTGGAATCCAAAGAGGCCAAAAGCGAACGCAAGGGCGAGCCCGGCCAGCCGGATGAAGATTCTCTCGGCTTTGATGAAGATCTCTATCGTGCGTTGCGAGAGCTCCGATACGGGCTCTCCGTGGAAGAAGGGGTTCCGCCCTACATGGTTTTTAACGATCGCGCCCTGCGGGAAATGTCTCGCACGTATCCCACCGACGAAGCTGCCATGCTGGAAGTAAAAGGCGTCGGCCAGCGTACGATGGCCAGGTGGGGCGGCCCGTTTCTCAGCGCTATCAACAACTTCGTGGAACAGCATGGAACGCCGCACCTGGAACAGCCTCAGAGGCCGGGCACTGTTGAAACACAAACTGAAAAGGAAGCGCCGTCACCGGCAACGGCCCCCATCGAGATAAGCCAGTCGGATATCGACTTCTACGAGGAGAACGGATTCTGGACCGGCCCGAAGATTCTCGATGACGATGTCATCGCAGAGCTCCGGAATGAACTCGAACGGGTCTTCACCGACGGCCGAGATTTCCCAAACTATGGCTGGCAGGGGCCACGAGTCTACGACCTGAACTCGCCACGAATCCGCCAATACACAAACGGCTGGTGGATCAATGAAGCCGTTCGCCGCGCGATTCACACACCATCGATCGGCTACACCGGCGCACGTTTGATGGGCACCACCGAAGTGCGCGTCTGGCACGACCAGGTGCTCTGGAAACCATCGGCCGCGGAAACGGATGAAGACTTCAACGAAGGCAACGTGGGCTGGCACCAGGACTACGCGCACTGGCAGTGCTCGAACTCCACGAACATGTGCACCGCCTGGATCGCGCTGCAGGATATCGAAATCTCCATGGGCCCTATGCGCTTCGTAAAGGGCTCCCACAAGTGGGGTCTCTTTGAAGATGCCAACACCTTCGGTCAGAAGGATCTCGAATCCCTGAAGGCGAAGTTTTCAGACGAGCGCGACTGGCAGGAAGAGCCCGTCCTCCTCAAAGCCGGTCATGCCAGCTTCCACCACGCACTTACTTTCCACGGTTCAGGCCGTAATTCTTCCAGTGCCCCGCGCTTATCGCTCGTCATGCACATGATGCCCAAAGGCTGCGGCTTCAAAAGCAACGGCCGTCACCACCTCTGTGCCACCCTCCTCGGTCCGGACGTCGCGGAGGGGACACCGTTTGATGGGAAGTTTTTCCCCAAGATATGGCCGGTGTGAGCGGAGCTGCAAGCAGCCTGTGGCTACGAGCGCGGTTGCGAAGACACCCTGTGGCCATGGGCTGCCAGCCTGTGAGCCAAGGTAAATTAATGTGAGCCTGCAGGCTGGTGGCAGCCTGTGCTACGGGCATCAGTTTGCCTTCAGCTCGCCACCGCCGCTGCCGCGCCATCTCCCCCAAGATGCGCGGCAGCGGCATTCGGTTGCTGCTCCGTGTTACTACGGTCTTGACACGAAACGTTCCCAGGACTGGCGCGAGGGTGTTTCCTCTGCTTCCCACAAGGCCAGTCTTGCCGGGCGCGCCGGCCGGCTTCGAAGCTCCATCCCGGCTTCTCTGGGTGTGCGGCAACCCTTCTTGCTGTTGCACGAATAACAGGCAGCGACACAGTTCTCCCAGGTCGTCCCTCCGCCTCTGCTGCGTGGGAGAACGTGGTCTACAGTCAGATCACTTGCAGCCTGCTTGCCTCCACAGTACTGGCAGACAAAACCATCACGCCGCAGGATGTTCCTTTTGGAGAACGATACTCCTCTGCGGACGGCACCTCGGCCGGAGTAATCGTGAAGGACGATGACTTCAGGCGGCAGCAGGGCAAGATACAAAGAACGGATTACCTGGTTGTCATCTTCATTCTGACGTGAGAACAAGCTCCAGGAGTCCAGGTCGTGGATCAGATAAGTCTCAGGATCGACGATCTTCGCAGAGCCTTTGCTGACGAGGCAGATGGCCTCTCTGGAAGTAGTCGTCTGAAGTGGAGTCCAGTTTCTGTTGAGAACCAGCGTAGGCAGCGAAAGTAAGTCGGGCGGCATGGGAACTCCTCAAACTGATCCCCTCGCCAGGAATCGCACCTGGACTACGCCGTTCGCAACAGCGCGTGCATCTGTTACACCACGAGGGCGGGTGGAAATGAGTAACGAGTAATGAGTAAGAAGAACAGTGTCTTGTGCGTTGATTAGCAGTCACATGGTCGGACGAGTCGAAAGAAATGAGTCTTGAATTACTGACGTTCAGACTTACTCATTACTCATTACGCATTACGTATTACGTATTACGTTTTGGCGCCCCCGTTGGGTAACGATCCCACTTCCCCTGCTTAAAAGGCAGGTGCTCATCCGCTAAAGCTTCGGAGACAGAAATCAGGTCATGCTCCCAGAAGGAATTGCACCTTCACCCACTGTTTAGAAGACAGTGACGCTATCTGTTACGCCATGGAAGCTGGTGGCGGGGGCCGGAATCGAACCGACGTACCGGGGCTTATGAGACCCAGGAGGAAACCAACATCCACCCCGCTCGATACTCTTAATCTTTATCGTAATCTCGCACTTAATCTGTGATCCCGAATTGGCTGTGAGAGCTGGAATCGAACCAGCACCGTCTGCTTAACAGGCAGTTATGCTACCCTTACACCACCTCACAATTCATGAGCCATCAACCATCAACCATAATCTGGTAGCCCGCGTGGGAGTCGCACTCACCACAACCTCTACGTCACAGAGGCTCACTACTCCGGTGACTGCAGGCGTGAAATGGAGTCACTGGGATTCGAACCCAGATTTCCGCCGTGCAAAGGCGGGATCCTGCCTGTTAGACGATGACCCCATTTGGAGCAGCCGGGACTCGCCCCCGGACCTCGAGGCTGCCGTCCTCGTGTGATCCTGTTTTCACCACGTCCCCGTAAATGGTGGAGGCCCCAGGTATCGCACCTTGGACCTGTTGCTTTTCAGACAACTGTGCAGACTATCTACACCAGACCTCCGGATTTTCTCTGCCTCTTGTTCCTCGTCTCAGAATCATTTACCGGGGTCCCGGGATTTGAACCCAGACCGCCTGATTCAAAGTCAGGTATGCTTACCAGTTACACCAAACCCCATGAAATGGCGGCCCCGACGGGACTTGCACCCGCTTTCTCCGCCCTGACAAGACGGTGTCTCGACTACTTCGACCTCGGGACTCTGAAAACAGACGCAGGCTGGTGATAACTGTTTTCTGCTGACAGGCCGACAAGGAATCGAACCCTGCTGCAGGGCTTTGGAGACCCCACCAATCCCAGATTTCGACCTGAATTCTGCTAACGCGACAGATTGTCAAAGAACAGGCAGCCCACGAAAAAAGCCTCGCAACTCCCTGGAGCTGCGAGGCTTCTCACGTGCCTGAAATGAAAGCTACGTGATACAACTCGCACACACCAGGCTATCCTGGGCTGATTTCGTTTGCTCAAAGAGAGATTTACCGCTGATGTTCGAAGTTCCAGCCGTTCGAACCAGCAGCATCCAGAAAGACACGGATTTCCGATCTTTCTGATAAAAGTTAGAGAATAAAGGAAACATCAAATACACTCTCTCCAGATAACCTGGTGCAGTGAGGTCTTCTTACCACTGCTGTCCAAGTGGGCGGGATACTAATGTCGGTGCGCGAAATGTCACACAAAAAACGCAAGAAATGTCAGAAACTAATAGGCAGGTAGGAGGTCGGGGCTAAACCGGTTCAGTAAGTCCACCGAAGAGCCGCCTGATCCGCTCTATATCTTCAGTGCACAGTCCTGGCCCTGTAATGGATTCAACGTTTGCCTCGAGGTGCGCGACATTGCCTGTCCCCATGATCACACTGCCAACCACCTCCAACTCAGCGGCGAATTTATAGCCAGCCGATACGACCGAATTCACATGGTCGTGTACCAGGAATCCCAGCGGATTACTTTCCGGCAGGCAATCCTGCGGAATTAATCCCCGAGCCTTCCATTCTTTGATGAGGGCCTCCAACTCATCGGCTTTCGGTATCTTCACTCGAACGCTCGCCATGTTGAGGATGCCGATATCCTTATTCGCTGCCTGAGGAATTACTTCCGCTTCAGCCGAACTGTTGAGGATGCCATGTTTAAGCATCACCGTATCCCAGATGTCATCCTTGACAGCCAGCTTCAACATCTCGTGAGAAGCGTCGGAAAAGAAGGGCTCTGTAACACCAATAGACCGGATATCCCCTTTTTCCTTGAGCCGCAAGACTGCTGGGTACAAGGCTTCAACCGCCTCTGCGTATTTGTCGGCCCGTAAGCCGTGGAACTGGTAAACGTCTATCGTTTCGACCCCCAACGCCAATCTGCTGCGTTCAAAGGATTCCACCATATCTTCGGGCGTGCAGACTTTATCTTCCCTGACTGGGTGAAACTTGGTCGCCACCAGGAATTCGTCGCGGCCAAAATCTTTGAGCGCACGACCAAGCAGGCCTTCACTGGTATACCCCTCCGCCGAATCAAACAGGTTTATACCGAGCTCCAGAGCGCGGCGGATCACCTCAATAGACTGCGCTTCATCCCCGTGCGTTTTCATGCCAACCCGGCTCGGCCCACCAGTCCCCAACGAAGCCACAGAAACTTTCAGGCCAGTGCGGCCAAGGGTGCGGAATTTCATCCTATTTTCCGCCCATCCTTACAGGCAGATGAGAAGTCGGCCCCCAGTTCCCCGCCTTGTCGCATGCCCGAGTGTGCAGATACCAGATGCCGAACGCCAATTGTCCGGTATCAAGAGTGTTCCCCTGCACATCTATTCTTTTATCAGGTTTGTCATATGGGTTTCGGCTTATGCTAAAGCTGTAACCTTGAATGCCTGAAATATCGAGGGCGGACATTTCAAACCTGGAGGATGAATTCGATGCCCCGAGAATCGCCACGTTGTCCAGATAAAAGGTAGTGCCGGCAGGATTCTGATCGAAACCGAAATCGCCAAGGGTCACAGACTTTACAGGATAGCTCGGCTGGTCCGGTGCAACTGCTTTTACGTAGCTGAATAAGTCCAGGTCCATGTGGCGCCACTTATTGTCGCAAACGACCTCAGCGCGGCCTATCTGAGGATATCGCCTTCGAATGAAACTGTCGGTCAGCCGCAGCACATACCTGCTGGACTGAATCGTCACCATCAAGTCAGTCTTGAAATCTTTCGGAAAGCGGTAGTCAAATGAAAGGTATGGATAGTCCTTCAGTTCATATCCCTTGCTTTGGAGCACAGCCCCCAACTGTGATCGAAAAGCAGACTCCGCCTTGAGGACATTCTGACCAAGGATTTCATCTTTGTGGAGCGACAGTCTGGCACCTGAGCCGGATGCAGAACATGGGCTTGTCGTATCAGAGAAACTGGTGAAAGAAAATACATCTTCAGAGGCTTGAACTTCAGGCGCTCTGGGAGACTTCTTGTCCTTTGAGATGTCGAAAGTCCATTCCCATTCCTTGCCTTCAAGCTTATTTTCGGCGAAGTCTGCTACTTCCCCAAGAGCAACTTTGAAAGTCGCACCGTTTTCCACTGAGACTCGCTGGGACGGGCTAATCTTCAGCCAATCCCAAACTAAACTACCTGTCTTTGAATCCCAATTAATGCCGGCCGTGTTGGGGAGATACTGGCTGCCATTCACAGTCAGGGCTATGGTCGACGGATCGAGGGCCGCCCCGCCCTTCCTGTCGATGACTAATCTGATTTTGTCATCGCCAGATTTCTCGCCTGCGGCAGGTTTAGTTTCTACTAATACGGGGGCCGTATCATCGACAATGAATCGATACGATCTGTTTGGCCCCCAATTCCCGGCCTTGTCCTGGGCCCGAATATGGAACCACGCGTCACCTTCAGGAACCGAGGTAAAAGTTTTGGAGTTGAACACACCTTCCGGATTAGTATCTGCGCTGTCCTTACCCGACTTTGACCAGTGGTAAGAATATTTCTTTATTCCACTGGCATCATGAGCCTTCCAGCTCAGCACAATGCCCTTCTTTCGGTTTAGCAGCGGGGCGATCTGGAAATCATCAAACCAGACTTCGACGCCCTCAGGGTTTCCCTGCCAGCCCCAATCAGCAAACAGCATCTGGCTGATATTAAAATGCGAGGTAAAGCGCACATGGCTCGCAAGCATCGCGGCTATATCGATCTCTGCCTGGTGCCATCGCCCATCGGCCTGGAAATTAGGCACAGACCCAATCCTGGGATGTGTGTTACGGGCGTTATTGTCTGTGAGATTGATCCGTTTCCAACTACTGGCGTTTGGAGTCAGATCGATCAGCGTACCCTCTGGTATCCGGTATTTGAAGCGCAGGACTGGATACATTCCC
>JASLXP010000439.1 GCA_030740295.1 Planctomycetota bacterium
ATCGTTAAAACCAAAGTCGACTCCGTATTCGACCATCAGGCATTGCCAGTTCAGAAAAGAACTTGCTTTCAGGTCTGCTTCGGAAGCAGGCGGAAGGAGAAGGACTTCGAATGGCTTCATGGGCTGATGGATCTGTCGGCAGGATACTCTGAGCCAGGACGCATCTCGACGAGCCAGGATATGGAAGAGCCGGGCGAGTTCCATTACCTTGTGCCGGTGGCCTTTTTTCCACGAAATCCTGCGCCAGCACATGCCATCCAGATTTAGAATCAATTCCGTTCACATTTTTCCCGATGACAGTCTCATCTCCGAACGGGAGCACATGACTCCCGTCATGGGGCAGCCGGTGAAGCTTCCGGAGCCGGTCATCCGTGCGGACAGCGAAACGGATCGAAACGGGGCTACTTTTCCGAGCGTGCATTTCGATGAAGAGGCACAACTCTTCAAAGCCTGGTACACCGCACAGCGACGCGCCACTGAGAGGCATATCGGTGAGCCACTTGAAGACCGCAATGCTCCGCACCTTCTGGCTTATGCAATCAGCAGGTGCGGTGTTAACTGGGAGAAACCGGATCTCGGCCAGTTCGAATTCAATGGCTCCGCGGCTAACAACATCTGTGATTCCGTGCATGCAGAAAGTGTGGTGATCGACCCGCACGACCAAGACCCCGCGCGGCGCTACAAGCGATTCATGTACGACAGCTCGAAACGCGCGCTTCACTTGCTTCTCTCCCCGGATGGACTGCATTGGACATGGCCAACCAGGGAGAAGCCGCTCTTTCAAACCTGGGACGTTGTTCACGACACCAACTTTCTCATGGGCTGGGATGAACCACTCGGCAAGTATGTTGCATTCCTCCGTCCTCCCGTATCTCTGACGCCTCAACCGCAGAGAAGGATCGGGGTATCCATGACGGATAAAGTGCTCGATTGGCCCGCGCCGAAAGTCATTCTCGAAGCGGATGAATCTGACCCGAAAGGCATTGGGCCGACGAATAAGAAACGGGACATGGATCTCTACCAGATGACTGGCTTCCGTTATGGTCAGGGCTTCCTTGGCTTCCTGTTGAATTTTGATGCCCATCTCGCAACGGATTTCAACGATCCGATCTATGCGACGCTGGCAAGCAGTGCTGACTGCCTTCACTGGCAGCGTCCCATGCGGAGCCGATTTCTGAGCGTTGGCAACCCCGGTGATTTTGATGGCGGCATGGTCTATCCGAATTGTCGTCCGATCGAATTTCAGGATGAGCTCTACATCTACTATGGCGCCTATCCGCAGTTCCACGCGGGATGGTCACCGGCGCACACGGCCATCGATCCCGATCTGAAGCCATCCATCGGCCTGGCCAAACTGCGCCTCGATGGCTTCGTCGGCCTCTACACGAATCCGTATCCCGGACGCATGGTTACTAAACCCATCGAGGCGGACGGCTCGGTGTTGCTGGTCAATTGCATCCCTGACAGTCGAAACGGCGGCTGGCTGAAGGCGGAAATTCAGGACGAACAGGGCGTCCCCATCGAGGGCTTCACTATTGATGATTGCCTCCCTGTGGCTGAAGACGATCTCTACAATGAGATTATCTGGAGCAGCGGCAAGAGCCTGGGCGAGCTGAGAGGGCGGAAGACAAAGGTCTGTATTCGCCAGTGGGAGAATGTGTTCTACGGTTTCAGGTTTGCTGACTGAGACTCACTACTCATTACTTCAATCCCCTTGACTGCCGGACCGATTCCTCTGATGCGTTTGAGAACCAGTTTGCCCGGTGTCGTCTTCAGGTCGACGGTCTTTTCCAACTGCCACGCGGTGTTTTTGCCGGCCGCTCTGAACACGTCGACCGGGCCTGCAATTCTTCTTTCATTCCAGCGCACTTCGTAAACACGCTTTCCCCTGACCGAAAAGCTCCGGTTGGTTTCGGCGAGATGGAGGATGATCTTGTAGCGGCCCGGCTTGGCGTCGAAGGTGTAGGTGAGCGAGGCTTTGGCCCATCGCTCTGTCTTGTACACATTCTGAAGATCTCCTGCCTTATGAATGGGCGAACGGCTGGACCAGATGCCTGCCCCGGAGATTCGGGCCTTGTCGGCTTCCCACAACCGGCCGTCTGGTGTGGTCACCTCGGGACCGCCGCAGTTGATCCGTCGCACCCAGGTAAGCGGCGTGACGGTGAGTGGCTCGCCATACGGAGTAACCTTGCCATCTCGATTGCGGACATGCAGGAGATACTGATACGAGCGCCCCGCCTCGATCTTGTTATCGAAATATGAGCCTGAATCTTTGCGGTCCGGAAGAGTTTCAATGACGCTGAATTCACCCTCGTGTCCCTTGCGGCGATGCAGTTCGAATCCGGTCGCGTCCCATCCAATCTGACCTTTCCAGGCAATACGAACGCCTTCGCTAAGAGCCGTCGCGGTGACGGCGAGACGGGTTTTGACAGATCTGAGTTTCTCCAGCTTTGCATCTGCTTCGATGACCTGCATGAACCAGGGCACTCGGCCAATGAGCCGGCCGTAAAGCTGCGAGGTCTGATGAGCAGACAGATTCGGGTGAAGTGAAAGGCGGCGCCAGAGCTCCTGATAACTCAGCCTGGAAACAGGCGCTTGCTTCAGCGATAACAAGTCCATTCGTTCCTCATCAAACATTTCGGTGAGCTGTTTCTTTGTCCAGGAAACATATGCGGCCTTCGGCTGGATGGCATGGGCAAAAGCGATAGCCTTGCCAGAAAAAGCCGCTTCGCCGGCGCCTTCCATCTCAATCTCCGCAATTCTGAGAATGGTCTCGTGTGCCGTTTTTCTTTCTGCAGCATCCTCCGCGTGAGCCATCGCGAAATGCAGCAGACCTTCTGCGAACTGCGACCTGGCCGACGGGTCCATCTTTTCCGACCTGCTCGAATGCACGGCCTCCCTGGCCCTTTCCAGAATGCGATTTGGGTTGCTGAAATAGTCTTTTTCCAGAGCAAGATAATTTGAAGCCGCGGCCGCGCACTGTTTCCAGTTTTTAGCTATCGCACGCTTCTTGAATCGTTGCAGACGTTCCAACCGCCTGGTCACGAACGACCGACTGTTCCTTGAGATTCCATCAAACAGCTCGTACCCGAGGGTCATCTCGGCCACGTTCAGCGGCGAGGGATTCCTTTTAGCAAGCATGAAACGCAGATTGTCTGCAAACAGTTCGAGAGAGCGCAGATGCCCTGACAGCAAATACCAGAAGATTCTGGAACGTGCGCCATGAGCATCGCCCGAAGTAGGCTGACCCCAGGGCGCAGCGCCTGATCGACGACTGGCACCAGCCGCAGGCAGTCCGTTGCTGTTCACCTGAATGGAATTCTCGGTTTCCCGATGGATCATTCCTGCATTCGCTGAGTGCGCTGACAAGCGTTGGAAGAACTGAAAATAGTCGTCGTTCCCCGTGCGCAGCCAATGCAGCAGTATCTGCCAACTCTCGTTGTTTGCCTCGATATGCCAACCGGAGTCGCCCCGGCACTTCCAGGTGCTCGAAGCACTGCTCGTATTCTGAGTGGAAGACCGACTGTAATGTGCCAGCGCACCGCCGTCGTTCAACAGGCCGTACCACTTGAACTCGGCAGGTGATCGCATGAGCCATTGCAGGGCGAGATCGGTGGCGCCTTCGTATTCGGGAAACAGGCCGGCGTCGCGCTGGTACAGCGGCCCGAAAACACCGGACTCCACATAGTGCGAGGGTCTTGCTTTCAGGATGAGCGTGCTCTCCGCCTGCGTCTTCAGGTCTTCACCTTCGGCGTCCGCTGAGAAATCCAGCCAGATCTGTTCGGTTATGGCAAGCCCGGCGGGGTGGCCTGTCAGCGTTGTCGGCGGGTTCCTTTCGTCTCTTAATTCCTCTTCGTCAAACTGCCGAAGGTCGAGTATCTGATTCGTGCTTGCAGGCCAGAGCGAGTAAGTGACATCCAGATCGCTGACCGTTATTTCTTTGGGATAGCGTTCGGCAAAGCGTTCCCCTGCGATGGCAAATCTGAAATCCGGCATCCGCACATCCAACCAGCCTGACTTCCCAGACCCCGCGCCGATCATCGTTCGGTCATCCTGCGCATCTTGCCAATAAGTGACCTCGACAGGTTTTGCCGCCCTTCTGGGTACCTGATGCAGACGCGTGTCGAGCCGGGTAGCCACGATGCTTACTTCTTCAGCAGTCTTGATCGATGGAGAAGGCCCGTTCCTTGTGATCTGAACGGCCGCGCCTTCAAGAGTGGCCGGAAATCTGATTGCACACTGGCGCATG
>JASLXP010000440.1 GCA_030740295.1 Planctomycetota bacterium
AAGAATGAGAATCGCCAAGGCCGACAGCCCGCAGCAAACCAGCAGCGGGATCGTGCCCGGCTCGAAGGCCAAATCGATCAGCACATAGGCCCCGGAAATGATGAGCCCAAGTGTGATCCACAAAGACGAAGCTGCGATCAACCGCAGCCTCCGGCGTCCACGCCCGAACCGGGAGATTTCGTGTCGCAAAGAATCGTAGAGCTGGGTCGTCATGCCAGCCCTCCTCGTTTGCGGATCAGGCAGTCAAGGCACACGACAAGTATGAACAGGATGATCGTCAACGGATGATTCCAGAGCGGGACGTCGGCCGTGTCCTGCTCGTACTTTGGCTCGAGGTCGAGAGCGGCGATCAGGGCCGGGATGTTCTCAGAATCAACTGACACGCCGTTCGTAGCCTCCGCCAGTTGGGACATAGCGGCGGCGTCAGGCGAGACATCCAGAAACTCGTCCGCCTGCTGTTTGACCTCGATGTTTTTTTCAGAGCGCTTCTTTTCAAGGTAATGCGTTTCGATCCTGTATGTGCCCGGCACCGGCAGCTCGATGTCGTACTCGTAGAGGCCGGGAGCTTCCGGAATATCGGAGGGATAATGTTTGACCAGATCACCGCCGGGTCGCACCACGCGGATTTCAAGCGGCGCTCTGACGATGGGCTGAAAGAAATCATCGACAAGCTCTGAGGCCAGGTGGAGTGTCTGGCCGACCGCGGCTCTGCCGGAGTATTCCTCGATGGTCGGCTTGTTGGCTTCCCGCCGGGGGTCGGGCGCCAGGTAGCGAATGACGTTGCCCCAGAAAATGCGGGCGTAACTCTCTTCGGTCGTGCGTGCGAGCTGCCACCGCCAACTGGTATCGAAGGCCGCCGATACCACACCGCCGCGGCCCACCTTCATCGAAGCTAGAACGGGAACGCGGGATTCGCCCATTTCCCGGTAGCCGAGCAGCGTGGCCGCAGGCCGGACATTGCCCACGGTGTTGCACCCCTCGAGTTGAACCATGTCCTTCCAGAGATCGTTCCACTTCTCCGGTACGGGCCCAAGATGCATGGCAGGATGATTGAGAGCCGCGGTCGGAACGTCCATGAAAAACTTACCGGTCAACTGCTCTTTCTCCGACTGTTTCAAATCAAACGGCAGGACTTCTGCCAGCGGAGAGTTCCCGTAATGGCCGGCGATGTAAACATGCCGCCCGCCAAGCGTCACCAGCCCTCCTCCGCGACGGGTAACGAAATCTGCAATGTTCCTCAAACGGGTCTCGGTGCGGTCGCCATCTTCGGAGAAAGTCTTTCGGGGCAGGTCTCCCAAAATGATCACGTCGTAATTGAAAAGCTCATCGGCCCTGGAAGGAACACCTGCTTCCGGGCTCTCATGAAATGCCTTGCCTTTGACATACCAGCCGCCGCCCGGCATGCGCATGACGCTCAGCAGCGACACGCCGGGATCGGATTCAAGAATCTGTATGAGAAACTTGCTCTCGAATCGCGGATGGTGCTCGAAGTAGAGCACACGGATCGGGCGGTCGATCACCTCCACGTTATGAACGGCGAAATTGTTTTGCGGGGCCGGGTCGTCGGGGGAAGAAACAAGGCGGACTTCGTAACGGTAGCGCCTGGCTTTTTCAGGCCGATGCTCGAAACTGAATCGGGCACGCCCCCGCATCACCGTGAAGTTGCGGGCTATCTTCTGTTTGCCATCGACGAGCAGGGCGATCTGGACTTTCCGGCCATCGTGGCCTGGAGCGCCCGCAGAGCCGCTGATCGAAACTTTGTTCCCCAGCCGGATGGCTTCGTCCGCGGCTTCGAGCGCGAGATCGTAGTCGAGGGCCGCCACCTCACTCCCACCGAATACGACGCTATGGACAGGCAGATTTCGCCGAGCGGCCAGCGCGGCGGCTTCCGTGACCGGGCGCCCGTCCGTATCCCTGCCATCGGTGAGCACCACGAAAGCGCGAAAATCTTCGTTCAGATTCAGCGCGTCCTTCAGGCTGGCGGCCAGCGCGGTCTGCGCGCCTTCCGCGTCACTACCGAGCGAATTAGAAAAGTGCAGGGGTACGAACTCCGCCCGTTCACCGAATTTCTCTTTCAGTTCATTGGAGACCTTTTCAGCAGCAGCAAACCGCGCCTCTCCGGCAACGTCTTTCACCTGCATGCTGCCGGAGCGGTCTGTAAGCAGAGCGATCTTTGGCAGCAGCTTGCGTTCGATCTCAAGCTTCAACTGCGTCTGAAACAGAATGGCCAGGATCGTGGCGATGCCGACAAGTCGAAGCAGCGACAGCACGATTCGTGTGCGGCCCGGGATGCTTAATTTTTTCGTCAGGTTGAGGCACGCCAGGGCAACGCCGACCAGGCCTACCCCCACCCAGAGCCACACGGGCGGCTCGCTCAACGAACGAAGCACTACACTGGTGACGCTGCTCACTCGCTCGGAGTCCGGTATGCCCAGAATTTTCATCAACCAATTCACGTTCGGGCTTCCTCATGATCATTCTCTTCTTCCCTATTCTCTGAAATCATTCTCTGAATTGAGAGCTGGGGTAAGAAGAAAGAGAGAACGATTAGGAGAGTGATTAGGAGAATGAGAACTTCGGCTTTAAGTCTGCCTACAAATAGATCGGGCCTCCTCATGATTGCGCAGCAATCCCCTGGGCACGCCAGCGTCCCGCTGGCTCTGGAGTTCCCCTGGGCACGCCAGCGTCCCGCTGGCTCTTCTCTGCAGAGCGAGCTTCGCTCGCGATGCCGGCGGGACGCCGGCGTGCCCAGGGAGGAGCCCAGGGAGGAGCCCAGAATTTTCATCAACCAGCTCACGTTCGGGCTTCCTCCTGTTTGCGCAGTGACAGGAAGTGCCCGGCGACGGCTTCGGCGCCGTAGGCGGCGGCCAGCAGGGCGAGGAACCATGGCCAGAGCTCCGTCCCGCTGGGAATGTCTTTGATAGCATTGGCCGGGAGGAAGACCGAATGGCCGCGCTTGCCGAGGGCCGAG